>NZ_JARZAH010000068.1:0-20234 GCF_029892145.1 Kitasatospora sp. GP30
AAGGCAGGTCAACCACGTCGACCGACCCGACGTGTCCCAGCAAAGACCATCACCCTGAACCCTGCGATAGTTCACTGAGTCGAGCAACGGCATTGGGTGCTCGGAGGCAGGTGGCACACGGTGATCGTCAGCCCGGTCTCGGCGGCCAGCGCGGCCAGCTCGATCTTCCAGGCCCGGGTGCGGTAGCCGTTGGAGCCTCCGGCGTCCGCGGTGATCAGCAGCCGCGTCGCCTGTGGGTAGGTGGTCTTGCCCAGGCCGTGCCACCAGCGGCGGATCGAGGTCACGGCGAAGGCGGCGGTGTCATGGTCGCAGCCGACGTTCACCCAGCCGGCGTTCGCCGCGAGGTCGTAGATCCCGTACGGGACGGCCTTGCCCAGCGCCGGATCAGCGAAGTCGTGGACGCTCACCCGCACCGGCTCCCCGCCGGGCTGCCACTCACGGCCGCTGTTCTTGAACTCGCCGACCAGTTCCTTCTTCTTGGTGTCGACACTGATAACCGGCTGACCCGCGTCACGGTGCTCGCGGACCTGCTCGTTGAGGTAGCGGAACTGCGCGTCCCGGTCGGGATGCTGCTTTCCTTCCAGCGTCTTGGCGTTCGCCTGCAGGCTGAAGCCCTCCTCCCGCAGCAGGTCGGCGACCGTGTCGGCCGAGATCCGATGGCCCTGCCCGGTCAGTTCGGCGGCCAGGCGGCGGGTGGACTTCGTCGTCCACCGCAACGGCGACATCGGATCACCACGCACGTCCGGCTCCACCAGGGCCAACAGCGCCGGCCGCAGGCCGGGGTCCAGATCGGCCAGCCGCCTGCGGCCTCCACCGGCCCGTCGCGCCCGGCCCAGCGGATCCTGGCCCGACTCCAACTCGGCCACGCCTTTCGACACGGTCACCTCGCTGACGCCCGCCGCCCGGGCCACGGCCCGGATCCCCCCGTGCCCCAGAGCCCGGGCCTCCGCTCCCATCGCCAGGCGACGCTGCCGCTCATCCAGATGCGGCAGCAACACCTCGAACTTGGCAGCGAGTTGAGACCTCGTCCCCTCCGAAACACCCATACCAGACCAACGAGCCGCACAGCGGGAAGCAACACCTTGTTCCTCGGCAAGCCCTTAGGCAGGACAACCCGACAGCACACGAAGCCACGCCGTGGGACTACCTGCTTCCTGGTCCCACGGTCACTTCGGCATGCCCGCACAGCCAGCGCTCTGCTGGCACTCACCGTTCGTCATCAGAGTCGCAGTGACATGTCACATATGCGGTTGCAATGCTTCCTGTGCGCTCTGTACGGTCGACGCCAGGGGCGCCAGGCCTTGGAACGGTGTCGCGACGGGCTACAGGTCGGGGCGGGTCATGATGGATCAGACCAGGCAGGACAAGGGGGAAGCATGTCCAACCGGACGCCATTAGAGAGGTTCGCGGCGCGGGTGGCCGCCCAGCCGGACTCTGCTGCTGTCCGTGATGAGCAGGCAGAATTAACGTACGGTCAACTTGATGCCGCAGCCGATGAAGTGGCTGCACGCCTTAGCGCTGCTGGCCTGCGACCGGGGGCCCGGGTCGGTCTGCGGCTGAGCCGGGACCGGCGGGTGGCGGTCGCGATCGTAGGTCTGGCCAAGGCGGGGTTAGCCTATGTTCCCCTCGATCCGGCATATCCGTCGGGCCGTACGGCGTTGATCGAACGCGAAGCGACACTGAGCGCGGTCTTGGAGGACCGCGATTTCGAGGACACGCAGTTGCGGGCCGTCCGGCTCTGCCAGGGCGCGTCGGCTGCCAGCCTTCAGCCCGGGCTCGCCTATGTCATCTACACCTCGGGGTCCACAGGTGTCCCCAAAGGGGTGGCGATCGGCGTCGAGCAGTTGGCCGCGCTCTTCGAAGCGACGGGGAGCCTGTTCGACTTCGAGGCTCGGGATGTGTGGGCGCTGATGCATTCCTACAACTTCGACTTCTCGGTCTGGGAGTTGTGGGGTGCCTGGACCACGGGCGGCTGCTTGGCGATTCCGTCGCAGCCGGTCCTGCGCTCACCGGGACGAACCGTCGAGTGGCTCGCCCAGAGCGGTGTGACGGTGCTCAACCTGGTGCCCTCGGTGTTCGAGCACCTGGTCGACACGTTGCGGGACAGCGGGACGCGCCTGCCGTCCATCCGCCATGTGATCTTCGGAGGCGAGGAACTGCGCCCTGGCGCGGTGGCCGGCTGGCGGGAACTTGGGCACACCGGCGCCCTCACCAACATGTACGGCATCACGGAGGTGACCGTGCATGCCACGTTCCGCCGCTTGGGGCAGACCGAGATCCCGGACTTTCCGGCCTCCATCGGCACGCCGTTGCCGGGGTTCGAGTTCCAGGTTCTGGACACCGCGCTCCAGCCTGTAGAGCCCGGCGACCAAGGACAGCTCTTCCTGCGCGGACCGCAGGTGGCAGCCGGCTACCTGAACAACCCGCAGCGGACCGCAGAGCAGTTCGTGGAGCTCGGCGGTCCTGGCACCGGCCACTGGTACGCCTCCGGCGACCTGGTACTCCTGGGGGAGGACGGGGAGCTGCGGTATGTCGGGCGTGCCGACCGCCAGATCCAGCTGCGCGGCTACCGCATCGAACTCGGCGAGGTCGAGGCGATCCTTCTGCAACTTGACGGTGTCAAGAGGGCTGCTGTGACGGTCGCCCGGAGTCCGCGTGGTGAGCGCCAGATCGTGGCCCACGTGGTGTCGGCCGGCAGTGGGTGCGACGTTCCGGCGCTTCGGGCCGCCGCGGCGCGGCGGCTGCCGGAGTACATGATCCCGAGCCGTTTCATCGAAGTGGCTGAGCTGCCCTCCACTGCCTCTGGGAAGCTCGACCGTGCCGCACTCACCAAGCGGCCGTCATGACCACCGCAGCCCTGCTGACATCGAACGAGGAATTGGATGACGTCCTCGCGGCGGAGCTGGCGGAACTGGCGCAGCGCTGCATCCACGGTTTCAGCGACAACCGGCCAGTCAGTGTGACTCTCGTCCGCTCACGGCTGACTAACGCGCTGACCGGAGAGCCACCGCTGCTAGTGACCGCGCGTCGCCACGGCATGCTTGTGGGGTGGTGTGCGGTGCGGTCACCGGAGCCCGGCGAGGTGCGTGCGCGCCTGTGGGGGCCGGTCGTCGACCCGTCCATGCGGCGGACCGGTCTCGGCAAGCGACTGCTGGGTACGACCGTCGAGTCCGTGCGGGGGTCCCTGCGTTCCACGGACGTCCCGACGGACAGAGCCGGTGCCGCCGACTTCTTCACGAGCGAGGGGTGGTTCGAGCTCAACAGGACCACCGTTCTGCAGGGCAGCCCGGTGCGCCAGGCCGTTGAGACCGCCAGCGGCGCCGACTACCCCGACCCACGGGAGCTCGACCATCTGGTGGCCACGGCGGCGCGCCGGTTCGGCGGCCATCCACCGCAGTTCGCGGCGAGCACCCTCACACGGTGGCGGAGCGACGCTCGCTTCCGTCCCGAGAACCTCCTCGTGGAGCCGCTCACCGGTTCGCTCCTGCTCGCCTTGGCCCAACGCAACCTGGATACCAGTGAGCTTCTGCTAGCCGAGCTCTGGGCCGAACCGCAAGCGCAGCAGCCGCTGGTCCGATCGGCTCAAGCAATCGCCGATCGTCTGGGACTGGCCCGGATCAGGGCTGTCACCGACGGCGATCCCGGGCCCTTCCTTGCCGACGGGTTGCGGACAACAGGGATCTGCCAAACGTTCGCCCTAGATCGGTGAGCCCCGGCCGTTCCGCGCTTCCCGCTCCAACACCATTGATACCAGGGGGGATTCAATGAACCAGCTTGACCTCGCACCGCCGCTCGCCCATACGATCGACTTCGTCGCCGACGCCGTGGAGGCCCGGCAGCTCACCACCGAGCTGATCCTCCGTCTGCAGGACGCGGGTGCCATCCGTAGCCACCGCGCCTCTGACGCCGCGACATCCTGGGACTGCGTCCTCGCCAACGGCGGCGAGGGCAGGCTCGTCCTGGCCGCGCCGGCCAGGCCGGACGCGGTCGCCGATCGCAGCTACCGGCTGGTGGCCACGGTCGAACACGGCACGGCCGCCGAGAGCGCGGCCTTCTTCGAGGTGGTCCAGCGGCTGCCATTCACCGTGACCGAGAGCGAGACCGCCACCTCCGAGCTGCCCATCACCGCCGGGCTGCCGGCCCGGTGGCCGGACAAGCCGCTCGCCGACATCGCCGTCCTGCTGACCATTCACCACATGACCGACTTCCTGGTGCTGGTGGACAGCCTGGTGGCCCTGGGCGCGGACCCGGCCCACCTCACCGTCATCGACAAGGAATACCCGTACGCGAACTCCCGGCGCGTGGACGCGCACCTGGTGTCGCGGCGCGGAATCACGGTCTGGCGCTACAGCGAGCTGCGCACGGGCATCGAGGACCACATCGCCAGGGCGGTGAAGGCCGGCAAGCGCAGCATCGTGATGGACGACGGCGGCTATGTGCTGCCCGTCGTGATCCGCGAACTACCTGACCGGATCGGTCACTTCATCGGGCTGGTCGAGCAGACCATGTCCGGCATCTGGAAGCTGGAGGGTTTGGAACTGACCATTCCGCTCTTCAGCGTCGCCGAGAGCGAGATGAAGGGAGCGATCGAGTCCTACGGCATCGCCGATGCCGCGATCCGCAACACCCTGCGGTTGCTACCCAACGAGAAGTTCGAGGGCCAGGCCGCGCTGGTCCTGGGGTTCGGCCGGATCGGCAGTGAAGTCGCGCGCATCCTGCGGGCACGACGCCTTCGCGTCGCGGTCTACGACACGGCGATCACGCGCCTGGTGAACGCCCACGAAGAGGGCTTCACCACCCACCGCTCACTGGACGAGCTGGTGGCCAGCCACCAGCCCAAGCTGATCGTCGGATGCGCCGGCCGCGGCAGCTTCGGGCTGGAACAGGCGCGGCGGCTGCGCGACCGCGCCTACCTGGTGAGCACGACCAGCCGTGACTATGAGTTCGGTCTGGCGGGCCTGCGCGAAGGCAGCAGCGCCGTGACTGACCTCGGTGTAACCGGCACCAGCTACCAGCTCGCCGACGGCCCCGAGGTACTCGTCATCGGACACGGTATGCCGATCAACTTCCACTTCGCCGAGAGCCTGTCCAACCGCTATGTGGACCTCGTGCTCGCCGGTCTTATCGTCGGAGCAATCCACCTGGCGTGCGGAGATGAGCTGCTGCAGCCTGGTCGGAACCTGGCTGCCACCAACGACATCCTGACCCGCTCCGGAATCATCGACGACTACTACCGGCTCTACGGCCCGGTCGATGCCGCGGTCGACGAGCCCCGCGGATGACTGAGCGGATCTTCACCGCCGCAGACCTCCAACCCCGGCTGTCCCGCTGCGGTTGTCTGGCCTGCGGCCTCGGTGAGGCGTTCGCTGGCCACCTTCGCGACGTTCGCAGCGACTATCCCGGTGCAGTGCAGGTGACAGGCCATCGGTTCGCCGACCCCGCCGCCGTCGCCGTGCCGCACCTGGTAGCGCTGCGGCTAGGCAACGGGCTCGCGGATGTCGTGGTGTGGGAGGAGATGAGCCAGGAGCAGTTCCACCAGTGGTTGCCCTCCTCCCCCGCCCGCGACCGGGTACCGCAGGTGGCCGCGCAACTGTCTCGACTCGTGGCGGCTCGTCGGGCCATCAGGGCCGGCCGGTTGACCCTTTCGGGTGAAGCCGGCGCAGTGCTGGACACAGGCCGTTACCCGTCGTTCCTGTTTTTCGTCGAATACTGGCCGGCCCTGGACAAGGAGATCCCCGAATGACATCACCGACAACGGACTTCGGCGCGGTAGGCGGCTCCTACGCGAGCTACAACACCTCCGGGCGCGGTCGGCTGCGGCACGATCTCGTCGCTCGCCGACTCCTTGCCGAGCTTCCCCGAACCCCGGCAAACATCCTGGACCTCGGCTGCGGCAATGGCGAGATGACGCTCCGTCTGGCCGCGGCAGAGCACCGAGTGACTGGGGTCGACCCGTCGGCCGACATGCTCGCCTCCGCCGCCGAGCGACTCGGGACGCATTCTGCTCTCGCCGACCGGATCCGCCTCCTGCAGGCGGACATCACGACCCTGCCCGCGGACCTGGGCATGTTCGACGCCGTCTGCTGCCACGGCGTCCTGATGTACCTGGACGACTCGGCCGGGGCGATCAGCCAGCTGGCCGCTCTGGTCGCACCCGGTGGCGTGCTAAGCGTCCTGACCAAGAACCGGAAGGCCATTGGCGTCCGTGAGGCCCTGCGCGGCGAGTACCGACAGGCACGTGAACTCATCGAAGCCCATGCCGACACCAGCATCGGCAACCTCGGCCTGCACACGCGTGGCGACGACGCTGCACAGTTGGACGCGTGGGCGCAGGCCGGCGGCCTGGTGCCGCTTCCGTGGCAAGGGGTACGCATCTTCCACGACCACCGGGACGACTGGCAGCCCGATGAGGCCGAGTACGCGCAGGCACTCGAACTGGAGTGGGCCGCATCCACCCGTGATCCGTACCGCGAGATGGCCCGCCTGGTCCACACCGTCGCCCGTCGCGAGGCGAACTCATGAGCCAGGTGCAGTCGATACCCATACTCACCGTCGGCTCACTGGCCCGCGAACTCGCCGACCGTCCAGGGCACATCCACGAGACGCTGCGCAGCTACGAGGCGCTCGCCGCGCTCTGGGTGCGCGCGAGCGACACGGCGGCCCGTGAGGCCGCCGAGCTGCAGGCCCTCACCCTGCTGGCTGCCCGAGCCCTGGTTGCCGGCGAGGTGGGCTTCACCCTGCCGCCCGGCAGCACCGCGCCGGCCGCATTGGCGGCGGACGAGTCGCTGGTGCGGTTGCCGGCAGCGCTGGCTGTCCAGGGCGTGGAGTGGCTCGACCTGGTGGGCCTGGCCCAGGCATGGCTCGCGAACCGGACCGATGACGGGCCAGTGCGCGTCATCGGGGTTCGTACCGGTGGCGCCTACCTAGCGCCGGTGGTGGTCGCGTGTCTGGAGGCCGCTGGCATTGATGTCGCCCTGGCCTCGCTGCGCTCTGGTCAGTTCCTGGATGTCGACGAGCGGCGCGTCATCCTGGTGGACGATCCGCCCCTCACCTGCCGCACCCTGCTCGCCCTGGCTCGCGAAGTCGGCACACCGTCAGGTACCGAGGTGCTGCTGCCCTGCTTCTCCGACGACGATGTCCGGCCGATGCGCGATGCCGGTATACCTGTCACGACCCTTCCGCGCGAGCAGTGGCAGTCCACCCTGCGGCTGGCATCGCGCAGTTTGTCGGACTGCCTGGCCGCGGAGGCCGACTGGCTCGGCGAGAGACCGCTGACACTGGACGGCTATCTGACAGGGCGTCACAACTCCGTCCACGCCCCGTGGCCGGGGCTACGGCTGCGCTCGCCGGCCCGGGCGGCGGTACGCCTGTCCTCGGCCGCCGGCCAGAGGGAGGCTGTGGTGTCCTGGATACCGCCGGGCCGCTTCGGGGACGCGGCCCGGTACGCGGCGACGCTGTCCTCCCCATTGCTGCCCGCCACCCTCGCGGTGGCTCCCTCCCTGATTGTCACCGAGATCGTGCACGGCACCCCGCTGCCCGACGAAGGACCGGACGGCCTGGCCGACGCGGCGATCGACTACGCCCTGCTACGTGGAGAGCGGCTGCCGTTCACACTCGGCCCGGGTCGGCCGGCCCCCGAGGTTCTCCACAAGGTGGCCCGGGCGTTGACCGGTGCCGAACACCCGGACACTATCGAGCAGCTGAGCTGGCATCTGGCGCTGCTCCCCCCGAGCGCCCCGGACAACCGGTGCGAGGCGGAGAAGTTCCTCGTCGACTCCTCGGGAACGCTGCGCAAGACCGGCCATCTCACCCACGCCTACCGGCGTGACAACGAACTGCTCAGTCCACTGATCGACCTCGCCGCCCTGGGCATCACCTTCGACCTCGACCTGGCCGAGCTGACCGGGCGGATGCGGCACCGGCACCCAGGCGAGTGGGGCCCCGCTCTCGCGGCGGCCACACTCTGCTACGGCATCGCCCGGGGCGAACAGTTGCCTCGCACCTACAACCCGCAACGCGCCGAGCAGAACGCCGTTGCCGCCTATCGGCTGCAGCGTTCCATGGCCGAGGCGGCGACCGTTCTCCGGACGGCGATCCGTGTCGAGGGCCTCGTCGAGGACCAGTTGCCGCCCGTGGCGCACACCTGGCCTGCCGCACCCGCCGCGCTGGTGCAGACCGTGCTCCCCTTCGCGCCGACCGGGATCGCCGAACCATCAGATCTGGATCTGCCGCCGGACCAGGTGGCGCGATGCGTGGCCGACTGGGCGGGCGACCGGTTCGCCTTGGTGCGCAGCGGAACCGACCTGTTGCTCGCTCCGCGAAGCCTGCCTGCCCGCTGGGCGCAGGCCGCGGAGGACCTCGCCGAACTCGCCGGGCTACTGCCCGATCCCCGTCTGCTCCGCTGGTGCGGAGTACCCGTTGTCTCCCTGGCGGTCTCATGCTGATCTTCGACTTCGACGGTGTGCTGCACGATTCCCGGCAGCGTGCCTGGTCCTGCTACCAGCAGGCGCGCGCCGAGCTGGGGTTGTGGGAACTTCCCTCTCTCACCGACCCGGCCGACCTTCCACTCGTCTACCGCGGCGTCCTCAGTTCCTCGCTCACCCGCTGGACCAGCTACCCGCGGGCGGAGGAGTTCTGGCAGCGGCATGCCGAACTCGCTGCTGTGGCACCCGAGTCCAACGGGATCGTCGAGGAACTGGTACCCGTGCTCGGCGAGCTGGCGAGAACCCGCGGGTACGCCATCGTCACCGGGAGCCACCGCTCGACGGTCCTGGCCATCCTCGGCAGGGACCTGCCCACAGAGTCGATGCCGCGCGAACTCCTCAGCCGGGAGCAGCCGGGGAGCAAGACCGACAAGCTGGTGAAGCTGCGAGACGAACACGGCGCAACCGCCTACACCGGCGACACCGGAAGTGACGTCCGACACGCCCGGGCGGCAGGGTTGGAGACGGTCGCCGTCGCCTACGGATACGCGGACCTGGCCGACCTGACCGCCGCCGCTCCGGACCACCTGCTCACCACTCCGGCCGAGCTGGCTGCCTGGTGCCGAGCCCAGCTGCCCTCCCTCACCGACGTCATCCCAGGAGAGCGCTCATGACGCCCGACCTGCCGACCCTGCTGGCATGCGAGTGGGAGGACCTGCTGTACGTCGCCCCTGACCCTGCGTCGGACTTCTTCGCGGACGGGGGCCACTCCCTCCTGGCGGCCCGGCTGTTCACCAGGCTCTCCAGCGCTCTCGGCCGTGACCTGGACCCGACGCTCGTCTTCCGCCACCCGAACTTCGCGGACCTGCTCATCGCCATCGGCGACGCGACCGGGCGACCGGCGGCGGAGGTGGTCGGGACCGGCAACGACGGCTCGCTTCCCCTGACGGCAACCCAACGGAGCGTCCTCAGCAAACGGGCCGCGCGCGAGAGCTCTGGCCTGCCCGCCTCGCCGTTCACGCTGCCGCTTCGGATGCTGCGCTTCACCGGGGACACCCCCACAGCGGCTGCGGTGTCGGCGGCACTTGCCGCGCTGGTTTCCCGGCAGCCGGCACTGCGCCTGCGGTTCAGCCCCACCCTCGACTCGGCGCAGATCGAGGACCGCGCCACGCCCGGCGAAGCCGAGCTGTCCGTGGTCAAGCTGGCAGCCGACCCAGGGCCAGATGCCGCCGCGGCGACGCTTCTGCCGCTTGCCGAACAGCCGTTCGGGCTCGACGAGTCGCCCCGCCTGCGCGCCGGCTACCTGCACAGCCCGACCGCTGCCTATTTCGGGCTGACGCTGGATCACCTGGTTTCCGACGGGCACTCGGGCGACCTGGCTCTCCGCCAGATCATCGACGAGCTGAGCGGTGTGGGTCGGATCGACAATGCGGCCGAGAACTCGCAAAACCGGCACGCCTTGGAGCAGTTCGTCCACCAGGCCAACGCGCTGGAGGACTCACCGGAGTTCGTCGGCCACCTCGCCTACTGGCGGGCTGCGCTCGGCGACCAGGTGGTGCCCACCACGGCCCTGCTGGGAGCGCCCGGATTTACGCCCAACCTGCGGGCCCAGCCCCTGCGGATCACCGAGGACCTTGGCGAGCACGGGCTGCGCTCACTGAAGCAGGCCGCGGCGAACTGGCGGGTCAGCGCCTTCGCCGTGCTCCTGGCAGCGACCTGGCTGGCCACCCGCGACTTGGTGGGCACCGCCGAGGCCGCCGTCACCCCGATCGCCAACCGCGGCCAGCAGGGGCTGGAGAACCTGATCGCCTTCTGCTCGCACGCCGTGGTCCGGCCCGCGCCCCAGCAGCTGCCCACCGTGCTGCGCACGGCCGCCGCAGCAGCGATGGAGCAGCTGCGCGAATCGGCCGAGCACGAGTGCGTCCCCCACCCCACGCTGATCCGCCACCTGGCTCCCGAACAGCACGGACACACACGCACCCGCCCCTGGCTCTTCCTCAACGTCACCTTGGGCAAGGACCTGCCCTCGCCGGTGGAGGAGCCGGACGTGGTGCCGCTCTGGTGGAACAACACCATGCTCGCCCTGGAGATCACCGACGACGGCGGGCGACTGCGGCTGACCGTGACGGCGGGAGCCGACTGCGCCCGGCCAGACGAGCTGACCGCACTGGCCCGCGCCGTCGCGCGACACCTGGACACCGCCAGTGACAGCTGACACCGCCCCACCGGCCCACCGGCGAATACTTGCCGCGGTCACCCCACCCCCGGGAACACGGCTCCTGACACTGGCCAGCCTGTTCAACACCACCGGCTCGGGCGTCTTCCAAGCCATCGCCGTCTTCTACATGCTGCACCGCGGTGCGTCGCTGACCGCGGTCGGCCTGAGCATGTCGATCGGCGGCCTGCTCGCCCTCGTTGTCGCCGCGCCGCTGGCAGGCCTCCTAGGACGGGCCGGAGCCCGACCCGGTCTGGTGGCCCTGCATATCGGACGGGCAGCCACCTTCCTCGCCATGCCGCTGGTGCCGCCCCGCGTCGCGCTGGTGCTCATCGCGCTCGGTGTGGTTCAGGACCGCACGGCCAGCCCGCTCAGCCAGGCGTTCCTGAGCCTGACCGTTCCGGCCGAGCAGCGGGCCGCACTGCTCGCACTGCGCCGATCCGCCGCCAATGTCGGTCTGGCGCTGGGGACTGGAGCGGGCGGACTGATCCTCGCGGTGCGCAGTGACGCCGCCTACGCCATCGGCGTGCTCGCCAACGGCCTGTCCTATGCCGCAGCCGCGACGATCGTGCTGGCGGTGCCCGACCAGACCGGCGTCGTCGCGGCACCGGCGGCCAAACCCCGGCCGAGCACTCGCGGTTGGGCGGGCATGTTGCCGCTGATCGCCGGCCTGGGCGTACTCACCCTCTACGAGAGCATACTGACGTTCGGTGTTCCGGCGCTGATCGCCGGCCGCTCCGGAATCCCGCCCTGGTTCGCCAGTCTGGCGTTCGCGGTGAACTTCATCCTGGTCATGGCCCTACAGATCCCGGTGACCGGTGTGCTAGAGCGACGACGCACCCCGCTCCCCCGCGTGCTGATCTGCTCAGGCATCGCCGTCGGGCTCGGGGTCCTCGCACTTGCCGGAGCCGATGCTTCAGGTCGCGCCGTCGCCGCTGCCCTGGTGATCGCCGCGGTGGTCGTGCTGACGGTGGGTGAACTCCTGGCCGCCTACGCCCAGTGGCAGGTCCCGCTCGTCCTCGCCGATGATCGCGAACTCACCGCAGTGACGACTCGGCTCAGCCTCAGCAGCAACGCCGCCGCCGTCACCGGACCGTGGCTGCTCTCGGCCGTCGTCCTTCCAACCGGCGCTCCCGCCCTCGCCGCACTCGCGATCCTGCTACCCGCCGGGAGCCTGCTGGCCAGCAGCCGACTGACCCGTCTCACCCACCACGCACCCGAGGAAGCACCACGATGACTACCGTCCTCACAGACGAACGACGTCGGCTCCTGGTCGTCTATGACGACGGCGCAGCGGGAGCCGGTGAATTGCTGCGTTCACTCGCAGGCCGGTTCGAGCTGGCTTTCCTCACCACCGACAGCCCACACGCCAAGGAGGTGGAACCGTTCCTGCGCGCCGCCGGGCCAGTGTTCCGGCTGTCACAGTGGCCAGCCAACCTCCCGGCCCTGCGCGAGTGGAAGCCGGATGGAATCACCACCTACGCGGAGATGATCCCCGAGACGGCGGCCGTGGCCGCCACCCTCGCACTGCCGTTCCACTCACCCGAGGTTGCCGACCTGTTGACCGACAAGTGGCGGCAACGCGAGCGCCTGCGGGCGGCCGGAGTCGACGCTACACGCTCCTACGTCATCCAGAGCGAGTCGGACCTCCGACCGGCCCTCGACCACGTAGGCCTGCCTGCCGTGGTCAAGCCGGCCCGGGGCAAGGGAAGCCGGGACACCTTCCGCCTCGACTATCCGCAGCAGGCCGTCGAAACGATCACCTGGCTCCTGGCCTCGGATGAGGAGGCCGGGCGACAGCCGCGCTACGTACTGGAGGAGATGCTGCTGGGGGCCGACGACGCTCGCTTCGGCGACTACGTCAGTGTGGAGAGCGTGCTCACCCCCGACGGTCCCGTCCACCTGGCGGTCACCGGAAAGTTCCCGCTGTCGCCGCCTTTCCGGGAGTGCGGCCAGTTCTGGCCGGCTGCCGTCCCGGCCGCCCAGGACCAGGCCATCAGAGAGCTGACCGCACAGGCCATCGACGCCCTCGGAATCCGGCACGGCCTGACCCACACCGAGATTAAGCTCACCCCGACCGGTCCCCGCCTGATCGAGGTCAACGGACGTCTGGGCGGATGGATCGCCGAGCTTGCCGACCGGGCCCTCGGACTTGACCTCTTCGCCCTGGCCGCCGACCTCGCATGCGGACCCGTGCGCATGACCACCCCATCGTGGCCCGGCATCGTCTTCCAGTTCTGGAACCTTCCCCCTCAGGACGCACGCGCACTGGGCCGCGTCAACGGTGCACCGACAGTCCGCAAGATGCCCGGAATCGACCGCTACCTCAATCTGGTCCTGCCGGGCCCGCTCGGACCAGCCGAAGTCACCCAACGGCTCGACCTCACATGCGGGACAGCATCATCCTACGAAGCCTTGACCGCCATGATCGGCGCAGCCATGGCCTCGCTGGAGTACGCATTCACCGACGCGGAGGGGCTCACCACTACCACTGCCGCTGTCGGGATGCCCTCCTGGCAGGCGTTGCATGCCCATTCAACCCACACACCCCCAGCCCGGCAGCAGGAACCGTAAACCCGCAGGAACCTGCTCCAGCCAGCCCGCCGGCCGGTACCCGGCCCGCTCCGACCGGACCAGCGAGCTCTAGTACAGGCACCCCAGACGGGACGGCCCGGCCTTGCCGATCTTCTCGGCAGATGGTGCGTGTCGGCGCACGGGCCACCCGGTCCCCGCGCCGGCACGCTGCGCCTATATTGCAACAACGAGCGCCAACTCGCGCTCCACGAAACAGAATTGTCCAATCCACCGGCCGCCGTAGCTGACCCGTCTCAGCGAAGTTTGACGAGTCTCACCGAAGTTTGACCGCGGCCTCCAGCGTCAGAACGGTGGTTCGTTTGAGTAGGTGCGGGCCCAGGGGTCGGCGACCGGTCCAGCGCTCGGCCGGTTCTGGAGCACTCGGACAGCGTCGTTGATGCGTCCGAGGTCGATGAGGCGCTGGGCCAGCACGGGGCTGTTGGAGGCGGGGTGCTGTTCGAGGACGGCGACGGCTTCCTCGGTTCGGCCTGCCTCGGCAAGCAGGTCCGAGAGGGACCAGGCCGCGTATCCGGTGTCGCCTTCGTGGTGCGCTCGTGCCTGCTCGATCGCCTCGTCGAGCAGGCCGCAGTCGGCCATTAGCGGGAGCCGCATCCGGAAGAAGTCCCACTCCTCTTCGCCGTCACGGCGCGCCTTGAGGGCATCAAGGTGAGCCAAGCCCTCCTGAGCGCAGCCGTGCTCTGCGTACAGAGTGCACAGCGTGTCAACGATCCAGTCCTCCGCGCCGCCCGGGGAGTCCACCAGGGCGCGCATCACCGCGATCGCCTCGTCACCCCGGCCGTGACGGGACAGGAGCCCAGCAAGCAGCACGGGGTCGTGGTAGCGGCGGGTCGACGAGACTTCCTCGTGCTGGTAGACGGCGATCGCGCCCTCCAGGTCGCCGCGCTCCTCCAGCACTTCGGCCAGGCGCTGCGCGGCGTGCCCGTGGTCGTCCAAGGCCGCGTACGCACGCAGGTCCTCGATCCGACCGTGCCGGGCCAGCAACTCGGCGAGCTGGTCACGGCCGTTGACGGAGGTGACGCGCCGGGTCCGCAGCAGGGCGATCGCCTCGTCGATGCGGCCTTGGCGCTCACGGATCCTGGCGAGCAGTCCGACTGCGGTGTCGGCGTCCAGGCCGCCGCGGGAGCACCACGGGGTGTCGCAGCGATGGTCGGCCGGGATCCAGGCGGTCAGCAGCGCGGCGGCGTCCTCGTCGCGGCCCGCCGCTTCGGCAACGTCCACCAGGGCGGTGGCGAGGAACCAGTCCTCAACTCCGGACCGCAGCAGTTCGAAGGCTTCGGCGCCGCGGTCATGGCGGGCGAGGAGGCGCCCTACGAAGTCGAGCGCCATCCGGTCACCGGCCTGCGCGTACGGGCGGGTCAGCGCTATCGCCTCCTGGGCCTGCCCCCAGCTCTCCAGCAGCTCTGCCTGGAACTGGGCAGCCGGCCACCAGCCCGTCGCGACGTACGGAGCGAGGACCTCCCGCGCGCTGTCCTGCCGGCCACGCTCGCCGAGGAGCTGGGCCCACGCTCGTGCGCAGAACCACTCCCCTTGGGCGGCCTGCGACTCGACTTCTCGTTCATGGCCGAGCTCAAGAAGCCGGGCGACCAGGGGCGGCGGGATACAGCCGGACAAGGTCCGGGCTTGACGTTCAAGATCAGCGGCGTCCACGGCACCGCACCCTAACCCTCGTCACCGACACAGCCACGACACCGGCCAGTGGTCAAGGTCCGGTGACCCGTCTCGGTGAGTTTGAGCCCGTTCTCGGTGAGCTTCGACCGCCTGGTTCCTAGGCTTTGGACCCGGTTTCGGATCGACCTGGGGAGACGGGTGGCTGGACTCGCGCTTGCGTACGGCGACGAGGCATTATCGGCGTTCGACCTGGCCTTCCGCCGTGGCGACGAGCTTCACCGCGCCCGCCTCGGCGGGTGCTGGGACGTGCGGTTCGAGGACGTCGAGCCGGTCCGGGAGTTCAACTGGGCCAAGGGCGGGCAGAGCTTCGCGGGTCTGTACTACTCGGTGACGGCGCGCGGCCACGTCGGGTACGAGTCGTGGCTGGAACGGGACCGGCTGATCCTGCTGGACCGCGATCCGCAGGTCGTGGCGATCGCCTCGCAGCCATTCTGGCTGCACTGGCACGACGGCCGACGCGAACGTCGGCACGCGCCGGACTACTTCGTGCGCCTGGCCGACGGGCGAGCCCGGGTGGTCGACGTCCGAGCGGCCGACCGGCTGGACGAGCGGACGGTACAGGCCTTCGCGGCGACCGGCCGAGCCTGCGCGGCCGCGGACTGGGAGTTCGAGCGGGTGGGCACGCCGGATCCGGTGTTCATGGAGAACGTGCGCTGGCTCTCGCGCTACCGGAGAGAGCGGGCGAGACGGCCGGCTGAGGTGGCCGCCCGGTTGGTCGAGGCCTTCGCGAGACCGCGGCCGTTGTGGGCCGGTGCCGAGTCGGTCGGGGACCGGCTGCTCGTCCTACCGGTGCTGTTCCACCTGCTGTGGTCCGGCGCCCTGGCGGCGGATCTGGAGTCCGAACCGCTCGACGCGGAGAGCCTGGTCTGGACGGGAAGGCGACAGCGATGAGCGAGTCGAGGCGGCCGGCTCAGGTCACGGTCGGCGACCTGGTGCGGCTCGACGGCCGGCAGCGCGGGGTGCTCGCGGTGTCCGCGCTGGCCGTGACGCTGACCGACGAAGACGGCCCCTATCGGGTCGTCCCGCTGCTGGAGCTGTTCGATGCCGACGACTTCGAGGTGCTGACCAGCCCGGCCCGGATGCCGCTTCCGCCGGTGTCGCTGCTGGAGACCCTGCCGCCGGCGGTGCTGGAAAAGGCGTTGTGGTGGGAGGGGCACATCCTCGAGGTGCTGCACGGCCTGCCGTTCGGCGCCGCCCCGGGCACCGCTCCCCGGCCCGAGTACGGGCCCGGGCAGTCGCTCACCGCCCGGCAGAAGGTCAAGGCCGCCGAACTGACCGTGGCAGGGCACCGGGTGACGGCCAGTGCGGTCGCCCACCACCGGCGCCGCTACCAACAGGACGGCGTGCTCGGCCTGGTCGACTACCGGCCGGTCCGCAAGCGGCCGCAGTTCGGCACGGTCGACGAGGCGATCGTGGCCGCGATGCGGGCAGCGATCAAGGAAGGGATCGACTCCTCCACGAAGACCGGGTCCTACCTCCTCTGGCGGACCGAGGAGATCCTCAAGGCCAGCGAGGACGGACAGGCGGTGAAGCTGCCCTCGCGCGCCACCCTCTACCGCCTGCTGGCCAAGCTGACCGAGGGCACCCACACCTTCAGCACCGCGACCACCCGCCGGTCCAAAGCCCACGGCGCCGCGGCTCCGTTCGGCGAGCTGCCCGCGTTCGCCCCCGGCCAGGTGATGCAGATCGACTCCACGCCGATGGACGTGCTGGTGCTGCTCGACGACGGCGTCCCGGGCCGGATCGAGCTCACCGGCATGATCGACGTCGCGACCCGGACGCTGTCCGCGGCGGTGCTGCGGCCGACCACGAAGGCGGTCGACGCAAGCGTGCTGCTGGCCCGCACCGTCACCCCGGAGCTGATGCGGCCCGGCTGGGCGGAGGCCCTGCGGATGTCGCGCTCGGTGCTGCCGCATCGCCGGCTGCTGAGCCTGGACGAGCGCCTGGAGCACGCCGCCGCGCGGCCGGTGATCGTCCCGGAGATGATCGTCTGCGACAACGAGAACGTGTTCATCTCCCGCAACTTCAAGGCGTCCTGCCGGTTCCTGGAGATCGACTTCCAGCCCGCGCACAAGGGCTCCGGTTTCGAGAAGGGCCACATCGAGAAGATGCTGGCCTCGATCGCCACCCTGTTCGTCCAGTTCCTGCCCGGCCACCTGGGCCGCAGCGCCGACCACCGCGGCCGCCACCCCGAACGCGAGCGGCTGTGGTCGCTGCTCGAGCTCCAGGAACTCCTGGACGAGTGGATCGTCGCCCAGTGGCAGAACCGCCCGCACGACGGGCTGCGCGACCCCGCCCACCCGAACCGGATGTTCGCCCCGAACGAGAAGTACGCGACCCTCGTCGAGGCCTGCGGTTACGTCCCCATCGCGCTCAGCGGCGACGACTACGTCGAGCTCCTGCCGGCCGAGTGGCGGGCGGTCAACGACTACGGCATCAAGATCCAGCACCGCACCTACGACAGCCCCGACCTGAACCCTATGCGGAACCAGAACTCCGGCATCGCCGCGAAGAAGGGCCTGTGGGAGGTCCACCGCGACCCCTACGACGTCTCCCGGGTCTGGGTCCGCGACCACCGCCGCGAGGACAGGCCCTGGATCCAGGCGACTTGGAAGCATCTGAACCGCGCTCCGGTCCCGTTCGGTGACATGGCCTGGGACCACGTCAGCCACCAGCTGCCCGGCGCCACCGAGAGGGAGATCGCCGACGCGGTCGCCGCGCTCCTCACCCGCGCCCACGCCGGGCCGCCCGCGGAAGCCGGCGCCAAGCCGACCCGGCGTGACCGGCGGGTCGTTGCCCGCACCAAGGCCGCCGGCCCAGTCGCCGGGCTGCCCGCCCCGGCCGCCGACGAGCCGAAGGCCGCACCGACACCCGAGTCGGACATCACCGAGGCCGAGGCCGAGGAGAAGCTCGCGAAGGTGATCCCGCTCGGCCTGTTCGACCCGCTCGAAGACCCCTGGAGACGACGATGACGCTGCCGGACACCGACGACGCCGGCCAGCAACTGACCACGAAGGACGGCTGGCGCCGGTTCGTGGCCGGCCCGCCGAAGACACGGGACATCCCGACCCCCTCACCGAGGATGTATGCCACGCTGTCGCCGGCGACCCGCCAGCGGCTGGACGGGCTGCGGATCGACCATCACTCCCGCCTGATGGTGGTGGCCACCTCCACGGTCCGGCACACCGTCGCCACCGGCCGCCGCCTGGTCGTGCTGAACAGGCACGCGATCAGCGCCCGTCGCGGCCTGATCGTCTCCGGCCCGGCCGGTACCGGCAAGACCATCGCCGTCACCCAGCTTGGCCTGGCCCACGAACTCCACGACCGCAGCATCCACCCGGACGCCACCGGCCGGATCCCCGTCCTCTACATCACCGTCCCGCCCGCGGCGACCGCCCGCATGATCGCCGCCGAGTTCGCGCGCTTCCTCGGCCTGCCGGTCCAGCGCCGGCTCAACACCACCGACATCATCGAAGCCGTCGTCGGCGTCTGCACCACCGCCCGCACCGGCCTGGTGATCGTGGACGAGGTGCACAACATCTCGCTGACCACCCGCCAGGGCGCCGAGGTCTCCGACACCCTCAAGTACTTCTCCGAACGGATCCCCGCCACGTTCGTCTACGCCGGCATCGACATCGAGCACAGCTCGATCCTCACCAGCACCCGCGGCGCCCAGATCGCCGGCCGCTTCACCCTCATCCCCACCCACCCCTTCCCCTACAACGACGAGTGGAAGGGCCTGGTCAAGACCATGGAAGACACCCTGCTGCTGCACCGGCACAAGCCCGGCACCCTCGTCGGCCTCGACCGCCACCTCCACGAGCGCACCGGCGGCATGATCGGCGCCCTCTCCCACCTGATCCGCGGCGCCGCGATCGACGCCGTCCTCACCGGCTCCGAGAAGATCACCCAGGCCGAGCTGGACGACATCCCCCTGGACGTCAACGCCACCAACCAGGCACCCCAGCCCAGGAGAGCAGCCCGTTGACCAGCCTGGAGACGCTCGACCTACCGGTCAGCGAGCTGCCCATCCAGGTCTTCCCCCGCCCCTGTGAAGGCGCCGAGTCCTTCATCGCCCGACTCGCCGCAGCGAACTTCCTCAAGGCGGCCTACCTCCAGGCATGCCTCAGCGACCCGCCTACCGAAGCCGGCACCCTCAGCTGGTCCCGCCTCGCCGCCGCCAGCGGCCGGGACCTCGACACACTCCAGGAGCTTCTGGAACGCACGCCACCACCGTCACCTGACCGGCCGGCCTGCGAATACTGCGGACGTCCCCCAAAACCACAGGCCTCTCCAGAGCCGACCCCGTGGTGGTGCTCGGCCCGCTGCCGACGCCGGAGCACCCTGCTGGCCACCTCACCCTCAAGCCACAGCGTCCTCCCTGGCCAGCGAACGATGGCCAACTGCCCCGGCTGCGGCACCGTGATGGTCCGTGCCGCGCACCGACCACGCGCCGCATGCTCAATGCGCTGCCACGCCAGGAACATGCGCGCAGCGCAGGCGGAACTCGCCCTTTACGAGAACCCCAACGCCATTGAGGACGACGAGCCCTGACCCAGCGATCACCTCAACGGAGACGGTCAGGCCGGATGCAGCACGGTCATGGCGATCTCACGCACGCGGTCGCGGGTGATCCCGGTGCGCTGTTCCACAGCGAGCGGGTGATCGGTGGGCTCCAACTCGATAAAGGGGCGGTTCCCGACCGGTCGCGTGTGAGCGTTGGTCTTCAGATTGATGGTGCTGGGCGAGTAGAGCGCCAGCTCGGTGCTGAGCCAGCCGAAGTATGGCTTCTCTGTCTCTCGCCCCTCCGTGTTCCACACCTCAAGCGCGCGGGCGAAGTTGTCCCTGCTCAAAGAGACCCAGACACCCCAGGAGAAGACGTCCTCACTGCCGATCACCGGTATCTCGATCAAGCCCCTGACGAAGAAGTGCTGGCCCTTGATGATGCACTGGTCAGACGACAGCATGCTGTCCGCATCGGCCTCGAAGCCGGGGTCCCAGACATCGGGCGCCATGGTCGAGTAGCCCATGGGAATCTCTGCGTGATGTTCGCCGCAGCAAGAGCACGTGAAGCCGAGATCGTCAGACATGTCGTGAGCCTTGTAGGTGCCAAGAACCACGTCCGTGCTGGTCAGTTGACCTGTGGGCGCTGTCGCGAGGCCGGCCGGTCCAGGGACAGCGAAGGTCTCGCTCGCTGATTGCCAGCTGGCTCCGGCTGGCTCCAGGATGGTCCGGTGCGCTGCGACTGCCCTACCTGGCCTTGACAAGTGTGTTCACCTTGATACGGCTCCTGCCGATGAGCGACCGCGACAAGGACGCCGAGATCCTGGCGC
>NZ_JARZAH010000069.1:0-18427 GCF_029892145.1 Kitasatospora sp. GP30
GAACTCGTGTCCCTGTTGCGGGAGTTCGCTGGTGAGCGGTTGCCGTCCTACATGGTTCCGTCGGCGGTCGTGGTCCTGGACGCGCTGCCGGTGACGGTCAACGGCAAGCTGGACCGCAAGGCCCTGCCCGTTCCGCAGCACACGACGGGTGGGGGCCGTGCGCCGGCCAGTGTGCGGGAGGAGATCCTCTGCGAGGCGTTCGCCGAGGTCCTCGGCTTGCCGGCGGTCGGGGTCGATGACGACTTCTTCACGCTGGGCGGCCATTCGCTGCTGGCGGTGGCCCTGGTGGAACGTCTCCGAGTGCGGGGTGTGTCCGTGGCTGTGCGGGCGCTATTCGAGACGCCGACGGTGGCCGGGCTGGCAGCCGCACAGGCCTCCGAGGGGGTCGTGGTGCCGGCGAACGCCATTCCCGTCGATGCGCGGGAGATCACGCCGGAGATGCTGCCCCTGGTGGACCTGGACGCCACCGAGATCGAGCGGATCGTGGCCGTGGTCGAGGGCGGCGCGGCCAATGTGGCGGATGTCTACCCGTTGGCCCCGCTCCAGGAGGGCATGCTCTTCCACCACATGATGGCGGATCAGGAATCCGAGTCGGATGTCTACATGCGGCCGGCGGTGCTGGGATTCGACTCGCGGGAGCGGGTGGACGCGTTCCTGGACGCGCTGCGAGAGGTGATCGGCCGGCACGACGTCTACCGCACGGCGTTCGTGTGGGAGGGGTTGCGCGAGCCGGTGCAGGTGGTGTCGCGCCGGGTGGAGCTGCCGGTCCAGGAGGTCGTGCTGGACCCGCAGGGCCCTGACCCGGTGGAGCAGTTGCTGGCGATCGGCGGATCGCGGATGGATCTGACCCGGGCGCCCCTGATGACGGTCCACATCGCGGCGGAGCCCGGCGGTGACCGCTGGCTGGCACTGCTGCGAACCCACCACCTGGTGCAGGACCACACCTCGGTGGACGTGCTGTTCGGGGAGCTTCGGGCGTTCATCTCCGGTCGGGGCGACGCGTTGCCGGCGCCGCTGCCGTTCCGCGAATTCGTCGCCCAGGCCCGCCTGGGTACGCCGCGCGAGGAGCACGAGCGGTACTTCGCGGAGGTGCTCGGGGACGTCACCGAGACGACGGCGCCCTTCGGTGTGCTGGACGCGTACGGCGACGGCAGTACCACCCATCAGGCACGCCTCGTGGTGGACGATGAACTGTCCTGCCGGGTGCGTGAGTTGGCGCGGCGCGAGGGCGTCAGTGCGGCCACCGTCTTCCACCTGGCGTGGGCGCGGGTGCTGGGAGTGGTCAGCGGCCGTGACGACGTGGTGTTCGGCACGGTGCTGTTCGGCCGGATGAACTCCGGGGCGGGTGCCGATCGGGTGCCGGGTCTGTTCCTCAACACGCTGCCGGTGCGCGTGCGGTTGGACGGGCAGAGCGTGAGCGGGGCGCTGTCCGGGATGCGGCACCAGTTGGCGGGGCTGCTGGTGCACGAGCACGCGCCGCTGTCGCTGGCGCAGCAGGCGAGCGGGATGACGGGCGGCAGCCCGCTGTTCACCTCGATCTTCAACTACCGGCACATCCAGGCCGCCGCGCGGAACTTCGACTCCGGCTTCGAGGGCGTCGGCGTGCTCTCTACGCGGGACCTGACCAACTACCCCCTGAGCATCGCCGTCGACGACCATCAGACGGGGTTCGGCCTGACCGTCGACGCGGTGGCTTCGATTGACCCGCAGCAGGTGGGGTCGCTGTTGCACACCTGCCTGCGCAATCTGGTCGCGGCCCTGGAGGATGCCCCGGAGCAGACGCGGCTGGGAGAGGTGGGCGTCCTCGGTGAGGCGGAGCGGGAGCGGCTGCTGACTGCCTGGAACGACACGGGTGTTGCTGCTCCTGTGCTGTCGGTGGCGGAGGTGTTTGCGGCGCAGGTGGCGCGGACGCCGGATGCGGTGGCGGTGGTGTGCGGGGACGTGGAGCTGTCGTACGCGGAGTTGGATGTGCGGGCTGCTGGGTTGGCGGGTGTGCTGCGGGATCGCGGGGTCGGCGCGGAGTCGCTGGTGGGTGTGGTGATGGAGCGTTCGGTCGAGCTGCTGGTGGCGTTGCTGGCGGTGGTGAAGGCGGGTGGTGCGTATCTGCCGGTGGATGTGGAGTCTCCGTCGGAGCGGGTCGCGTTCGTGCTCAAGGACGCGGCGCCGGTGTGTGTGCTGACCACGCGGGATGCCGCGTCGCGGGTGCCGGGATCGGTGGAGGCGCCGGTGCTGGTGGTCGACGGTGAGCAGGTGCCGGCCGGGTCGGCGCATGTGACCGGCGCTGGGGTGGGTCTGGAGTGCCCGGTGTATGTGATGTACACCTCGGGTTCGACGGGTGTGCCCAAGGGTGTGGTGACCACGCAGCGGGGTCTGGTGGAGTTGGCGTCGGCTTCGCATTGGGGTGTGGGGTCGGGGGATCGGGTGTTGTTCCAGGCCCCGCATGCCTTTGATGCCTCCTCGTATGAGGTGTGGGTGGCGTTGCTGTCGGGTGCGACGGTGGTGGTGGCGCCGACGGGTGCGGTGGATGCGGGGGTGCTGCGGTCGCTGCTGGTCGACTGCGGGGTGTCGCACGTGCATGTGACGGCGGGTCTGTTCCGGGTGATCGCGGAGCAGGATCCGCAGTGTTTCGCGGGCGTGCGTGAGGTGTTGACCGGTGGTGATGTGGTGCCGGTGGGTGCGGTGCGCCGGGTGCTGGAGGGCAACGCGGGTGTGGTGGTGCGGCACTTGTACGGGCCGACGGAGGTGACGCTGTGCGCTACCCAGTACGAGGTGGGTTCGCCGGAGGCGCTGGGTGGGGTGCTGCCGATCGGTGGGCCGTTGGACGGTACCCGGGTGTATGTGCTGGACGAGTACTTGGCTCCGGTGCCGGTGGGTGTGGCGGGTGAACTGTATGTCGCGGGTGCTGGGTTGGCGCGCGGCTATCTGAACCGCCCGGGCCTGACGGGTGAGCGGTTCGTGGCGGACCCGTTCGGTGTGGCGGGTGGCCGGTTGTACCGCACGGGTGACCGTGTGAGGTGGTCGGCGGATGGGCGGTTGGTGTTTGCGGGTCGTGCGGATGAGCAGGTGAAGATCCGCGGGTTCCGGGTGGAGCCGGCCGAGGTGGAGTCGGTGGTGGCCGCGCACCCGCTGGTGGCGCAGGCCGCGGTGATCGCACGTGAGGACGTGCCGGGTGACAAGCGCCTGGTCGCGTATGTCATCGGGGACGGCGAAAGCACCGAACTGGCCGCCATAGTCCGTGAGTTCGTGGCTGGGCGGTTGCCGTCCTACATGGTTCCGTCGGCGGTGGTGGTGCTGGACGCGCTGCCGCTGACGGTGAACGGCAAGCTGGATCGCAAGGCCCTGCCCGCCCCCGAGTACGCCGCCGGCGCGGGCCGGGCACCGGCCACGGTGCAGGAGGAGCTGCTGTGCCAGGCGTTCGGGCAGGTCCTGGGACTCGACCGGGTCGGCGTGGAGGACGACTTCTTCGCTTTGGGCGGCCACTCCCTGCTGGCGACCCGACTGGTCAGTGAGGTGCGGGAGTCGCTGCGGGCCGAACTGCCGATCCGGGCGGTGTTCGAGGCACGGACGCCGGAAGGGCTCGCCGGCTGGCTCGCCAGTCAGATCGAGACCCAGAGCACGGCCAGGCCCACTCTGCGGCCGATGCGTAAGCAGGAGGACCACTGATGACTCCGTTGTCGCTTGCACAGCGTCGGCCGTGGTTCCTGAGTCAGTTAAAGGGTCCGAGTGCGACCTACAACATTCCGATGGTGCTGCCGCTGACCCGGGATGTGGATCGGGAGGCCCTCACCGGCCGGCCCGCCAGTCAGATCGAGACCCAGAACATAGCTAGGCCCACTCTGCGGCCGATGCGTAAGCAGGAGGACTACTGATGATTCCGTTGTCGTTTGCGCAGCGTCGGCTGTGGTTCCTGAGCCAGCTGGAGGGTCCGAGTGCGACCTACAACATTCCGATGGCGCTGCGGCTGACCGGGGACGTGGATCGGGAGGCCCTCGCCGAGGCGTTGCGGGACGTGGTGGGGCGGCACGAGGTGCTGCGCACAGTCTTCGTGGTCGAGAACGGGGAGCCGTACCAGCAGGTCCTCAAGGTCGAGGACAGCGGGTTCGAGCTTGCGGTCGAGGCGGTTTCCCAGGAGGAGCTGGCCGGCGCTGTGAGCGGGGCGGTCGCGTACGCGTTCGATCTGTCCGCCGAAATCCCGGTGCGGGCAACGCTGTTCACGGTGAGCCAGGACGAACACGCGTTGGTGGTGGTGGTTCACCACATCGCCGGGGACGGCTGGTCGACGGCGCCGCTGGCGCGGGACCTGTCGGTGGCGTATGCGGCGCGGGCCGCGGGTCGGGCACCGGAGTGGGAGCCGCTGCCGGTGCAGTACGCGGACTACGTGCTGTGGCAGCGGGAGCTGCTCGGCGACGAGCAGGACCCGGACAGCGTGCTCTCCCGGCAGTTGGCGTACTGGCGCGAGACGCTGGCCGGGGCGCCGGCCGAACTGGAGCTGCCGACCGATCGGCCGCGTCCCGCCGTGGCCAGTCATCAGGGCCATACGGTGGCAGTCGAGCTGCCGGCCGGCGTGCACGAGCGTCTGGTGAAGGTGACCAGGGAGCGGGGGGTGACCCCGTACATGGTGCTGCAGGCCGCGCTGGCGGTCACTCTCAACCGGTTGGGTGCGGGGAACGACATCCCGATCGGGGCGGCGATCGCCGGACGCACCGAGAAGGCCTTGGAGGACCTGGTCGGGTTCTTCGTGAACACGTTGGTGATGCGCACGGACCTGTCCGGTGACCCGACCTTCGACGAGGTGCTGGAGCGGGTGCGGGAGACCAGCCTGCGCGCGTTCGAGCATCAGGACGTGCCGTTCGAGAAGCTGGTGGAGGAGTTGTCGCCGGTCCGGTCGATGGCCCGGAACCCGCTGTTCCAGGTCATGCTCACGGTGCAGAACACGGCTTCGGCGGCGTTGGATCTGTCCGGGGCGGGCTCGCTGCCTTCGGCTCTGGCGTCGTCAGCGGGTCTGGGGGCGTCGAAGTTCGACCTGGAAGTGAGTCTTGGTGAGGTCTTTGATGCGCAGGGCAAGCCGGCGGGCATCCGGGGGAAGTTGATCGCGGCTGCGGATCTGTTCGATGCGGGGACGGCGGAGCGTTTCGCGGGTTGGCTGCTGCGGGTCGTCGAGACGGTTGTCGCTGAGCCGCAGACGCGGTTGTCGGCGGTGGATGTGCTGGGCGCGGCTGAGCGTCGCCTGCTCTTGGAGGAGTGGAACGGCACGGCGGTCGAGGTCGAGGTGGCGTCGTTGACGTTGCCGGGGTTGTTCGCGGCGCAGGTGGCGCGGACGCCGGATGCGGTGGCGGTGGTGTCTGAGGGTGTCGAGCTGTCGTATGCGGAGTTGGATGCGCGCGCCAATGCGGTGGCGCGGCGGCTGGTCGAACTGGGTGTGGGCGCGGAGTGCGGTGTCGCGGTGCTGATGGAGCGGTCGGCCGAGCTGGTGGTGGCGTTGCTCGCGGTGGTGAAGGCGGGCGGTTACTACGTTCCGCTGGACGCCCGGTATCCGCTGGCGCACCGTCGGACGATCGTCGGGGAGACGGGTGCCTCGGTCGTCCTCACCGATGCCGAGCTGCGGGGTCAGGCGGCCGAGCTGGGCCTGGCGGTGCTGGAGGTTTCCGGCGCGGGCGCTGCGGAGCCGCTGGAGATCCCTTGTGATGTGGAGGGGTTGGCCTATGTGATGTACACCTCCGGCTCGACGGGTCGGGCGAAGGGTGTGGCGGTGACGCATGCCGACGTGGCGGCGCTGGCGCTGGATCGGCGGTTCGCGGGTGCGGGGTTTGAGCGGGTGCTGCTGCACTCGCCGTACTCCTTCGACGCGTCGACGATGGAGCTGTGGGTCCCGCTGCTGACGGGGCGTCAGGTCGTGGTGATGCCGACCGGTGATGTCACGGCGGTTTCGCTCGCCGAGGTGGTCTCCTCGTTCGGGGTCACGGCGCTGTGGCTGACGGCGGGGCTGTTCGCCCTGGTGGTGGAGGAGGACCCGGGGTGTCTGGCCGGGGTGCGTGAGGTGTGGGCCGGTGGTGATGTGCTGTCGCCGGTGGCGGTGGCCCGGGTGCGGGCGGCCTGCCCGGACATCGTGGTGGTGAACGGGTACGGGCCGACCGAGGCCACCACGTTCACCGCCACGCACACCGCGGTGGACGGCGAGGGCGCGCTGCCGATCGGGCGCCCGCTCGACAACATGCGCGCCTACGTGTTGGACGCCGCGCTGCGCCCGGTGCCGGTGGGTGTGGCTGGTGAGTTGTATGTGGCGGGTGCGGGGTTGGCGCGTGGGTATGTGGCGCGTCCGGGGCTGACGGCTGAGCGGTTCGTCGCCGATCCGTACGGGCCGGCGGGCGGCCGGCTGTACCGCACGGGTGACCGCGCGAAGTGGTCGGGCGACGGCGAGTTGGTGTTCGCGGGTCGTGCGGACGAGCAGGTGAAGCTGCGCGGTTTCCGGATCGAGCCTGGTGAGGTGCAGGCCGTCCTGGCCGCTCACCCGGGCCTGGAGCAGGCCGTGGTGCTGGTCCGTGAGGACGTGCCGGGTGACAAGCGCCTGGTGGCGTACGCGGTTCCGGTCGACGTCGACGCCAGTGCGGATGAACTCCTCACCAGCCTGCGGGAGTTCGCGAGTGAGCGGTTGCCGCAGTACATGGTTCCGTCGGCGGTCGTGGTGCTGGAGGAGCTGCCGCTGACGGTGAACGGCAAGGTGGACCGCAAGGCCCTGCCCGCACCGGAGTATGCGGCGGGTGCGGGTCGGGCGCCGGCGACGGTGCAGGAGGAGCTTCTGTGCCAGGCGTTCGCCGAGGTCCTGGGACTCGATCGAGTCGGTGTCGATGACGACTTCTTCGCCCTGGGCGGTCACTCGCTCCTCGTGGTTTCCCTGGTGGCGAACCTCCGTGCGCGGGGTGTCTCTGTCTCGGTGAAGGCCCTGTTCCAGACGCCGACGCCGGCCGGGCTGGCCGGCGCTGCCGGGCCGGTCCAGGTGGTGGTGCCGCCGAACCTGATTCCCGAGGGTGCCGTCGAGATCACGCCCGGGATGCTGTCTCTGGTGGAGCTGACCGAGGCGGAGATCGAGCGGATCGTGGCGGAGGTCGAGGGCGGGGCGGCCAATGTGGCGGACGTCTACCCGCTGGCCCCGCTCCAGGAGGGTCTCCTCTTCCACCACATGATGGCGGATCAGGAAACCGAGACGGATGTCTACGTACTGCCGTCGGTGATGGAATTCGACTCGCGGGAGCGGGTGGACGCGTTCCTGGCAGCACTGCAGCGGGTGATCGACCGGCATGACATCTGCCGCACGGCGTTCGTGTGGGAGGGCCTGGCCGAGCCGGTGCAGGTGGTGTCGCGCCGGGTGGAGCTGCCGGTCCAGGAGGTCGTGCTGGACCCGCAGGGCCCCGACCCGGTGGAGCAGTTGAGGGCTATTGCCGGGTCGTGGATGGATCTGACCCGGGCGCCCCTGATGACGGTCCACATCGCGGCGGAGCCCGGCGGTGACCGCTGGTTGGCACTGCTGCGAACCCACCACATGGTGCAGGACCACACCTCGCTGGATGTGCTGTTCGGGGAGGTGCGGGCATTCATGTCCGGCCGTGCCGACACGTTGCCGGAGCCGCTGCCGTTCCGCGACTTCGTGGCGCAGGCCCGCCTCGGTACGCCGCGCGAGGAGCACGAGCGGTACTTCGCGGAGGTGCTCGGCGACGTCACCGAGACGACGGCGCCCTTCGGTGTGCTGGATCTGCATGGTGACGGCACCGCCGCGGTGCGCTGCCAGGTTCCCCTCGATGCTGAGGTGGCCGGCCGGGTGCGTGAGGTGGCGCGGCGGCAGGGTGTGAGCCCGGCGACGGTGTTCCACTTGGCGTGGGCGCGGGTGCTGGCCGCGGTGAGCGGCCGTGAGGATGTGGTGTTCGGTACGGTGCTGTTCGGCCGGATGAACGCGGGCGCCGGTTCGGACCGGGTGCCGGGTCTGTTCATGAACACCCTGCCGGTGCGGGTGCGGTTGGACTCGCAGAGTGCGGGTGAGGCGCTGGACGGCATGCGGGGCCAGTTGGCCGAGTTGCTGGTGCACGAGCACGCGCCGCTTTCGCTGGCGCAGCAGGCGAGCGGGATGACGGGCGGCAGCCCGCTGTTCACCTCGCTCCTCAACTACCGCCACGGCCAGGCACCGGCGGAGGGGACCGGTCCCCGCCTTGCGGGCGTCGGGGTGCTGACCGTGAGCGACCACACCAACTACCCCGTGAGCGTGGCCGTCGACGACCTCGGCAGTGGCTTCAACCTGATCGTCGAAGCGGTGGCACCGGCCGATGCTCAGCAGATCTGCGCGCTGCTGCAGGCCGCCGTCACGAACCTGACGGCCGTCTTGGAGGAGGCTCCGCAGTCGCGGTTCGCGGCGGTGGGGGTGCTGGGTGAGGCTGAGCGCCGTCAGGTCGTCGAGGAGTGGAACGACACGGCGCTCGAGGTGGCGTCGTCGACGTTGCCGGGGCTGTTCGCCGGGCAGGTGGCGCGGACGCCGGACGCGGTGGCGCTGGTCTTCGAGGGTGTCGAGGTGTCGTACGCGCAGTTGGATGCGCGGGCGAACCGGCTGGCGCGGTTGCTGATCGGCCGGGGTGTGGGCCCGGAGTCGGTGGTCGCGGTGGTGATGGAGCGCGGCGTGGAGCTGGTGGTGTCGCTGCTGGCGGTGGCGAAGGCCGGTGGTGCGTATCTGCCGGTGGATCCGGAGTATCCGGTGGAGCGGATCGCCTATGTGCTGGATGACGCGGCGCCGGTGTGTGTCCTGACGACGCAGCAGTGTGCACCGGTGCTGCCGGACCCGGTCGCCGGGCCGGTGCTGGTGCTGGACTCCGACGAACTGCGCGCCGAGTGCTCGGGCTTCGAGGAGGTGCAGCTGACGGCTGCCGATCTGGTGGTGCCGCTGCTGCCGGCCCATCCGGTGTATGTGATTCACACGTCGGGTTCGACCGGGCGTCCCAAGGGGGTCGTGGTCACTCACCAGGCGCTGGTGAACCACTTGCGGGCGGCCGGGCAGCGGGTTCCGTTGGGGGCCGGCGACCGTCTGCTGGCTGTGACGACGGTGTCTTTCGACATCGCGGCGCTGGAGTTGTTCCTGCCGTTGGTGTGCGGGGCGGCTGTGGTGCTTGCCGAGCGGGAGACGGTACGTGATGCGGCGGCGTTGCGGGAGCTGGTCGAGGCGGGCGGGGTGACCGCTGTTCAGGCTGTTCCGTCGCTGTGGCGGACCCTGCTGTCCGGCGAGGCCGACTGGCCGCGCGGGGTGCGGGTGCTGGTCGGCGGTGAGGCGCTGTCCGAGGACTTGGCGGGCCGCATGCGGGAGCTGGGCCTGTGGGCGGTGAACCTGTACGGTCCCACGGAGGCCACGGTCTGGGCGACCTCGGCCGAGGTCGGCGACGGTCCGGTGACCATCGGGCGTCCGTTCGCCAACATGCGTGCCTACGTGCTGGACGGGTTCCTGCAGCCGGTCCCGGCCGGTGTGGCGGGCGAGTTGTACCTGGCGGGTGCGCAGTTGGCCCGGGGGTACCTGGGCCGGCCCGGGTTGAGCGCTGAGCGGTTCACCGCCGCGCCGTTCGGGCCGAAGGGCGAGAGGATGTACCGCACGGGCGACCTGGCCCGCTGGCGCGAGGACGGGACGCTGGAGTGCCTGGGCCGGGTCGACACGCAGGTCAAGGTGCGTGGCTTCCGGATCGAACTGGGTGAGATCGAGGCTGCGCTGGAGCGTCACGAGTTGGTGGCGCAGGCGGCGGTGACGGTCAACGGGAGCGGTGCGGGGGATCAGCGGCTTGCCGGGTACGTCGTGCCCCGGGCCGGGGTGCGGGTGGATGCGGCGGACCTGCAGGCCCACCTCGCCCGGAGCCTGCCGGAGTACATGGTTCCGTCGGCTGTGGTGGTGTTGGAGGAGTTGCCGCTGACGGCGAACGGCAAGGTGGACCGCAAGGCCCTGCCCGAGCCGGACTACACGGAACTGGCCGGCGCGGGCCGGGCACCGGCGACGGTGCAGGAGGAGTTGCTGTGCCAGGCGTTCGCGCAGGTGCTGGGGCTTCCCGCGGTCGGTGTGGAGGACGACTTCTTCGCGCTGGGTGGTCATTCGCTGCTGGCGATGAAGTTGATCATCCGGGTGCGCGTGGTGCTGGGCGTGGAGTTGCCGTTGCGGATGCTGTACGAGCGTCCGACGCCGGCCGCGGTCGCGGCGTGGATGGGTGAGGCCGGCGAGGGCCGGGCCGCGTTGGTGCCGGTGGCGCGTCCGGAGCGGGTGCCGCTGTCGTACGCGCAGCGCCGGCTGTGGTTCCTGAGGCAGTTGGAGGGTCCGAGCGCGACCTACAACATCCCGCTGGCGCTGCGGTTGACCGGGCAGTTGGACCGCGGGGCCATGGCGGAAGCGCTGCGGGACGTGATCGGGCGGCACGAGGCGCTGCGCACGGTCCTGCCGGTGGCCGATGGTGAGCCGTTCCAGCGGGTGCTGTCGCTGCAGGAGTGCGGCTTCGAGCTGTCGGTGGTCGAGGTGGCGCCGCAGGAGCTGGATGCGGCGGTGGCGGAGGCGGTCGGGTATGCGTTCGACCTGACGTCGGAGATCCCGCTTCGGGTGACGCTGTTCGCGCTCGGCGAGGCCGAGCACGTGCTGGTGGTGGTGGTGCACCACATCGCCGGGGACGGCTGGTCGACGGCGCCGTTGGCGCGGGACCTGTCGGTGGCGTATGCGGCGCGGGCCGCGGGTCGGGCACCGGAGTGGGAGCCGTTGCCGGTGCAGTACGCGGATTATGCGTTGTGGCAGCGGGAGTTGCTCGGGAGTGAGGACGATCCGGACAGTGTGTTGTCCGGGCAGGTGGCGTACTGGCGCGAGGCGTTGGCCGGGGTCCCGGAGGACCTCGTGCTGCCCACTGACCTGGCGCGGCCCGCGACACCCACCCACCGCGGTCACACAGTGGGGCTGGAGATCCCCGCAGGGCTGCACGAGGGCCTGGTGTCGGTGGCCCGGGAGCAGGGGGCGACCTTGTTCATGGTGCTGCAGGCGGCGTTGGCGGTCACCCTGAACCGGATCGGTGCGGGCACGGACATCCCGATCGGCGCGGCGATCGCCGGGCGCACCGATGAGGCGCTCAACGAGCTGGTCGGGTTCTTCGTCAACACGTTGGTGATCCGTACCGACCTGTCCGGTGACCCGACCTTCGGTGAGGTGGTCGAGCGGGTCCGGGAGACGGGCCTGCGCGCGTACGAGAACCAGGACGTGCCGTTCGAGAAGCTGGTGGAGGAGTTGGCGCCGACCCGGTCGCTGGCCAATAACCCGCTGTTCCAGGTCATGCTCACCCTGCAGAACACCGCCGCGGCCTCCGGCAGAGCCGAGCTGGAGCTGCCGGGGCTGCGGGTCGGCCGGCAGGCCGCCGGAACGGGGGTGGCGAAGTTCGACCTGGGCATATCGGTCGGGGAGACCTTCGACGCCCAGGGCGCTCCAGCAGGCCTGCGTGGTGTCGTGACTGCGGCGGCCGACTTGTTCGACGCGGACACCGCCGAGCGGATCGTGGTCTGGCTGGTTCGCGTCCTTGAGACGGTCACGGCCGAGCCGCAGACCCGGCTTGCGGCGGTGGCCGTGCTGGGTGAGGACGAGCGGGAGCGGATCCTGGCGCGCGGGCGAACCGCGCGTCAGGTGCAGACCGTGCTGGCCACGCAGCCCGGCTTGGCTCAGCTGGCGGTCATCGAGCGCGAGCACGATGCGGACGACGACCAGGCATCCCGGACGGGAGCCGGCGGGAGCCTGGTCGCCTATGTCGTACCCGCCGACTCCGGCGCTGATCACGCAGCGTTGGCGGACGCGGTGCGGCAGTTCGCCGGCGACCGCCTGGCGGAGCAGCTGGTGCCCTCCGTGGTGGTGCTGGACACGCTGCCGCTGGCGTCGGACGGGGCGCTGGACCTCGCGGCCCTGCCCGCACCGGACGACGCCGGCACCGCGGATGAGGACGTCCGGGTGAGCCGTGGTCCGGCAACGGTACAGGAGGAGATCCTGTGCCTCGCCTTCGCACACGCCCTGGGGCTGGAGAGCGTCGGCGTGGAGGACAACTTCTTCGCGCTGGGGGGTCACTCCCTGCTGGCGGTGTCGCTGGTGGAGTACCTGCGGGCCCGGGGTGTGTCGATCTCCATCCGTACCCTGCTGCGCAACCCCACGCCGGCCGCGCTGGCCGGCGCTGCCGGGCCGGTCCAGGTGGTGGTTCCGCCGAACCTGATTCCCGAGGGTGCCGTCGGGATCACGCCGGAGATGCTGCCGCTGGTGGAGCTCACCGAGGCGGAGATCGAGCGGATCGTGGCCGCGGTCGAGGGCGGTGCGGCCAATGTGGCGGACGTCTACCCGCTGGCCCCGCTCCAGGAGGGCATGCTCTTCCACCACATGATGGCGAATCAGGGCGCCGAGGCGGATGTCTACATGCGGCCGTCGGTGTTGGGATTCGACTCGCGGGAGCGGGTGGACGCGTTCCTGGACGCGCTGCGGGAGGTGATCGACCGACATGACGTCTACCGCACGGCGTTCGTGTGGGAGGGGCTGCGCGAGCCGGTGCAGGTGGTGTTGCGCCGGGTGGGGCTGCCGGTCCAGGAGGTCGTGCTGGACCCGCAGGGCCCCGACCCGGTGGAGCAGTTGGCAGCCATCGGCGGGTCGTGGATGGATCTGACCCGGGCGCCCCTGATGACGGTCCACATCGCCGCGGAGCCCGGCGGTGACCGCTGGTTGGCACTGCTGCGAATGCACCACCTGGTGGGGGACCACACCTCACGGGACGTGATGCTCGAGGAGCTTCGGGCGTTCATGTCCGGCCGTGCCGACACGTTGCCGGAGCCGTTGCCGTTCCGCGACTTCGTGGCGCAGGCCCGCCTGGGCGTCCCGCGGGAGGAGCACGAGCGGTACTTCACCGAGCTGCTCGGCGACGTCACCGAGACGACGGCGCCGTTCGGGTTGCTGGATGTGCATGGTGACGGCACCGCCGCGATGCACTGCCAGGTTCCCCTCGATGCTGAGGTGGCCGGCCGGGTGCGTGAGGTGGCGCGGCGGCAGGGCGTGACTGCGGCCACGGTGTTCCACCTGGCGTGGGCGCGGGTGCTGGCATCGCTGTCGGGCCGTGACGATGTGGTGTTCGGTACGGTGCTGTTCGGCCGGATGAACGCGGGCGCCGGTTCGGACCGGGTGCCGGGTCTGTTCATGAACACCCTGCCGGTGCGGGTGCGGTTGGACTCGCAGAGTGCGGGTGAGGCGCTGGACGGCATGCGGGGCCAGTTGGCCGAGTTGCTGGTGCACGAGCACGCGCCGCTTTCGCTGGCGCAGCAGGCGAGCGGGGTAACGGGCGGTAGCCCGCTGTTCACCTCGATCTTCAACTACCGGCACAGCGGGGCCGCTGCAGAGGGCACTGGCCCCGGCCTTGCGGGCGTCAGGGTGCTGACCGCGAGCGACCCCACCAACTATCCCGTGAGCGTGGCCGTCGACGACATGGGGAGTGGCTTCTTCCTGACCGCCAAGGCGGTGGCACCGGCCGATGCGGAGCGGATCTGCGCGCTGTTGCAGGCCGCCGTCACGAACCTGACGGCCGCTTTGGAGGAGGCGCCGCAAACGCGGCTGTCGGTGGTGGGGGTGCTGGGCGAGGTTGAGCGTCGCTTGGTGGTGGAGGAGTGGAACGACACGGCGGTCGAGGTGGCGTCATCGACGTTGCCGGGGTTGTTCGAGGAGCGGGTGGGGCTGGCTCCGGCTGCGGTGGCGGTGGTGGCTGACGGTGCCGAGGTGTCGTACGCGGAGTTGGATGCGCGGGCTAACCGGTTGGCGCGTCATCTGATCGGTGCGGGGGTGGGGCCGGAGTCGGTGGTGGCGGTGTGCCTGGAGCGCGGTGTGGACCTGATGGTCTCGTTGCTCGCGGTGGCGAAGGCGGGCGGCGCGTACATGCCGGTGGATCCGGGGTATCCGGCGGAGCGGATCGCGTACATGGTGCGGGACGCCGCTTCGGTGCTGGCTGTTGCGAGCCGGGCTACGGCCGGGGTGCTGGCGGGGTCGGTGCCGGTGGTGGTCCTGGACGATGCTGCGACGGTTGCGGAGCTGTCCGGGTTGTCGGGTGAGGGGGTGACGGATGCGGAGCGTCGGGTGCCGCTGCTTGCGGCGCATCCGGCGTACGTGATCTACACGTCGGGGTCGACGGGGCGTCCGAAGGGTGTGCTGGTGTCGCATGCGGGTGTGGCGCACCTGGTGGCGGGTCATGTGCGGTGGTTGGGGGTGGGTGCTGGTTCGCGGGTGGGGCAGTTCGCCTCGGCGGGTTTCGACACCTTCGGGTGGGAGTGGTTCATGGCGTTGCTGACGGGTGCCGCGTTGGTGGTCATTCCGCAGGACCGGCGGCTGGGTGAGGCGTTGCCGGTGTTCCTGGCGGAGCAGGAGGTGACGCATGTGACGTTGCCGCCGGCGGTGTTGGCGACGCTGGACGCGGGTTCGGTGGATCGTGGCGTGGTGGTGGTGACGGCGGGTGAGGCGTGTCCGCCGGAGGTGATGGCGCGCTGGGCCGAGGGTCGCAGGATGTTCAACTCCTACGGCCCGACGGAGACGACGGTGGATGCCACGTTGTGGCGGTGCGATCCGGCGTCGTCGGTGGTGGCGATCGGCACGCCGGTGGTCAACACCCGGATGTACGTGCTGGACGAGTCTCTGCAGCCCGTACCGGTTGGTGTGGCGGGCGAGTTGTACGTTGCGGGCGCGGGGCTGGCCCGCGGCTACCTGGGCCGTGCCGGGCTGACCGGGGAGCGGTTCGTGGCGAACCCGTTCGGTGCGCCGGGCGAGCGGTTCTACCGCACGGGTGACCGGGCGCGGTGGACGGTTGAGGGGCAGTTGGTGTTCGCGGGGCGAGCCGATGACCAGGTGAAGATCCGTGGTTTCCGGATCGAGCCGGGTGAGGTCGAGTCGGTGGTGGTCGGGCACCCGCAGGTCGCGCAGGCGGCGGTGGTGGTGCGTGAGGACGTGCCGGGTGACAAGCGTCTGGTGGCCTACGTGGTGCCGGCCGATGTCGATGCCAGTGCGGATGAACTCATCTCCAGCCTGCGGGAGTTCGCGGGTGAGCGGTTGCCGGCGTACATGGTCCCCGCCGCGGTGGTGGTCATGGACGCGCTGCCGCTGACCGTCAACGGCAAGCTGGACCGCAAGGCGCTGCCGGCCCCCGACCTGGGCTCCGCGGTCGCCCACCGGCCCCCGACCACGCCACGCGAACAGCAGCTCTGCGAGGCGTTCGAGGAGGTGCTGGGCGTCACCGGAGTCGGGCTGGACGACGACTTCTTCGCCCTGGGCGGTCACTCGCTGCTGGCGGTGCGACTGGCCAGCCGAATCCGGAAAGCACTCAACGTGGAACTGTCCATCCAGGCCCTCTTCGAGGCACCGACGGTCGCTGGTGTGGCAAAGCGGCTCGAATCGGCGAACAAGAAGGCACGGCCCGCGTTCCGGGCGATGCGCGCGAACAAGGAGTCCTGAACGATGATCCCGGTTTCCTTCGCCCAGCAGCGGCTCTGGTTCCTGAGCGAGTTGGAGGGCCCGAACGCCACCTACAACATCCCGATGGGCCTGCGGCTCACCGGCACCCTCGACATCGGGGCGCTGGACGGCGCCCTGCGCGACGTGGTGACCCGCCACGAGGTGCTGAGGACAGTGTTCCCGGCGGTCGCCGGGCAGCCGCGGCAGAACATCCGGGACGCCTCGTCGGTGGGCTCGCTGCTGACCGTGGTCGACGCCACCGCGATGACCGAACCGGAGTTGACCGCCGAACTGGCCGCGGCCGCTGGCTGCGTCTTCCGCCTCGCCGAGGAACTCCCGCTGCGCGCCTGGCTGTTCTCGCGCGGCGAGGCCGAGCACGTGCTGCTGCTGGTGGTGCACCACATCGCCGGTGACGGCTGGTCGATGGGCCCGCTCGCCCGGGACCTCTCCCGTGCCTACCGGGCCCGCCTGGCCGGCACCGCGCCCGACTGGGACGAACTGCCCGGCCAGTACGCCGACTACGCGCTCTGGCAGCGCGAGCTGCTCGGGGAGGAGGACGACCCGGAGAGCCTGCTCAACGAACAGCTGGCCTACTGGCGGCAGGCGCTGGCCGAGCTGCCTGAGGAGCTCGCGCTGCCCTTCGATCGGCCCCGCCCGCCCGACGCCAGCCACCGCGGCGGCTCCGTGGAGTTCCCGGTGCCCGCTGAACTCCACCGGGGGATCACCGAACTGGCCCGCGCCGAGGGCTGCACCCCGTTCATGGTGCTGCAGGCGGCGCTCGCCGTGCTGCTGTCCGGGTTCGGCGCCGGCACCGACATTCCGATCGGCACTGCGGTCGCCGGCCGGATGGACGAGGGCCTCAACGACCTGGTGGGCTTCTTCGTCAACACCCTGGTGCTGCGTACCGACTTGGCCGGCGCGCCGAGCTTCGTCAAGCTGCTGGGCCGGGTGCGTGAGACCAGCCTGCGCGCGTTCGAGCATCAGGATGTGCCGTTCGAGCGGCTGGTGGAGGAGTTGTCGCCGGTCCGGTCGATGGCCCGTCACCCGCTCTTCCAGGTGATGCTCTCCTTGCAGAACAACGCCCAGCCCGTGCTGGACCTCCCGGGCCTCACCGGCAAGCCGGTGGCCGCCAGGCCGGCCCCGGCCAAGTTCGACCTCAACTTCACCTTCACCGAGAAGTTCGGCACGGCAGGCGCCCCCGCCGGCCTGACGGCCAGCGTGGTCTTCGCCCGCGACCTGTTCGACGAGCAGACCGCCGAGCGGATCGGCAACGGCTTCGTCCGGGTACTGGGGGAGCTGCTGGCGGCACCGGAACGCCCGATCATCTACGTCGAGTTGATGACCGAGGAGGAGCGCGAGCTCGTCCTGACGGGCTGGAACGACACGGCGGTCGGGGTCGAGCCGTCGACGTTGCCGGGGTTGTTCGCGGCGCGGGTGGCTGCGACGCCGGATGCGGTGGCGGTGGTGTCTGAGGGCGTCGAGCTGTCGTATGCGGAGTTGGATGCGCGGGCGAATGCGGTGGCGCGGCGCCTGGTTGGGCACGGTGTGGGCGCGGAGTCGGGTGTCGCGGTGCTGATGGAGCGCTCGGCGGATCTGGTGGTGGCGCTGCTGGGTGTGGTGAAGGCGGGTGGGTGCTATGTGCCGCTGGACAGCCGCTACCCGTTGGCGCGTCGGCAGGCGATCGTGTCCGAGACGGGTGCGAAGGTGGTGCTCACCGATGCTGGACTGCGGGAGCAGGCGGAGGAGTTGGGTCTGACCGTGCTGGCGGTCGATGCGACGACTGCCGAGCCGGTCGATGTTCCGTGCTCCCCGCGCCAGTTGGCGTATGTGATGTACACCTCCGGCTCGACGGGTCGGGCGAAGGGTGTGGCGGTGACGCATGCCGACGTGGCGGCGCTGGCGCTGGATCGGCGGTTCGCGGGTGCGGGGTTTGAGCGGGTGCTGCTGCACTCGCCGCACTCCTTCGACGCATCGACGATGGAGCTGTGGGTCCCGCTGCTGACCGGGCGCCGGGTCGTGGTGATGCCGACCGGTGATGTCACGGCGGTCTCGCTCGCCGAGGTGGTCTCCTCGTTCGGGGTCACGGCGCTGTGGCTGACGGCGGGGCTGTTCGCCCTGGTGGTGGAGGAGGACCCGGGGTGTCTGGCCGGGGTGCGTGAGGTGTGGGCCGGTGGTGACGTGGTGTCGCCGGTGGCGGTGGCCCGGGTGCGGGCGGCCTGCCCGGACATCGTGGTGGTGAACGGGTACGGGCCGACCGAGGCCACCACGTTCACCGCCACGCACACCGCGGTGGACGGCGAGGGCGCGCTGCCGATCGGGCGCCCGCTCGACAACATGCGCGCCTACGTGCTGGACGCCGCGCTGCGCCCGGTGCCGGTGGGTGTGGCTGGTGAGTTGTATGTGGCGGGTGCGGGGTTGGCGCGTGGGTATGTGGCGCGTCCGGGGCTGACGGCTGAGCGGTTCGTCGCCGATCCGTACGGGCCGGCGGGTGGCCGGCTGTACCGCACCGGAGACCTGGCGCGGTGGAACGCCGACGGCGAGCTGGAGTACGCCGGCCGGGCCGATCAGCAGGTGAAGATCCGTGGTTTCCGGATCGAGCCGGGTGAGGTCGAGTCGGTGGTGGTCGGGCACCCGCAGGTCGCGCAGGCTGCTGTGGTGGTGCGTGAGGACGTGCCGGGTGACAAGCGCCTGGTGGCCTATGTGGTGTCGACCGTCGACGGTAAGGGCGAGAAACTGGCCGACACGGCGGTCGAGGTCGAGTCGTCGACGTTGCCGGGGTTGTTCGCGGCGCAGGTGGCGCGGACGCCGGATGCGGTGGCGGTGGTCTTCGAGGGTGTCGAGCTGTCGTACGGGGAGTTGGATGCGCGGGCGAACCGGTTGGCGCGGTTGCTGATCGGGCGTGGTGTGGGCCCGGAGTCGGTGGTCGCGGTGGTGATG
>NZ_JARZAH010000070.1:0-16896 GCF_029892145.1 Kitasatospora sp. GP30
GCCCGCCCGGGCGGGGACCGGGGGCCGGTGCCAAGCCACGCCGTATCATAACGCGCGTTGCGCCGACCGGGCCCTGCTGCGGGGTCGGTTGCACCCGACCGCGCAGCTCTCCCCGGTCTGCTCCGTGGTCAGTTGGTGATGGGGCCCCAGGCGGTCTGGCCGGAACTGTGGTCGATGATCGAGACCGTCATGCTGTGGCCGGGGCCGTCGTAGTACCACGGGGACTGCGCACCGCTGAAGCGGTCGTAGACCGCGTGCTGGTTGTCCCAGACGATGAACTCGCAGTTGCCGTTGGTGCGGGTCGGGTCGATGGCTTGGAAGTCGTGGTAGCCGCCGTTGTAGTACTGCAGCTCGATCTTCTGGTAGGCGGCGCAGTTCGCCGTGGAGAAGGGGTAGCTGCCCTCGTTGGCGGCGAAGGCCGGCGAGGACATGGACAGGGCGAGCGCGGCGCCCGCGCCGAGGACGGCGACGGCGGTCCGCAGGGACGTACGGCGAGACAGCATGAAGACCTTCCCGAATGTCGGTACCCGGCACGGGTGTTGGCGGATGGTTCCGCCGGATGCGGCCGGACGGGATGACGGTCCCAGGGGGCTGAACGCGACGGCAAAGTTCCCGCACGTTTCCGTCGTTTCCGTACGCTCAGGGCAGCAGCGCCGGTTCGGGCACCCCCAGCAGCCGGACGATCCCGTTGACCGCCGCCCGGCCCGCCCGGTTGGCCCCGATGGTGCTCGCCGACGGGCCGTAGCCCACCAGGTGAACCCGGGGATCGGCGGCCGCCTGCGTCCCGGCCATCCGGATCCCGCCGCCCGGCTCGCGCAGGCCCAGCGGCGCCAGGTGGCCGACCTCGGGGCGGAACCCGGTGGCCCAGATGATCGCATCCACCGGCTCCTCGACCTCGCCCCAGGCCACCCCGCGCTCGGTGAGCCGGTCGAACATCGGCCGCCGGCCCAGCACCCCCAGCTCCTCGGCGCGGCGCAGCGCCACCGACGGGCCGAGCCCCGTCACGCTCACCACGCTGCGCACCGGCAGCCCCCGCGCCACCCTCTGCTCCACCAGCGCCACCGCCGCCCGTCCGGCCTCCGGGGTGAACGGGCCCTCCCTGAACTCGGGTTGACGCCGCGTCACCCAGATCGTCTCCGCCACCTCGCCCAGTTCGGAGAGCAGCTGGATCGCCGACGCCCCGCCGCCGACCACCACCACGCGCTTCCCCGCGAACTCCGCCGGCCCCCGGTAGTCGGCGTAGTGCAGCTGCCGTCCGGCGAAGTGCCCGGGGTAGTGCGGCAGGAAAGGCCGCGTCCAGGTACCGGTGGCGTTGATCAGCGCCCGGGTCGCCCAGCGGCCGGCCGTGGACTCCACCAGCAGCCGTTCGCCCGAGTCCCGGACCGCCGTCACCCGCGCCGGCCGTACCACCGGCAGCGCCTGCCGGGCCTCGTAGGCGGCGAAGTACCCCGGCACCACCTCGCGCGCCGGTGCGGTCGGGTCGGGCGCCGGGAGCTCGAAGTCGGGCAGGTCGTGGAACCCGTTCACCGTGGCCATCCGCAGTGACGGCGAGCGGTGCGCCCAGGCACCGCCCGGTGCTCGGTCCGCGTCCAGCACCACGAAGTCGCGGTACGGAGCGAAGCCGCGCCGGCGCAGGTGGTAGGCGGCCGACAGCCCGGCCTGTCCCGCGCCGATCACGACGACGTCGACGTTGGTTGCAGGATCAACAGTCACGCCGATGAAACATCACGGGTGCGACCGCTTGTTCCGGCCGCCGGCTCAGGACACCGGGCTGATCACCACCGCCGTGCCGTAGGCGCAGATCTCGGTTCCGAGGTCGGCGGCCTCGGTGACATCGAACCGCATCGCCAGCACGGCGTTCCCGCCGCGCGCCCGCACCTGTTCCACCAAGCGCTCCATGGCCTGGTTGCGACTCTCCACCAGGGTCTTGGTCAGGCCCTTCAGCTCCCCGCCCAGCATCGACTTGAACGAGGCCCCGATCTGGGTTCCCAGATGCCGACTGCGCACGGTGAGCCCGAAAACCTCTCCGATCACCCGGTCCACCCGGCACCCCGGCACGTCATTCGTGGTCACCACGAGCACATCCGAGTCGGCCGGAGCGCCGCCGCCGTAGTCTTCGAGATTCGTCATCCCGTCATCCTGCGCCGGGATCCGCCCGAACACAGGCAAACGCGCCGGAAAGCTCCGGCGGCACCCGGCGGCCCGGGGCCGGCCGCAGTTGAGCGGGCGCGCAAATGCCCAGGTAAGGCCCTTGATCCCGGACACATCCGGATCCAAGGGGCCGGGTTCGGCTTAGCCGATGGACACGGCTGCCACTTCTTGTCAACCTTGTCGCATGGGCGAGCGTAGTGATCATCCGCAGGGGTCGGGCGCAACGGACAATCCGGGTGCGTTGGAGATCGAGGCGACCGTGGTGCTCGGGATCCGGGTGACCGACTGGCCGGCGCTGCGGGCTGCGGCGATGGCGGCGGTGGAGGAGCTGGAGTTCACCGGGATCGACGCCGCGACCCAGCGCATGGAGCTGCTACGCGAGGTGCAGGAGGATCCGCACGCCGCGCTGGGCGCACTGCTGCACCCGGACCGGTTGATCGGTGCGGTGCCCGGCATCGAGGCGCTCGGCGGCACCCTGGAGCTGAGTGCCACCGAGGACTTCGCGCCCGACTTCGCCGAGCTCTTCCCGCTGGACGGCGACGACGACGGGGCCGGCGACTGGACCCTCACCCCGCGCACCGCCTGCCTGCTGCACACCCAGCTGCTGGCGCTGGGCGATGCCGCCTACGACGACCTCGACGAGCACGGCGACGAGCCGGTGCTCGACGGCGAGGAGCAGGACTGGGCGGTGTTCGCCCGGCTGCCGCAGGTGAGTTGGCGGATGCACCGGTCCTGGCGGCGGGCGATGGCCCGGGCCTTCGACGACCTGGCCGAGGACCTCGGGCTCGGCGAGTGGCCGCTGCCCCGCTGCCCCGGGGAGGAGTTGGCGCTCCGGCTGGCCCTGGCCGACGCCCGGGGACTGCTCTCCTCCCAGCCGCAGGCGGTGGCCGACCTGATGGGCGTGCTGCCCGCCGACCTCTACGACTACGACTGGGAGGGGTGCATCGACGAGCTGCTCGGGGTCTACGACATGGCCGGCCAGGACCGGGACCAGGACCGGGACGAGGACAGCTCCGCCCGCCTGGAACACCTGCTGGACGTGACCCATCCCGAGGGCTGGTTCCTCACCTATGACGAGGCCGAGGACCGCGAGCCGGGCCGTGGCTATCGACGGTGAGCCGTGGCGATCGACGGTGAACCGACGACCGGCCGGCCGCAGGCAGCCGACGGTACTCTGTCCGGGTGACCTCCCCCTTCACCTCCGACCCGACCGACCGCGACGCCAAGCAGCAGTTCGTGCTGCCGCTGGTGGTCCACCTGGAGAAGACCGCCCCGCCGGACCGCACCGACGCACTGCAGACCTCGGCCCGTGCCGTGCTCACCCTGCTCGCCGACCCGCGGTCCAGCGGCGACGGTGAGTGGGCCGAGGCGGTGTACGCCTGGGAGGACGCCCGGATCCGCAAGGTGGTCCGGCGGGCCCGTGGCGGCGAGTGGCGCAAGACCGCCGAGCTGCCGGGCATCACGGTCACGGGCGAGACGGCCGAGGTGCGGGTCTTCCCGCCGGTCCCGCTGGACGGCTGGCCCAAGGAGCTGGCCAAGCTCCAGGTGTCGGGCACCGAGCTGAGCGATCCGGAGTCCTTCGTCCCCGCGCCCCCGGCACCGGAGCTGCCGGTGCTCTGGCTCAACCCCGAGCTGGAGATGAGCGCGGGCAAGACCATGGCGCAGACCGGCCACGCCGCCCAACTCGCCTGGTGGCGGCTGGACTACGGGCAGCGCAAGGAGTGGCAGGAGGCTGGCTTCGCGCTGGCGGTCCGCACGGCCGCCCCGGACCGCTGGGCCGAGCTGACGGTCAGTGGGCTTCCGGTGGTCCGGGACGCCGGCTTCACGGAGATCGCTCCCGGCTCGTGCACGGTGGTGGCGGACCACCCGGCGCTGCGCTGACCGCCCCTTCGGCGCGGTGAGCGAGGCGGGCGCGGCGGTTCGCCGCGGACCTGGTCGAGGCGGTGCTGCGCTGACCACCCGGCCACCCTCCTCGACCGGCGCGAACAGACGCGACGACGCGACGTAGAACAACTGATCAGCGCGCCAACCCGGTTGTTCACTGGCACCAGGCGTCCGGGGTTCTCCAGAATCGGAGGTCAGTCCGCTGTCTCTCCAGCGGTCCCGCCACCCCGACTCCCGGAGGATCCATGACGGACCCGCGGTTGCCCGCCACGCCCGACACCATCGCCGTCTACGCCGACCTCAACTGCGCGTTCGCCCACGTGGGGGTGTACCGGCTGCACCAGACCCGGCGGCGGCTCGGACTGGAGGGGAAGATCTGGTTCGATCTCCGGTGCTTCCCACTGGAGTTGTTCAACAAGCGGGTCAACTACCGCCCCGGGGTGGACTCGGAGAACGCGGTGCTCAGCGCGGTGGAGCCGGACGCCGGCTGGCGGCTCTGGCAGGGGCCGGACTGGACCTACCCGGTCACCACGCTGCCCGCCCTGGAGGCGGTGCAGGCGGCCAAGTCGCAGAGCTGGCACGCCAGTGAGCAGCTGGACCGGGCGCTGCGGCTGGCCTTCTGGGCACAGGGGCGGTGCATATCGCTGCGCCATGTGATCCTGGAGGTCGCTGAGGAGACGGGTGCGGTGGACGTGGACCGGCTGGCGGTCGCCCTGGACACCGGGTTCGCGCGGTCCATGGTGATGGAGCAGTTCCACAGCGCCGAGAACGGCCGGGTTACCTGCAGCCCGCACCTCTTCCTCGCCGACGGCAGCAACCTGGCCAACCCGGGCATGGCCCTGCACTGGGTCAACGGCGGGTTCGGCACCGGCGCCCCGGTGATCGACAAGGACGACCCCGCCGTCTACGAGGAGTTCCTCGGCCGGGCCGCCGCGCTGCTGGAGTCCTGAGGGATCACATCCCACCGCAGTTGAACGGGTCGTAGGTGGCCGGCCGCAGTTCGCCGATCAAGGCGAGCACGTCTACGGCGAGCAGCAGACCGAGCACCGCCCCCAGCACCACGGCGATGGCGACAGCGGGACCGCGACCGCTGCCGCCGCCCGCCGTCCGGCGCCCGCCGAGCAGGCCGCCGACCAGCATCACCAAGCCGCCGAGGGTGAGCACCAGGGCGGCGCCGCCGGCCACGTACGCGAGCGCCGGCACCGCGCCCTGGTGGTGGCAGTGCCGGGTCGGCTCCACCACCGAGTGGTCGAACGCCCAGCCGTTCAGGGCCTGGCAGAGCCCCGCGCCGACCGCCAGGGCCACGGTGGCGCCGATGCGCCGGCCGCCTCCTCGGTTCGGGCGGTCGGCGGACGCTCCGGCGAGCCGGGCGGATGAGTTGATGGTCACGTTCAGTACCAGTTCGGTTGGGGGCGGACGAATTGGTAGTTCTGCTGGCCCTCTTGCTCCTGCTCGTAGTGGGAGCGCCCGTCCAGGCTGACGTTGAGCCGCGAGTCGGTGTGCTGGGTGTAGCGGATGTCGCCGTCCGGAGTCACCGCCGTGACGATGGCGGTGTGGTGGACGTTGCCCTGGGTCAGGTCCGAATCCTGGTTGTTGTCCTGCTGCAGGAACATGATGTCGCCGGGTTTGACCTGATCGCGCGGCACTTGCGCACCGCCGTTGTTCAGCAGGAAGTCGTGCAGGTCCTGGGCGGAGCTCCAGCTGTTGGTGTGCTCCTGGCCGGCGATGGAGCTCCAGCCGAAGTCCCACCCCCACTCGCCGAGGGTGCTCTGGCCCCAGCCGTTGTCGTCGTAGGTGTTCCAGCCCTTGTACTGCATACCGGCTTCGTGCAGCGCGTTGGAGGTGAAGTTGGTGCAGTTGTTCTCGCCGCTGACGTCGCCGTGGCCGTCGTTCCAATGGTCCGTCGCGTATTGGACGAACGCCATCCGGTCGTACTTGCCGTCGGTGCCCCGCATCTGGTTCTTGACGTCGTCGGGGATGCCGGGCAGGTTGACGATCGTCAGCGGCGCCGCGTTCATGAACTGCTGCTGCTCGGTGGGGGACAGACCCGCCCACCAGGCGGCCACCAGCTGGGGGTTCTTGCCGTCGGGGATGTCACCCGCGTAGCTGGCGAGCTCCACTTGCGAGGCGCCCGCCTGGATCACGTCCAGCTCCTGGCTCTGATCCTTGGTCACCACGCCTGTGTCGCCGGCCAGCTGGTCCAGTTCGGCGGCCACCCGGTGGTCGGCCTGGTCAGCCTCCCGGAAGGCCTCGCTGAGCATCTGGTTGACCTGGTTGATCTGGTCCTGGTTGCCCGGCGTGCTGCCGTCGTCGGCCACCTGGACGCAGCCCTGCACCAGGTCGACCTGGAGGTTGTAGCTGGTCGCCAGGGCGAGGGCGTTGTTCAGGGTGGTCTGCGCGTACTCCAGGCTGTGCGAGAAGCCGTCCAGCACCATCACCACGCCGCGCATGATGTCGGCGGCGGAGTCCAGGGCGCTGGCCTGCTCGGTGATCTTCGCCGCGGCGGTCTGGCCGACCGCGTCGGTCCAGTTCTTGGCGAGCGGCCCGATGCCCTGGGCGTGCAGGTCGTCCACCGCGGCGGTGGCCTGGTTGACGGCGGCCAGCCAGCCGTCGGCGGCCTTCTTCCAGGCTGACGGGTCGGCCTGCTGCAGATCGGCGAGGAAGCGCATCGTCAGCTCCCGTTCAGCGCGGTGAACGCCTGCTGGAGGCGGTTCATGGCCTCGGTGTTGGCCGCGTCGTAGGAGTCGGCGGACTGCTTCAGCTGGTCGGCGTACTGCTGCAGTTGGCCGGTCAGATCGTTCAGGCGGCCCTGCCAGGCGGTGGCGCAGCGGGTCACCGCACCCGCCGTCTCCCAGCTGAAGTTGGTCGCCGCCACCGTGCGGCTGTCGTCCAACTGGTGGCCGCCGGTCTGGCCCGCGGCGTCCTGGATCGCGGTGGCCGAGGCCCGCACGTTGTCCGGATGGATGCTGATGTTGTACATGTTTCCCCCGTTTCCCCGTTTCCTTTGCGAGGTTCGCATGGCCCGGTCCGAACGACCGTCAGGCACGCGTGACCAAATTATTGGGCCGGCAGGAGAACGGGACCAGGTCGGTGTTGTCACAACCCGCCAACAGTCTCGGTGACCTGGCCTGGTAGCCGATCCAGCGGGAATGGATCACTGGTCGGCGGTGCTGATCAAGGCGAACCGAAGGGCACAGCCGAGGGGAGTGGGTCGTTCGTCGACGAGGGCGCTGGTGCTGGGTGGTGGCGGGGTCGCCGGTATCGCCTGGCTGAACGGGGTCGTCGCGGGCCTGGCCGACCAGGAGCTGGACGTTCGCGAGGCCGACCAGGTGATCGGCACCTCGGCCGGTTCGGCGGTCGGGGCGCAGCTGCTGAGCGGGCTCCCGTACCAGGACCTGTTCGACCGTCAGGTCCGGCCGGAGCTGCAGAGCCAGGAGCTCGCCCCGGTCGGCATGACCACAGCCGAGCTGTTCGCGTTCTGGGAGGCGCTCCTGGCCGAGGTGTCCGATCCGGCGGAAATCCGCCGCCGGGCCGGCGAGTTGGCCCGCACCGCCGAGACGGTCGCGCCGGCCGAGCGGCTGGCGGTGATCGAGAGCCGGCTGCCGGTGCACGACTGGCCGCAGCACCCGTTCACCGTGGTGGCGGTGGACGCGGTGACCGGCGACTACCGGCTCTTCGACCGGACCAGCGGGGTGCCGCTGGTGACGGCGGTCGCCGCGAGCTGCGCGATCCCGGGGATCTGGCCGACGGTGGAGATCGACGGGGTGCCGTACCTGGACGGCGGTGTGTCGTCGATCAGCAACACCCGCCTGGCCGCCGGGTCCGACCGGGTGCTGGTGCTCGCGCCGATGCCCGACGCGTTCCTCGATCAGGAGGTCGCCGGGCTGACCGGGGCCGGAGCCCGCGTCGAGGTGGTCACGCCCAGCGAGACCGCCCTCGCCGCATTCGGCACCGACCCGCTCGCTGCCGCCACCCGCGCGCCCGCCGCCGACGCGGGCCGGGCCCAGGGCCGGGAACTGGCCGACGGGCTGCGCGGGTTCTGGGCTTGAGTGCTCTGGACGACTATGCCGGGTAGGCGCGGGTCTGGGCTGCCTTGACGGTGGCCCAGACCGTGCTGCCCGGGGCCAGGTCGAGTTCGTGCACGGCGCCGGGCGTGAGGTCGGCGGCCAGCTCCAGCGGACCGGCCAACTCGACCCGCACCTGGTCGCCGTGCAGATCCAGCCCCTGGACGGTCAGCTCCCAGCAGTTACGGGCGCTGCTGTCCGGGCGCTCGCGGTGCAGGGTGACGGCGGCGGGCGGAAAGGCCGCGAACGCGGGGCCGGACAGCTCGTCGGCCGTGGTCAGCGCCACGCCGCCGGGCAGCGTCAGCCGGTGCCCGGCGGCCACGCCCTGGTAGAGGTTCAGCCCCACCAGCCGCGCGATGTAGTCGGTGCGCGGATGCCGGGCCACCTGCTCCGGGGTGCCGGACTGCACCTCGCGCCCGTCCTCGATCACCACCAGCCGGTCCGCCAACACCATGGCGTCCAGCGGGTCGTGCGTCACCAGGACCGCCACCGCCTCGAACGCGGCCAGGTGGCGCCGCAGTTGCGACCGCACCTCCAGCCGGGTCCGCACGTCCAGCGCGGCCAGCGGCTCGTCGAGCAGCAGCAGTCGGGGCCGCACCGCCAGCGCCCGGCCGAGCGCGACCCGCTGCGCCTGGCCGCCGGAGAGGCGCCGGGGCTTGGCGTCGGCATGGTCCGCGAGTCCGAGCCGCGCCAGCCACTCGGCGGCCTCGGCCCGGGCGGCGGCCTTCGATCGGCCCTGGCAGCGCAGTCCGAAGGCGACGTTGTCCAGGGCGCTGAGGTGCGGAAAGAGCAGGTAGTCCTGGAAGACCACGCCCACCGGCCGCCGCTCGGGGGGCACCTGGAGCTTGGCGGCCGGATCGGCGAGCACCACGTCGTCCAGCGCCAGCCGGCCGCCGTCGAGGGGGAGCAGACCGGCCAGGGCACGCAAGGCGGTCGACTTGCCGGCGCCGTTCGGTCCGAGCAGGGCGACGACCTCACCGGGTGCCGCTTGCAGCGTCAAGTCCAGCGTGAAGCCGGGCCGTTCGACGCGCAGCCGGGCGTCCAGGGCGATCGGCCCGGTCATGCCTGCCCTCCCGCGCTCATCCAGCGGCCGCGCAGCCCGGCCAGCACCGCGACCGAGACGGCCAGCAGCACGAGGCTCAGGGCGATCGCCGCCTCGGGGTCGTTCTCCATCGCCAGGTAGACCGCCAGGGGCATGGTCTGGGTGCGGCCGGGGAAGTTGCCGGCGAAGGTGATCGTCGCACCGAACTCGCCGAGGGCGCGCGCCCAGGCCAGTACCGCGCCGGCGGCCACCCCGGGGGCGATCAGCGGCAGGGTCACCCGGCGGAACGCCGTCAGCCGGGAGGCGCCCAGCGTCGCGGCGGCCTCCTCGTAGCGGGGGTCGGCGGCCCGCAGCGCCCCCTCCACGCTGATCACCAGGAACGGCATCGCCACGAAGGCCTCCGCCACCACCACGCCCGGGGTGGTGAACGGCAGGGTGAAGCCGAAGGCGGAGTCCAGCCAGCGCCCGACGATCCCGTTGCGTCCCAGGACCAGCAGCAGCGCGACACCACCGACCACGGGCGGCAGCACCAGCGGCACGGTCACCAGCGCCCGCACCAGCCGCCGGCCCGGAAACTCCGTGCGGGCCAGCAGCCAGGCCAGCGGCACCCCGAGCAGCAGGCAGACGGCGGTGGCGCTGGTGGCGCAGATCAGTGAGAGCTTGAGCGCCTCCCAGACGTCGGCGCTGGTGAGCTGTCGGGGCAGCGCCCGCCAGGGTGCGCGGATCAGCAGCCCGGCCAGCGGCAGCACCAGGAAGACCAGCCCGAGCAGTGCCGGCAGCAGCAGCGCGACCGGGACCCGGCTCCGGGAGGCGCGCGGGCTCACGAAGCAGTGGCGCCGGTCGACGGGGCGGCGGACGCGCTACCCGACGCGCCGCTCGACGAGGCAGCGGACGCGCTACCCGACGTGCCGCTCGACGGGGCGGCGGACGCGCTACCCGAGGCACCGGTCGAGGGGGCGGCGGAACCGCCGGCGGTCGGCGACTGGAATCCGGCGGCGGTCAGCACCTGCTGCCCCTCGGCCGACTCCACGAAGGCCACGAAGGCCTTGGCCGCGGCCGGGTTGGGCGCCTTGGCCAGGTCGGCGATCGGGTAGTCGTTCACGGCCTTGGCCGCCTCGGGGAAGTCCACACCGTCGATCTTGGCCGCGTCGGCCTGCACATCGGTGTGGTAGACGACCGACGCGTCCACCTCACCGAGCTCGACCTTGTGCAGCGCGCTCTTGACGTCCTGCTCCTGGGTGACCGGGGTCAGGCTGACGTTGCCCGCCTTGAGCGCGGTCAGCGCGGCCGCGCCGCACGGCACCTGGGGAGCGCAGAGGGCGACCTTGACCCCGGGGGCGGCCAAGTCCTTGAGCGCGGCGATGTGCTTCGGGTTGCCCTTGGGGACGGCGATCTCCAGGGTGTTGCGGACGAACACCTTGGGGTCGGAGGCGGTGTCCTTGGCGTCGCTGACGGTCTTCATGGTGGCCGGCGAGGCGGCGGCGAAGACGTCCGCCGGGGCTCCCTGGACGATGTTCTGGGCCAGCGTCGAGCTGCCGTTGAAGTTGAACGTCACCTTGGTGCCGGGGTGGGCGGCCTCGAACTTCTTGCCGAGGTCGGTGAACGTGCCCTGCAGCGAGGCGGCGGCGAAGACGGTGACCGTGCCGGAGAGGGCGGGCGAGGCGCCGGTGCTCGATGAGGATGAGGCGGTGCTGCCGGAGCCGGTGCTGCTGGAGCAGGCGGCCAGGGTGAGCGCGGCGAGTGCGGCCACAGCGGCGGTTGCGGTGCGGGTCCGGTTGGTGGTCATCAGAAGTTTCCCCTCCTGCCGGCCCGGGCGGGGCGCGGTTGTCGCATTGAATGCTCGCAAGTGCGGCCGTTAGGGCGATCATAGTGCCGCAGATGCAAGCCCCCTGTCCCCTGTGTCTTTGCACACGCGAGGCGGGCCGGGCTCACTCCATCGCTGGCGGCCACGACGATCGCCGTCCGTTTCGGTGCCCCGCCGACCTCCGCCTCCGCCGCCTCCGCCGCCGCCTCCGCCGACGTCACGGGCCGTCAGGGGTGCGGCGTGACCCGGGGGCTGGTCGCTCGTTGATCGAGACGGCGCGCGGTGGCCGACCGGGCATGAGATAAGGTTAGGCTTACCTAACTTTGGAGGTGCCGTGTCCCTCACAGCAGCGCCCACAGCCGAGCCCGCCCCGCCCGCGGAGGCGATTCTGCGGCGCCAGCGGGTTCGCGAGTCGGCCGCCCGTACCTACGCCCGCTCGTTCCCGATCGTCCCGGTGCGGGCCCACGGGATGACGGTGGAGGGCGCCGACGGCCGGCGGTACCTGGACTGCCTGGCCGGCGCCGGCACCCTGGCCCTCGGTCACAACCACCCCGTGGTGCTGGCCGCGATCCGTCGCACCCTGGACAGCGGCGCCCCACTGCACCTCCTCGACCTGGCCACGGCCGAGAAGGACGACTTCACCACCGCGCTGCTGGAGAGCCTGCCCGCGGAGTTCGCCGGCGGAGCCCGGGTGCACTTCTGCGGTCCGGCCGGCACCGACGCCGTGGAGGCGGCGCTCAAGCTGATGCAGACCGCCACCGGGCGGCGCGGCACCCTGGCCTTCACCGGCGGCTACCACGGCATGACCGCCGGCGCGCTCGCGGTCAGCGGCAACGTGGCCGTCAAGGAGCCGCTGCCGAGCGGCGGCGAGGTCACCCGCCTCCCGTTCCCGTTCCGCTACCGCTGCCCGTTCGGGCTCGGCGGCGAGGCGGGGGAGCGGGTGTCCGCGCGGTACGTCGAACGACTGCTTGACGACCCGTCAGGTGGAGTGGTCCGACCCGCTGCGATGATCGTGGAGGTGGTGCAGGGCGAGGGCGGCGCGGTGCCGGCGCCGGACGACTGGCTGCGCGAGATGCGGCGGATCACCGCCGAGCGCGGCATCCCGCTGATCGTGGACGAGGTGCAGACCGGGGTCGGCCGCACCGGCGCGATGTGGGCGGTCGAGCACAGCGGGATCACGCCGGACGCGATGGTGCTCTCCAAGGCGATCGGCGGCAGCCTGCCGCTCGCGGTGGTGGTCTACCGCGAGGAGTACGACGGCTGGCAGCCCGGCGCGCACACCGGCACCTTCCGGGGCAACACGCTGGCCATGGCCGCCGGCGCGGCGACGCTGCGCCATGTCACGGCCAACGGGCTGGCCGTGCGGGCGGCGGCGGTCGGCCGGTACCTGATGACCGAACTGACCGCCTTGCAACGGCATCTGCCGGTGATCGGCGACGTCCGGGGCCGCGGTCTGATGATCGGCGTCGAACTGGTCGACCCGAGTGCGGAACCGGACGTCTGCGGCGCGTACCCGGCCGACCCGGCGCTCGCCCGGCGGGTGCGCGAGGCCTGCCTGGCCCGCGGCCTGATCGTGGAGCTCGGCGGCCGGCACGACGCCGTGCTGCGACTGCTGCCACCGCTGACCATCACCGACGAACAGGCCCACGCCGTGCTCGACCGGCTGTCCGACGCGATCGCCGCGGCGGCCCCCCGATGACGGGCGGCGCTCGGACCGCAGCCCCCAGAGCGTCGGCTGACGGCCCGTCGGACGCTGGCGGTCTGGGTGGCTTGTCGGACCCGGCTGTTCTGGCTGGTGGTGTGGCTGACCTGTCGGACCCGGCCGCCCTGGCTAGTGGTGTGGCTGACCTGTCGGACTCGACCGCCCTGGCTGGTGGTGTGGCTGGCCCGTTGGGCCCGACCGCTCTGCCCGGCGGCATGGCTGGCCCGTTGGACCCCGCCGCCCTGGCCGGCGGTGTGGCCGGCCCGGCTGCGCTGCGCCCGTTGCTGGACACCGTGCTGACCGCGCTCGCCGCCGGTGCGGTCGAGCGCGGCGGGCCACTGCCGGCCGGGCTGCCGGGGGAGCTGGCGCAGCGGGTCAGCGGAGCGCTCAGGCCCGACGCGCCGTCAGCCGATGCGCTGGCCGACCTCACCCGCCTGCTCGCCCACGGCGCGGCCGACCCCGCCGACCCGGCCTGCGCCGCCCATCTGCACTGCCCTCCCCTGGCGGTGGCGGTGGCGGCCGACCTGGCGGTCAGCGCGCTCAATCCGTCGTTGGACTCCTGGGACCAGGCGCCGGCCGCCACCGTGCTGGAGACCGAACTGCTGGCCGAGCTGGCCGAGTTGGTCGGCTACCAGCCGCGGCAGGCGGCCGGGGTGCTCACCTCGGGCGGCACCGAGTCCACTCTCATGGCGCTGATGCTGGCCCGGGACACCGTGCTGGGCGCCGCCGGCTCCCGGCCGGAGCTGGATGGCATCGATCCGGCCCGGCGGCCCCGGCTGTTCGCCTCGCAGGCGGCGCACTACTCGGTGCAGCGTGCCGCCGCCGTGCTCGGTCTGGGGGAGCGTGCGGTGGTCGGCGTGCCGGTCGACCATGGGCAGCGCCTCGACCCGCGGGCGCTGGCCGAGGCGCTCGCCGCGAGTGTGCGGGCCGGTGAGACCCCGGTGGCCGTGGTCGCCACTGCCGGCACCACCGACACCGGCGCGATCGACCCGCTGCCCGCCTGCGCGGAGCTGGCCGCCGAGTACGGCGCCTGGCTGCACGTGGACGCGGCGTACGGCGGCGGCGCCCTGCTCTCCGATCGGCTGGCGCCGCTCCTGGCCGGCATCGACCGGGCCGACTCGGTCTCACTGGACTGGCACAAGCTCGGCTGGCAGCCGGTCGCCGCCGGGGTCTTCCTGGCTCGCCGCGTCGAGAGCTACGCCTCGCTGGCCCGCCGTGCCGCCTACCTCAATCCGGCGGACGACGAGGCAGCCGGCTACCCGAGCCTGCTCGGGCGTTCGCTGCGCACCACCCGGCGGGCCGACGCGTTCAAGATCGCGGTCACCCTGCGCACCCTGGGCCGGGCCGGCCTCGGCCGCCTGGTGGACCGCTGCCACCAGCTGGCCCGCTATGCCGCCGAACGGATCCGTGCCACTGCCGAGTTCGAGCTCCACGGGGAGCCGACCCTGACCACGGTGGTCTTCCGGGTGCGGGACGTGGGCCGGCGCAGGAGCGGGGGCCAGGACCAGGGCCGGGTTCGCGGTTGGGAACAGGACTGGGGCAACGCCGAGTTGCGGCGCCGGCTGCTGGCCACCGGCCGGGCGGTGCTGGGCCGGGCCGAACTGCCCGTCCCGGGCGCGGAGTCGGCAGCCCCGGCGGTCTGGCTGAAGCTGACCTTGCTCAATCCGCACGCCACGCAATCCCAGTTGGACCAGCTGCTCAGCGAAGTGCTGCGTACCGCACGGGAGTTGGACTGACCAGTCGGCTCCGTCAGTTGCTCAACCCGAGCAGGATCGCCCGGGTGCGCTCCCAGGTGTGCGGGTCGCAGGCCACCAGGAGCCCGTCGACGCCGCCGGGCGGGTCGGCGCGGTAGGGCGAGCCGTCCAGGCGGGCCGAGACGCCACCGGTCTCCCGGACCAGCAGGGAGCCGGGGGCGTGGTCCCAGGGGAGGGTGTGCCAGTAGAGCAGGAACTCCAACTCGCCGTCGGCGACCAGCGGGTACTCCATCCCGGCGGAGCGGCGGCCGGTGGTGAGCTGCCCGAAGGCCGGTATTCGGGTGTCGAGGCCCGGAAAGAGGCCCGGGCGGCGCAGATAGTGCTTGACCGAGCCGCGCCACTTCGCCGGATCGTCGGCGGCGGGCGGGCGGGTCAGCCGGTGTCCGTCCCGCCAGGCCCCGGCGCCCAGCTCGGCGACATAGCTGGTGCGCGTCATCGGCTGCCAGATCCAGGCGGCCACTGCCTCGCCGTCCCGGATCAGCGAGGCCATCACGGCGAAGTCGGGGCGGCCGGCGACGAAGTTGGCGGTGCCGTCGACCGGGTCGACCAGCCAGCAGGCGGGCTCGTTGTGCAGGGCCCGGGCCAGCGCGGGGTCGGCGGCCACCGCCTCCTCGCCGACCACCGGCACCGGCAGCAGCTCGCGCAGTCGGCGCGTGATGATCAGCTCGGCCTCGCGGTCGGCGACGGTCACCACGTCGCCCGGGGCCTTCTCCATCACCTCGCCGGCCGCCAGGGCGCGGAACCGCGGCTCGACGGCCTCGGCGGATGCCTCGGTGAGGATCTCCGCCACCTTCTCCATGAGCACGCGCCTACGCTCCCTTCGCTCGGTACCACTCTCCCACGGCCGCTCGGCCACGACCTGCGGCGGTCACCGGTGCGGGAGCGGTGACCGTGCCCTGGTCGGCGGTGTCGCGCGCCGTGACCGCGCCATCGTCGGCGGTGTCGCGCGCTGTGACCGTGCGCTACTCGGCAGTCCCACGCGCCGTGAGCCGGGCCACCTGACGTCGTCCCAGCTCCGTGGTCCGGCGCATGTGGCGGATCAGCAGTTCCAGCTCGGCCTCGCTGTCCTGGTCGAAGAGGGCGTCCCAGTCGACGGCCAGCTCGCGCCAGAGCGCCCCGAACCGGACCATCGCCTCCGGGACCGGCTGGACCAGGACGCGGCGCCGGTCCTGAGGGTCGCGCTCCCGAGCCACGTAGCCGGCCTTGGTCAGCCGGTCCACCAGTCTGGTGGCCGAGCCGCTGGTCAGGCCGGTCAGCTCGGCGATGCGGCCGGTGGTGACCGGGCCGCCCTCCAGGGAGAGCAGGTTGAGGCACTGGACGTCGGTCGGGTGCAGCCCGACGTGGTCGGCGACGGCCTGGTTGAACAGCACATAGGAGGCGACGTAGCGGCGGGATTCGGCGCGCAGCTCGTCCAGCAGGGCTTCACGGGTCATGGGTGGCCTCCGGGGTGCGATTAATTAGTTGCGTGACGCAGATAATCGACGCTACATTATCTGCATGACACAGGAATTCTACGACCAGTCACTCCCCGTCGCCGTGACCGGCGCCACCGGCACCCAGGGCGGTGCCGCCGTCCACGCCCTGCTGCGCGCCGGGCGCACGGTCCGGGCGCTCACCCGGGATGTCACCTCCCCGGCCGCCGCCGCGCTGCGCGAGCTCGGCGCGGACGTCGTGCGGGCCGACTTCGACGAACCCGAGTCGCTGCTCGCCGTCCTGCGCGGCGCCGGCGCGCTGTTCGCGATGTCCACGCCCGGCTTCGGACCGGGCAGCCCGGGCTGCGAGGCGGAGGTCCGCCAGGGCGTCGCGCTGCTGGACGCCGCCAAGGCCGCCGGTTCGATCCGGCACGTGGTCTTCACGTCCGCGGCCAACGCCGACCGGGCCACCGGCATCCCGCACTTCGACAGCAAGTGGCTCATCGAGCGGCACCTCGCCGGCCTCGGCCTGGCCTGGACGGTGCTCGGGCCCGGCGTCTTCATGGAGAACAACCTCACCGAGTGGGCCCTTGAGGCGCTGCGCCAGGGCGAGTTGGCCATGCCGATGCCGGTCGATGGCCCGCTCGCGATGGTCGCGGCGGCCGACATCGGCGCCATGGCCGCCCTCGCGCTGAGTGCCCCGGACCGGTTCTCCGGCCGGCGGATCGACCTCGCCTCGCAGTGGCGCACCCCCGCCCAGCTGGCCGCCGCGCTCGGTTCCGCGGCCGGTCGGCAGATCACGGCCCGTGAGGTGCCGATCGCCGTCGCCGAGGGCTACTCGCCCGACCTGGCGGCGATGTTCCGCTACTTCCAGCAGCCCGGCCTCGACGTCGATGTGCCCGCGCTGCACCGCGAGTACCCGCAGATCGCCTGGCACACCTTCGAGACCTGGGCGGCAGCCCGCCAGTGGAACCTCGACGCAACCGCAGGATGCTCCTATGGATGTCAAGCGGCTTCAGTGAGGTCGCTTTGAGTGGTTTGGTGGCTGGTGTCGGAGCGCATCGATCGCTGCAGGACGCGGTA
>NZ_JARZAH010000071.1:0-15363 GCF_029892145.1 Kitasatospora sp. GP30
CACGCGCTACACGAGTACGAGCACTTCTACAACACGCACAGGCCCCACCGCAGCCTCGCCAGCGCCGCGCCCCTCCGCCAACTGGCCGAAACCATTCTCCGCGAGCGGTCACCACCCGCCGTCGCGGCGTCGGCGAGTCCCTGGTGCTGCGATGATGCCGCACTCAGCAGGTGCGGAGATGGTCGCGAGCGCGCGGCCCACGCGCGCGGTGTAGCTGAGGCTGTGATAGCGCCGCACCCGAGGGGTGTGGAGACAGCGCGGTCGGCGGCGTGCTTGGCGGTCACGCCGCCGCTGCGATGGTGCCGCACCCCGCGGGTGCGGAAGCTGGACGCCGCGCCGCTCGGCACAGGCCTGGACCTGGTGCTGCGATGGTGTCGCACCGAGGGGTGCGGAGATGGCCGCGTCGGGTGGTGCGGCCCTGCTCCGGCACGGGGGCTGCGATGCCCCCGAGGGTGCGAGATGGTCCGCTCGGAGATGCGGGCCCCGACCTCGCGAAAGCTGCGATGGTGCCGCACCCGGCGGGTGCGAAGATGGGCCCGGACGGGCGAACCACAACACCTATGCGTTCGATCTGCGATGGTGCCGCAGTCGATGGCTGCGGGGGAGATGGTTGGTGAGCAGCGAGACAGAGACGACGCCCGACAGGCTGCGATGGTGCCGCACCCGGTAGGTGCGGAGATGGCATGACGGCTCGTCACCGTGGCCCGACGTGGTGAGGCTGCGACGGTGCCGCACCCGGCGGGCACGGAGACGGCCTGCGGTCAGAAGGCCAGGCAGCAGCGTTCGGCATGCTGCGATGGTGCCGCACCCGGTGGATACGGAGATGGCGTGGTGCGGATCGAGGTGAACAACTGCTGAGACTGGCTGCGATGGTGCCGCACCCGGTGGGTACGGAGATGGGCCGCAGTCGTGGCCGAGGCGGCGAGCCCAGGTGACGCTGCGATGGTGCCACACCCGATGGGTACGGAGATGGGCACGGTTGTGCCGAATAGTGGAGGCCTGGCGGTCGGCTGCGATGGTGCCGCACCCGATGGGTACGGAGGATGGACCGCGCGCTGGGGCAGTACGACAACGGCCTGCTGCTGCGATGGTGCCGCACCCGGTGGGTACGGAGATGGAGCGGGTGAGCTGGGGGTCTTCGGGAATGACCGGCTGGTTTCGCCCCTCTCTCAGCTCACAATGCGGGCTTTTTCGGATATTTCACTTCGGTGTGATCGAGCGTCGTGGTGTGCCTGTGGTTCCGAAGCGCGGTGGATTGGCGGAGACATGCTCCCGCTCCGTAGCTGAGAGCTGCACGATGCGTGGCTTCAACGGTGCCACACCCGGTCGGCGCGAAGACGGCCTAGAGATGGTCGCGGCCCCGGACCCAGCACGGGGGCTTCAACGGTGCCACACCGGGTCGGTGCGGAGACAGCAGGCCGTCGCCAAAGATGCTGAACGGGCACTAGACGCTTCAACGGTGCCGCACCCGATCGGCGCGGAGACGGGAGGAAGTTGGTCGCGCTGGTTCCACGGCCCATCAGGCTTCAACAGTGCCGCACCCAGTCGGTGCGGAGACGGCCATCGAGGGCCTCGGTCAGCGCGGGGAGCAACTCGCCGCTTCAACGGTGCCGCACCCGATCGGTGCGGAGACGAGCCCATGACCCGGCACAACTCCTGTGGCGTGTACAGGCTTCAATGGTGCCGCACCCGGGCGGTGCGGAGACGGCCCGGCCCTGAAGCGGACCCACCTGGAGCTGTGCGCGCTTCAACGGTGCCGCTCCCGGTCGGTGCGGAAACGGCTCCGGGCCGTCGTGGCGCTCGCCGACTTCGGTGCCGGCCGTGCTTCAACGGTGCCGCACCCGGTCGGTGCGGAGACAGCATGCCCGCGGGGCTCGGCGTGTATGTCGGCCTGGAGCTTCGACGGTGCCGCACCCGGGCGGTGCGGAGACAGTACCGCGGCGATGACCTGGAGCATCATCGACATGACGCTTCAACGGTGCCGCACCGGTTGGTACGGAGACAGTCGCGGCGCGGGAGTCATAGCCAGAGCGCGGGGAGCCGCTTCAACGGTGCCGCACCCGGTCGGTACGGAGACGGAGCGCGTCGAAGTGGCTCGACCCCTGCCCCCGGACGCTTCAACGGTGCCGCATCCCGGTCGGTACGGAGAGGCAGTGCCGGGTCGGTGGTGACGTGCGCGATTCCGGCGCTTCAGCGGTGCCGCACCCAGTGGGTGTGGAGACAGAAGCGCCCCGCAACGGCCCAGCCGCCGAAGCGATGTGGCTTCAACGGTGCCGCACCCGGTAGGTGCGGAGACGGCGGCCTGCGTGGCGTCGACCTCGTCCTCGATCTGCCGCTTCAATGGTGCCGCACCCGGTCGGGCCCACTGAGCAGCGCGGCGTTTACGCCGCCTGGATGCTCCAACGGTGCCGCACCCAGTCGGTGCGGAGAACAGGTCGGCGAGCACTTCACCTGCTGGCAGGCTTCAACGGTGCTGCGCCCGATCGGTGCGGAGACAGCCGCTGAGGTCCACCATGAGCAGCTATGGGCCATGCCTCCAACGATGCCCGCGGGCGGTGCGGAGACGGGCCAGTGACGGTCGCCGGCCAGCTGTCCGACGCGACCCTTCAACGGTGCCGCACACGGTCGGTGCGGAGGCAGCAAGGAGAGCATCCATAACCGAGGGGACTCGTAAACCTTCAACGGTGCCGCACCCGGTGGGTGCGGCGATGGACCTTTCCTCGTATGACCAAGACCAGCCCGAACGCGCTGCGATGGTGCTGCACCCAGTTGGTGCAGAGATGGTCAGCGCCCGTGCCCGGTCATGTCGGTCGGCTGGTCGCTGCGATGGTGCCGCACCCGGTGGGTACGGAGATGGGGCCGCGCCCCACCGAGAGCGCCGCCCAACGAGGGCTGCGATGGTGCCGCACCCAGCGGGTTCGGAGAAGGGATCGACATCGGGACGTGGACCGGCCCGCAAATGGCGCTGCGATGGTGCCGCACCCGGTCGGTGCGGAGACGGTTCGGGGCGGCGGTGGTGGTAGGCCCAGCCAGTGCTTCAATGGTGCCGCATCCGGTGGGCGCGGAGACGGTCGCCGTGCCGGACCGCGACCCACGGGCAACCGCCGCTTCAATGGTGCCGTACCCGGTCGGTGCGGAGACGGTTCAACGTGGTCGGCGACGTCAACCAGATCTCCGCGCTTCAATGGTGCCGCACCCCATCGGTGCCTAGACGGCCCATAGTGGTAGAGAAGTGTGATCCCGGCTCAGAAAGCTTCAATGGTGCCGCACCCCATCGGTGCCTAGACGGAGTGGGTGAGCTGGGAGTTCTGGTGAGACGCGTCCGGCTACTCTCAGCCCAGCAGTGCCATTCCGACATGTTTTAGACATTTCGCTTCGGTGCGATGCGGGGTTTCATGGTGTGCTTGTGGTTCCGAAGCGTGTGGTGGGCGGTGCTCTCTCTTGCCTTGTGGGCGCTGTGGAGTTGTCAAGGATCGCGGTGTTCGGGGTGGTCAGGGCCAGAGGTGTGTGCTGGGTGCGAGTGGGCCGTCGGAGCTGTTGCGTTGGGTGCGGGTGGCTTCGTAGAGGGCGGTGACGCCGAGGTTGGTGAGCATTGTGGCATTGCGGCGTTGTGCGGGGTCCGTTGCCCGGACGGCGGGGTGTTCGAGGAGGACGGTGACGGCGGTGGCGGTCAGGGGTGGGGTCCAGGCGGGCCAGCGCAGGGCGGGGCGGGCGTTCGTTGTGTCCCAGCTGGTGGCGGCCTGACTTCGGCCGGTGGCGGTGAGGCGGAAGGTGGCGAGGGCGTGGAGGGCCAGCCAGGTGGGGCCGGGGGCCCCGCGCTGGTAGGCCTCGCCTTCGGGGTTGGTGTGGGCGTCGCCGAGGGAGCGGTGGTCGAGATTGGCTGAGGCGTACCCGTTGACGCGGCGCCAGCCGGTGAGGGCGGAGCGGATCTGCTCGGGATCCCGGTGACATTCCTTCACCGCGGTCTCGACGAGGCTGACCAGGGTCATCTGGCCGGCTGCCGCGATCAACGGCGTGATGGGAGTGCGCCGGACGGCCGTGGGGCCGGCCGAGTCGTCGGGCAGTGCGTTGCCCTGGTCGGCCTTCGCGGTCTTCGTCTCGAAGGCCAGGGGGTTGGTGAGGGCGGCGAACCAGCGGGGCAGGTCTGAGTCGGTTTCGCGTTCCTGCTGGGCGAGTTGGCGCAGGGTGGCGTGGGTGGTGTCGACGGGTGTGCGCAGTGGGTCGTTAGGGCCGGTGGGGTCGCGTTTGCCGGTCAGTAGGCCGGCGGCGTGGGGGAAGGGGTCCCATGGGGTGATGGGGGGTTGGTTGGTGTCGGGGGTGGGGGTCTTCTTCTTGGTGGGGCGCGGGGGTGGGGGTGGCAGGTGGGTGGTGAGGAGGTCGGTGAGGGTGTCGATAGTGAGGGGTTGGTCGGTGGTGAGGATGGCGGGGACGGCGGGGCCTTGCCAGTGGAGTCGGGCTGGGGTGGGCAGGGTGGCGGTGGTGAGTTCGAGGACGCCGAGGGCTGCGAGGAAGCCGAGTGCGTCGTCGGAGCGCAGGGCGGGCAGGTGGAGGTGGTGCATGGTCAGCTGCCCTCCTTGGAGCAGGTGATGTCGGCGAGGCGGACGAGGGTTTCGAGTAGGGCCAGGCCCCAGAAGCCGTAGCGGTGGTTGAGGGTGTGGAAGCGGTCGGGTCCGGTCCAGTCGGTGCCGATGGCGGTGCTGGAGACGGTGATCGTGGCGCCGTCGGGCATGTCGCAGTCGACGGTGACCGGGTCGGGGTCGGGGTGGGCGGGCAGGAGGGGGCGGGCGTGGCCGTGGTGGGCGGCGACGAGGTGGGTGATGAGGTCGTGGTCGAGGCCGCGGGCGGTGGGTGGGTCGGTGGCGAGCCAGGCCTGCACTGCGGCGGCGCTGAGGGCCTCGTGGCGCAGGTCTTTGGTCCAGCTGGCCAGTCGGGCGGCCTGGCGGCGGGCTGCGCGGTCGTTGGGGTCCATGCCGGACTTGGCGAGCGGTTCGGGGAGGGATTCGGCGAGGAGCATGTCGCTGGCGCAGAGCATGCACTGGAAGCGCAGATGCTGTTTCCCGCAGTCGTGGGCGTGAGCGGCGAGTTCGACAGCTCGGGCCAAGTCACCCGGCAGGCCGATGCGTTGGGCGTACTGCAAGGCACGGGTGGCGACGGCCTGGTGGTGGGTGGCCAGGGAAACCCTGCGGGTGAGGCTGCTGGTGTCAGGGTCGTCGTCACCGGCGCCAAGCAGGTCATGGGTGGGCCTGGCCGGGATGAGGATGAGGCGGCTGGGGCCGCCGGCCAGCGCGAGGCCCGCGCGGTCGGTGCCGACTTCGATGTCAGTGCGCCAGTCCTCGGTCTGGCGCAGTCGTTCGAGGCGACGCCGGAGAAGTGGGGTGTGGCGAGCAGGCCCGGCGGGGTCGGTAGTGGTGGGCAAGGCGCTGGTGAGGCTGTCGATCAAGGTGTGGATGATCTGCGTCGTCGTGGGGATGTCAGGGTCGTCCCGGTCGGCGGCGAGGTGGGTGAGGGCTTCCTTGATGGGGCCGGTGAACTGCTCGGGCAGCTGCCCGGTGGTCGTGGCGAGTACGGCCGGGTCCAGGCGCAGGGGGGTGCGGTCGGCGTGGTCGAGGTCGGTGGGGTGGTCGCCGAGGTCGGGGACGGGGTCGGTGTGGTGGGGGGTGAAGCCGTGGGCGTCGTGGCCGCCGGCGGCGGCGGGCAGCACCAACGTGGCGCCGGGGGTGAGGTCGTCGGCCAGGCGCGGGAGGGTCCAGGTGCCGTCGCCGGCGCGCTGGAGCACGGGGACGCGCAGGCGTTTGCGGGCGGTGCGCGACTCATCGATGGTGTCGGCCTGGGCACCTTCAAGGTCGCTGGTGTCGGGGGTTTGGCGCGGATCGGTGAGGAAGCGCCGCACAGCGGCGAGGGGCAGGGTGACGGTTTCGCCGGGGTGGACGGGGGTGCGGCGGATCCGGTCGGCGGCGTGCTCCGCGTCGGTGGTGTCGGGCAGGTCGGCGCGCCACAGGACCTGGACCTCGGGGTCGCCGGTGTCCAGGCCGTGCAGGAACGGGGCCGGCAGTTCGTCGGGGACCGGGATGGGGCTGGTGCGGGCGAAGGCGTCTACGCGCACCCGGTGCAGTGGGGGGATGTGGTCGCCGGTGCGGGTCATGGCGGTGGTGTCGGCGTCGGCGAGCAGGCCGGGCAGGGTGTTCGGGTTGAGGAGCAGACCAGTGGCGAGGTGCTGGGCCAGCTCAGCAGGCTCAGTGGTGGTGTGAACCAGGGTGTGTCGGCTGAGCCACTGCCAGGTGTGTTCGGCGGCCGGGCCGTAGACGGGGATCTTGTCCGGGTCGGCCGGATTGTGGGTGCGCACAAGGATCGCCGGGGCGGTGTCGAGGTCGCCGTAGCGGTCCAGGCGGCCCAGGCGCTGCAGGACCGCGGCCCAGTCGGCGCATTCGCTGACCATGGCGCCGAAGGTGGCGTCGATGCCGACTTCGAGCGTCTGGGTGGCGACGACGACCAGCGGCCGGGCGCGGTCCGGATCGATGCCGGCCAGGAGTTCGGCCAGCGGGCCGCCCAGGAGCAGGTCGCGCTCGGCGCCGCGACTGCGGCCGATCAGCAGCAGCACGTCGATGTCCGTGCGCTCGGCCAGCGCGGTATGGGCAGCGCGGGCGTGGGCGATGGTGTTGGCGATCACCGCGATGGCCGGCAGCTGCAGGCCGGGCAACAGCGCGTCCACACTGAGTTCGGCGGCCTTGGCGAACGCCTCGGCCGGCTTTGTCGGCTTGCTCTGCTTGTCCGACCAGGTGCTGGCGTCGAGCAGGGTGACGTGCCGTTGGGCCTCGATTCGCCGCTTGGCAATGGGGTCGGCGCGGTCGGCTTCGCTGATGGTGTGCCGGGCGCGCGTGCCGGTGGCGGCGGTGGCCGAGAGGCTGACCACACGCAGCGCCCGCTGGGCGAGTTCCGTGCAGGTGGCGGTGCGCTGGTAGGCGGCGCAGTCCCCGGTGGTGGCCAACAGCGCCTCCGAGAGGTGGGCCTCGTCCAGGGCGAGCAGGGTGTCGGTGCCGATGAGGGCGGCGTCGATCGGGGCGCGCAGCGGTGAGACCTGGTAGCCGCGGAACAGCAGGCGGCTGCCGATCTGGTCGACGGTGGAGGTCACCACCACCGGCTGGACGGGGTGCGGTGCCCAGTCGGAGTCCCAGCGGGTTCCGCCTCGCATCCGTACGACCCGCAGCGGCTCTTCGCCGCCGGACAGGTCGCGCAGTGCTGCGGCGACCTTGGCCCGCACCGACCCGGCCGGGGCACCGTGGAGGGCGGCGGCGAGGTCGCTGGCCTGTCGGTGGGCTTGGTCGCCGACTAGGCGCCGGTCGACGGCGAGTACGAGCCGCAGCGGCACGGTGCGCCGGGCGTGGGCGGTGGCGCGGTCGTGTTGGTGGTTGCGGGTGTACTCGGCGGCCAGGAGGTAGAGCCAGATGCTGATGATGGTGGTCTTGCCGAGCGCGGTGGGCACGTCCAGGTCGGGCCAGTCGGCGCCGGTGGCCACCGCATCGAGGTAGGCGCTCTGCCACGGGAACGGCTTCCGTTTCCGGCAGTTCTCGCAGATCGCCGTGGTGGAACCGTCGGGGCAGTGGGTGTGGTGGTGGATCTCGCTGAAGAAGAGCGGGAACTCACCCGGCTCGACGAGCGCGAGCTGCGGCTGGGAGGCCGTCACTGGTCGTTCTCCAGGTAGGTGTTGTCGGGCCGGCACAGGCCCAGGCCGAAGTTGCGCTTGCTGCCGACCACGACCGGCCCGGTGACCGGGACGGGGAAGGTCAGGCGGATGTGGCAGGCGGGCAGCGGCGCCTCGTCGTCCTTGCGGCGCGCCGGGAAGCCCCGCACGTCCGGGGCGCCGGGCAGCATGCCGTAGCGGGTGTCCCACTCGATGCGCTCCGGCTCGGGCAGGCCGGCCACCCGGCAGCTGGCGGCGATCGACTCGTGCCAGTGCTCCTCGGTGGCCTTTCGGGGGAAGCGGTCCAGAACCATCGGGGTCACCGTGGTCCATACCCGCGACGGCCGGCTCCAGGTGGTCGGCTGCACGGTGTGCAGGGCCTGGTCGCGATTGGCGGGGCTGACCCGTTCCAACGCCAGCGCCCCGGCCTTCCCCAGGAACAGTTCGCGCAGGCCGCCGCTGTGGTGGAGCGCCGCGGCCAGCAGGGCCTTGCGCTCCTCCTTCGGCATGTCGACGGGCAGTGCGATCGCCAGGCCGCGCAGCAGTCCGTCGGCGTGGTCGCGGCCGGTGAACGGCAGTGCGAGGTAGGCCACCGGCCGCGGTCCGTCCGGGGTGCGCCGGTGGCCGTGGATCGTGGGCATCGCCATCACGTCGTGCCCCATCGACTCCAGGATGCTCATCACCGCGGCGCGCAGACGATCGGTCAGCTCCAGCGTCCGGCGCGGGTCCAGCGCCACCTGGGGGGCGAAGGTGAAGGCCAGCATGTCGCCGAACGGTCCCGCCACCGGGCCCTCGTCGGCCGGCTCGATGTGGTCCGGGTCGAGGTAGGGGTGAGTGTGGGACCGGCTCCAGGCCGGCAGGCCCTCCTCGAACGCCTCGTCCAGCCACTCCAGGTACCCGGGCACCGGCACCCGCACCGGCACGGAGCCGTGCGGGAACTCACCCAGCGGTGCGGGCACCCACCGCCGCGACCACCTGTCCCCCTCCTCCTCGCCGGCCGCGCCATGGTCGGGACCGCACCAGGAGTCCAGCAGCCCGGTGCCGGTGGCACGGCCCAGGTACGGCACCCGCCAGGCCATCTCGGCCAGCACCCGGGCGATCTCCTCCCCCGGCTGCCCGGCCCAGGTGAACACGATCCGGTTCCCGGACAACGTCTTCTGCGCCCACCTACGCGGACTGCCGCCGGCCGTGCGGCCGGGCAGTAGGCCGTGGTTGACCTTCTTCGGGTCCACGACGTTGGTCACCACCCACGCCGCCCGCGGAGGCTCCGCCTCCAGCGGCCTGGCCGGCACCGTGACCACCGGCGGCTCCTGCGCCTCCAGCCAGCCCAGCGCCATCCGGTGCGCGGCATCTTCAAGATCGGCGTGCGCGACCAACGCACAGAACAACCGGGCCGGGTGGGGCGGCCACTCGGCCCGCTCACCATCCATGCCGCTCGCCTGGTAGAGCGGCTCCAGCAGCTCCACCGAGATGTGGAAGGCCATGACGCTCTACTCGCCTTCCGCCTCGCCGATGCCCTCCAGGCGGAACGAGCGCTCGATCGCCTGCTGCACCTGCGCGTTCGGCCGCAGCCGCACCGGCCCCTCCGACCACTTCAGGCCCGCCTCCTCGGCCCGCGAACGCGCGTACTCGAACAGCTCCAGCGCCTGCGCCACCGTGTCCAGCTCCAACGGCTCAGTCACCGCCACGCCCTCGCGCCCACGACCGACCCATTCGATCCGCTCCGACACCAGCAGCAGGTCGCAACCCGAGCGCAGCCGCACCGCCGGCGCGGCGAACGCCAGCCGGTCCCCCAGCAACGCCAGCGCCGCCAACAGCGCCCTCGCCGCCCGCACGTACTCCCGCGGGGCGTCGCCGAAACGCAGCGCCCGCAGACCCGCCATGGCCAAGGTCGCGTTTCGCTCGATCGTCTGCACTGTCACCCCGCCCATCCCGGCGGCGGGCGGGATCATGCCGTGCCCGACGGCCGACGCCCTGAGCGTCTTCCCCTTGCCCTTCTTCCCTGTGCCATCGACCGCCCTCCACCCGTCCCCGGTCAACTCCACGGTGTCTCCAGGGAAGTTCCAGACGTCGAACCGGCCTGCCGCTCGCTGCCCACGCAGCGGATGCAGGCCCACAAGCTCCGAGGTGTAGGTCCGCGGCACCTTCAACTGCACCCGGCGCTTGCGGTGCGAGTCCCAGATCCCGTACACCAAGTCCGACGGCGCCGACGCCAAGAAGGCCCGCACGTCGGCCGTCCCCGTGTCGCGCAAGGCCCGGCCCGTCTCGGTGTCGTCGAACTTCGTGCCCGACTCGTCGATCGCATCCCGGAAGTACGCATCCCGGGAGCGGTGCGGGGCGTCCAGGTTCGTCATCCGCAGCTCACGGCCCTCCGCGGTCAGATGCAGAGCCAGGTGCGGCAGCAGCACCTCGCCCTGGTCCACCGCCTCCAGCAGCGCCGTCTCACAGCGGTTCGCCTGCGACTGCCGCTGGTCCAGCAGCACCACCTCGGTGCGCTTCTCGTCGACCCACCGGTCCTCGAACAGCTGGCCCGGCTCATCGACCTCCTTGTCCTTCCCGGTCGCCAGGTCCTTGACGGTCCGCTTGACCTTCACGGTCGGCGGCGCCACCGGCGTCCCCGCTCCCGCCACCGGCTCGTAGTGACCCACCACCCTCACCGCACCGTCCCGCGACAGCCCACTCGCCACCTGCAGCAGCCGCTCGTACAACGCCTCCATGACACCCTCCTCAGTCGGAACTTCTCGGACACTCCGCATCGAAGCAGCCCCCACCGACAGCCATAGCCCATATGGGTGAATCTCCGTCAGAATCCATGGCAGCAAGCCAAGTTGCTGCAAAATGAAGGGTTGAGATGTCTCCCCACTGGCACGGTGGCAACGGACGCTTGACGCTCCGACCGCCCTGAGTTGGCGCCGGAGTTCGCCAAGGGCGGCGTCGAGGACGGCCCGGTTGAGGCCGGCCTTCTGCCGAACCCGGCGACCGGGCTAGTCGACGGTGCCGCGCGCGGAGGCGCTCATGCCGCGGACGTTGAGGCCTTCGACGGCAACAGTGTCGAACCGGGTGGTGAGCTGCTTGGTGAGCAGGCGCACGGTGCCGGCGCGCCGCTGCGCGATCCGGTGGTGGATGGCGCCGACGCGCCGCGCGGCCCTCGCCCGGCGCTCCAAACCGCGCTCAGTGCGCGACAACGCCCGCTACGCTTTGGCGAGTTGGCTTGTCCCGGCGCCGAGGTGGCGGGGTTGGCGATGTGGAGGGCGGCCGGGTCGGTGGGGTCGAGGGGCTGGGAGAGCGTGGTGAGGTGTGCGATGCCCCAGTCGACGCCGACGGTTCCACGCTCGGTCTGGGCCGGCTCGGCTTGTCGGGGCTGTCCTGTTGCACCTTGGCGAGGACGCTGGCGTACCAGCGGTTGCCGCCGCGGGAGACGGTGACGGTTTGAATCACGGCCTGGCCCTTGGCGATCAGGCGGGCCAGGCGCTTACCGGAGCCGTGGATGCGGATCGAGCCGACGCGCGGCAGTTGGAGCCGCCAGTGGCCGTCGAGGCGGATCGTCGGCTTCTTCACGTCGTGGTCCAGACGGAAGGAGTCGCGGGCCCGGCGGCCGGCGAGGGAGCCCAGCCATGTGCCCCACGCCCGGTCAGCGTCGAGGAAGGCGGACTGGAAGGCGTAGGTCGACACCTCGTGCCACCACGGGTAGGGCCGGTGGGGTCCGTGGAAGCCGTCCGGGAGTTCCGGGTCGGTGCGGGAGTCGCCCTCGTCGACACTGGCGCGCCACTGGCGGTGTGCGACCACCTTCGCGCCGAGGGTGTGGTTGAGCGCCCACCGTGCCGCACCGGCGTGCCGGTTGAGGTCCGCGAGCTGGGCCGCGGTCGGGTCCAGGGCGAACTTGTACGCGCGCAGCGTCTCCACCTGTGCCACGACAGACCTCACCCCTCCCGCGAACCGGTGCCAGCATCGACGAGAAGCGACTGGAGGGGCTGGTACTGGCAATGCGGATCATGCATCGGCGGTCCTATCAGAAGCCGATAGGTATTTATTGTTTTTGTTTCACTTTCACCCGATCGGGGAGTGGCGCTGTTCGATTTTTGGGCGCAATGATTCATTCCGCGCTCTCCGGGCAATTGCACGTGGGATTGCACGGGCTTCTGACCTGCGCAGGCTCCGGAAAGTATGACCGGAGAGCGGAGTGGTCGGCTTTTCGTACAAGAGGAGACGAGTTATGGACCGTACTGGCGAGTACTACAACGGGATGCCGGCGGCAGCCATCGAGTCGCCGCATCCGGCCCAGAAGGCCCTGAAGAGCCAGGGCTCCGGGCAGTGTGTGGTGATGCAGAAGCTGCCGGACGGCCGGGTGGCCGTGTTCCACAGCAAGGATGAGGGCGGCCCCGCCCTGGTCTTCGACCAGGGCGAGGTCGACGCCTGGCTCGACGGGGCCAAGAAGTCGGAGTTCGACAACTTGGCGGCCTAATCAATAAGGGTTTCCCGCTGTGCGGGAAACCCTTGGCGTGACGACGACGCCCCCCTTGTGCCAAGCTGATGTGGTCAATTCAGTTTGTGAGGGGGGCGACGTGGCCGCTGGCCCGTTCAACCATGAACATTCGGACGATGGTCCGATCCCCATTTCGCGTGCTCACGACGTGGACGCGGCGGAATGGTCTATACCTGCCGCCCAGCTCGGCATCGACCTGCGTACCCTGCGGGGCGCTCGGACCCTGGGCTGGCTGGCGGGCCGTACCCACGTCTCGGTGGCCAAGTTGAGCCGTATCGAGAACGGGCAGCGCCGACTGAACAACCCGCAGGACATCGCGACGATCCTCGATGTCTTCGAGGTGCGGCCCGGGCCTGAGCGCGCGCGGCTGATGATGCTCGCCGTCGACGCCTCGAAGAAGGGCCCGGCCGGGTTCCATCGTGACGCGGGCGCCGGTGGTCAGCACCGCCTGTCGGGGATGGTGAAGCAGGCCTTCCGGCTGATCGCGGTCGACTCCCACGTGATCCCCGGCGCGCTGCAGACGAGGCCGTACATGGAGGCGGTGACGCGGGCAACGCTGCTGCGCACCAGGCAGCACGAGCTGCCGGGGGTGGTGAAGGCGCGGCTGGCCCATCAGCGCGTGGTCTTGGCGTCCGAGGTGCGCGCGGTGTACTGCGTGCAGCAGTCGGCGCTGTACCGGGTGATGGGCGACCACGCGACCATGGTGGAGCAGCTGAAGGCGGTGGAGGAGTACACCGAGACGGCGGGGATCGGCGTGCGCATCATCCCCTTCGAGCTGCCGCTGGCGCTGCACTTCACGAACCTGACGAAGCTGGATTTCGACGCTCCCGGTCCGATGCGCGAGCTGATCTACGTGGAGATCGGCGACCGGGAGAGCCACTACTACTACCCAGACCGGGATGAGGGCGCCCAGGCGTTCCACGACTACCACGAGGCGCTGGTCAACATCGTGGACCAGGCGCTGGGCCGCGAGGAGAGCCGGATACTCGTCCGTCGGGCGATCGAGTGGCACCGGGCGGCGATCCAGACCGGGTCGCTGTGAGTGTGGGGGCCGCCGGGGCGGCCCCCACCGGAGCGGGCGGGCGTCACACAACGCGGGCGACGCCCCCGAACTCGATCCACTCCAGGGTGCGTTGCCGCGGGAAGACGTCCCGGTCCGGGCGCCAGTACGTCACGTCCACCAGGCCGGGCTTCTCGATCCGAAGCCGGTCGATGTCGAAGTAGGCCCGAACGTCCGCCTCGGTGCGCACCCTGCCCCAGTGGCCGCCGGTGCCGTCGCACATCAGCTGGGTGACCGCGTCTCGCACCACCTCGTCGTCGCTGACGAGCTGGCAGACCACGACCGCGCTTCCTGCCGGCAGTTTGGCGACGGTGCGCTGGATCATGCCGAATGGATCCTGCTGGTCGGTCAGGCAGTGGACGACCGAGACGAACAGCGCGGCGGTGGGTTCGGCCAGGTTGATCAGGTCGCGGAAGTGACGGTGCCCGAAGACGCCTTCGGTGTCCGTCATGTCGGCCTTTATCAACGCGACTCGCGGGTTCTCGTCCAGCAGGAGGCGCCCGTAGGCGTGGACGTGCGGGTCGTTGTCGACGTAGACCACGCGGCAGCCGCGGTCGACACGCTGGGCGACCTGGTGGACGTTGTCCTGTGTCGGCAGGCCGGAGCCGAAGTCGACGAACTGCCGGATCCCGAAGTCGCGGGCGATGGTTTCCACGACGCGGACCAAGAAGGCGCGGTTGTTCAGCGCGAGTTCCTTGGTGCTGGGCGCGATCTTCAGCAGTTCGGCGACGGCCTCCCGGTCCGACGGGTGGTTGAACCGGCCCCCGAGCAGGTGGTCGTACATCCTGGCGGCGGTGGGCCTGCTGACGTCGATCGTCTCCCACGGCGAGTCGGCCTGCTCCTGCGGAAGGTGGTCGTACAGCCTCTCGGCGGTCGGTTCTCCCGGGTCGACCCTGGCTGGCAGTGAATCGCTCACGCGTGCCCCCTTGCGTCGCCAAGTGTGTTGCACGTCAACCTTCATGACGACCAGCCATCGTAGCCTGAAGGCATGGCGAAGCGGCATCACCCGCAGGGGTGGTGCGTGGCACGAGCATGGCGAGCCCTGGCGCGGACCGCGCCGGCGCACCTCCCGGGTGGGGGGTGCGCCGTTTGCGCCTGTTGGTCCGCGGGGCTTCGATGTCCCTGTCTACCGGGTGGTGTGCCTCCTTCGTTCAGCGAGCAGTCGGCGGGCTGCTCGGATCTCGACCTGAAGCTCGGGCTCAGCCAGCCCCATCAGTTCTGCCGCCGCGTCGGCGGGCATGCCGAGCCGCTCGTGCAGAATCGTCGCGTCCGCGGCGCGGGCGGGCAGCTCGCGGTGCAGCAGGTCGGTGCCGGGGCGCGGCGAGCGCGCCGCCGCGTCGGCCACCGCCTCGCCCAGCACCCGCCAGGCGAACGCGGCCGGATCGGCGGCCAGCATCGCCGCCCAGCTCAACTCGGTGAGCCGCAGGGCGTGCTCGACCGCACGCCGGCTCGCCTCTCCGTCGCCCAGTCGGGCGCGGGCATACTGCTCGTAGGGGCGATAGCGCAACTGCACGAACGCCGCGTACCCGAGTGCTATCGCGGGTCGGTAACCGGACACCGTGGACTCCTCCGGCGTCAACTCGACGAAACGGCGACACCCGTTCCGGGAAGGGGCACCGGGCCGCAGGCCCGGAGCAGGGGCGGAGCCAGGCACGCGCAGAGCGCACCGGACCGCGCGGTCGGGCGGGCACGGTGCCCGCCCGACTGCGGAGCCGATCAGCGACGGCCGGTCACAACCCCGCTGACCTGGACGTCCTGTGCCATCCTCAACAGCGCCAGCACCAGCGCCGCGCGCTCCCAGCCGATAGGCGCGTCGGTGGTCGCCGCCCACAGCAGCACCGGCAGCGCCAGCAGCGCGCCGAGCCGCGCCGAGAACCCGACTGCGCACAGCCGGGACAACTCCTCACGCGGCCTCCACACCCTGCTAGCGTGGAGAACCATCGATGGAATGATCGCTCGATCCCGAGCGGGTCGCTCAAGCATTTGGCAGCACCTTTGCTTCGATCGGCCCCTTCGTCGTGGGCGGGGGTGGGGGGCCCGCCCCCCCAACCCCCCCCCAACGGGGGTGGGGGGCGCCCCACCAAAACCGAACACCCCCCCCCCGGCGGGCACCGCCCAAAACGCCCCCCCGCCAACCCCCGG
>NZ_JARZAH010000072.1:0-14306 GCF_029892145.1 Kitasatospora sp. GP30
GTGTTCGTGTTCCCGGGTCAGGGGTCGCAGTGGCTGGGGATGGCGGGGGAGTTGCTGGGGTCGTCGGAGGTGTTCGCGGCGCGGATGGGTGAGTGCGAGCGGGCCCTGGGCGACCTGGTGGATTGGTCGCTGCGTGAGGTGGTGCGTTCGGGTGATGAGGGGTGGTTGGGGCGGGTTGATGTGGTGCAGCCCGTGTTGTGGGCGGTGATGGTGTCGCTGGCCGAGGTGTGGCGGTCCAGCGGGGTCGAGCCGGCGGCTGTGGTGGGTCATTCGCAGGGTGAGATCGCGGCGGCGGTGGTTGCGGGTGGGTTGTCGTTGGTGGATGGCGCGCGGGTGGTGGTGTTGCGGTCGAAGGCCATTGCGGAGGAGTTGGCGGGTTCGGGCGGGATGGTGTCGGTGGGCGCGGGTGCTGGTGAGGTGCGCGGGCTGCTGGAGCAGTGGGGCGGGGATGGCGTTTCCGTCGCGGCGGTCAACGGCGTTGCGTCGACGGTGGTTTCGGGCCCGGCCGTGCCGCTGGGGGAGTTCATGGCGTGGTGTGAGGGTCGTGGGGTGCGGGTGCGGCGGATCCCGGTGGATTACGCCTCGCATTCGCAGATGGTGGAGGGCCTGCGCGAGCGTCTGGCCCGCGATCTGGCGCCGATCGTGCCGGTTGAGGGTCGGGTACCGTTCTGGTCGACCGTGACCGGTGGCTTCCTGGACACCAGGGAGCTCGACGCCGCGTACTGGTACACCAACCTGCGTCAGACGGTGGAGTTCCGTCACGGCGTCGAAGGCCTTCTGGCGGACGGGCATGGCCTGTTCATCGAGGTCAGCTCGCACCCGGTCCTGGTTCCGGCGATCGAGGAGGTCATCGGCGAGCAGGACATCGCCGCTGCGGCGATCGGCACCCTGCGTCGTGGTGAAGGCGGTTGGCCGCGTCTGACGGCGTCCTTGGCGCAGGCGTTCGTGCACGGTGCCCCGGTCGCCTGGCCCACTCTGTTCGAGGGCACCGGCGCCCACCGCGTCGACCTGCCCACGTACGCGTTCCAGCACCAGCGCTACTGGCTGGACGTGCCGCTGCGCGACGACACCCTCCTGACCGGCCCGGCCGACGAAGAGTTCTGGCAAGCCGTCGAGAGCCAGGACCTTGAGGCCCTGATCGCCGCCCTGCACGCAGGCGAGGGGATGGACGAGTCGCTGCGGGAAGTCCTGCCCGTACTCTCCACCTACCGTCGCCGCCGGAACGAGAACTCAACCGCTGACTCCTGGCGTTACGGAGTCACCTGGCGCGCGCTGCCGCAGCAGGCCGCGACGGTGCCGGCCACCCTGCCGGGAGACTGGCTGCTCGCCGTCCCGAGCGGGACCGCGGACACCGAGTGGGCCGACTCCCTGGTGAAGTCGCTGGGCCTGGAGGACCCCGCCCGGGTCATCGAGGTGGACGCCTGCCGCACCGACCGCTCGCAGCTGGCCGACCGGCTCGCCACGCTTCGGGGGACCGAGTTCACGGGTGTGCTGTCGCTGCTGGCGCTGGATGAGCGGCTGATGGCTGCGGATGGTCATCTGGCTGCGGGGGTGGCGGGGACGCTGCTTCTGGTGCAGGCGCTGGGTGATGCGGGTGTGGCGGCTCCGCTGTGGGCGGTGACGCATGGTGCGGTGTCGGTGGGCGCGGACGACGACCGTGTGCTGAGCCCGGTTCAGGCGCAGGTGTGGGGTCTTGGCCGGGTGGCGGCGTTGGAGCACCCGGATCTCTGGGGTGGTCTGGTCGATCTGCCGGAGGTGCTGGACGAGGGCGTGGTTCGGCGCCTGGTGGGTGTGCTGGCGTCCGGTCCCGGCGCGGGTGGTGTGGTCGAGGACCAGGTGGCGGTTCGTGGTTCGGGGGTGTTCGGACGGCGTTTGGTGCGTGCGGTGCCCGCCGGGTCGGGGGCGGTGCGTGACTGGCGTCCGTCGGGCACGGTGCTGGTGACGGGTGGCACGGGTGCCCTGGGCGGTCATGTGGCCCGGTGGCTGGCCGGCCATGGGGCCGAGCATCTGCTGCTGGTCAGCCGGCGTGGCCCGCAGGCGCCCGGTGCGGACGACCTTGCGGCCGAACTGGCCGCGCTGGGTGCGAAGGTGACGATCGCGGCCTGCGACATCGCCGACCGCGACGCCCTGTCCGCGCTGTTGGACGGCATCCCGGCCGAGCACCCGCTCACCGCCGTCATCCACACCGCCGGAACCGGAGGGTCGGCCCTGATCACCGACTGCTCCCCGGCGGAGCTGGTCGCCACCGCGTCCGCGAAGATCGCGGGTGCGGTGAACCTGGACGCCCTGCTGCACGAGTCCGCGCTGGAGGCGTTCGTCGTCTTCTCCTCGAACGCCGGCACCTGGGGCAGCCGCGGTCGGGCCGGATACGCCGCCGCGACGGCCTATCTGGACGCGCTCGCGCAGTCCCGCCGCGATCGCGGTCTGGCCGCGACGTCGGTCGCCTGGGGCGTCTGGGGCGGTGCGGGTGCGGCGGGCGACCCCGAGATCAGTGAGGTGGCCCAACGGCACGGCGTGCCGGTGATGGATCCGGACACGGCGCTGGTCGCCCTCCAGCAGACGCTGGACCGCGACGAGACCTGCACCGCGGTCGCCGACGTCGACTGGCCCCGGTTCACCGTGGCCTTCACCGCCAACCGGGGGAGCGCCTTCCTCGGTGAACTGCCTGAGGTGAAGAAGGCCCTCGCGGCCCAGCAGGCCGAGCCGGTCGCCAAGACCGGGGAGGCCGGACCGGCCGCTACCCCACTGGTCCAGCGCCTGCTGACGATGGGTTCGGCCGACCAGAAGCACCACCTGCTGGAGCTGGTGCGGTCGCATGTCGCCGTGGTGCTCCGCCACGAGTCGGCCCATGCGATCGACGAGCGGCGGGCCTTCCGGGACCTCGGGTTCGACTCGGTCACCGCCGTCGAACTGCGCAACCGTCTCAACGCCGAGACCGGCCTGCGCCTGTCGCCCACCACGGCCTTCGACTACCCGACCGCCGAGGTGCTGGCCGAGCACCTGCGCCGTGAACTCGTCGGCGAGCAGGCCACGGCCGCCGGGCTGCCCGCCGTGCGCGCGGCGGTGCTGGACGACGAGCCGATCGCCATCGTGGGGATGAGCTGCCGCTACCCCGGCGGCGTGCGCTCGCCCGAGGGCCTGTGGCAGCTGGTGGCCGATCACGTCGACGCGGTCTCCGGTCTGCCCGCCGACCGCGGCTGGGACATCGAGAGCCTCTACGACGAGGACCCGGACGCGGTCGGGAAGCTCTACTCCGTGGAGGGCGGCTTCCTCTACGACGCGGGCGAGTTCGACCCGGCGTTCTTCGGGATCGCCCCCCGTGAGGCCCGCGCGATGGACCCGCAGCAGCGCCTGCTGCTGGAGACCTCGTGGGAGGTCTTCGAGCGGGCGGGCATCGACCCGCACAGCCTGCACGGGAGCCAGACCGGCGTCTTCGTCGGGACCAACGGCCAGGACTACACGATGGTCCAGGCGAAGGCCTGGGAGGAGTCCGAGAACTACGTGCTGACCGGCGGCTCCGCCAGCGTGCTGTCCGGCCGGATCGCCTACACCTTCGGGCTGGAGGGGCCGTCCGTGTCGATCGACACGGCCTGCTCCTCGTCCCTGGTGGCGCTCCACATGGCGTGCCAGGCGCTGCGGTCGGGCGAGTGCGAGCTCGCGGTGGCCGGCGGTGCCACGGTGATGGCGACCCCTGCGCTGTTCGTGGCGTTCTCGCGGCAGCAGGGGCTGGCACGTGACGGTCGGTCCAAGGCGTTCGCCGCCGCTGCCGACGGGGCGGGCATGAGCGAGGGCGCCGGTGTGCTGCTGCTGGAGCGACTGTCCGACGCGCAGCGCAACGGCCGTACCATCCTCGCGGTGGTCCGCGGCTCGGCCGTGAACCAGGACGGTGCCTCGAACGGGCTGACGGCCCCGAACGGTCCGTCGCAGCAGCGGGTGATCCGGCAGGCGCTGGCCAATGCCGGGCTGTCCACCTCGGAGGTCGACGTCGTCGAGGCGCACGGCACCGGCACCCGGCTGGGCGACCCGATCGAGGCCCAGGCGCTGCTGGCCACCTACGGTCAGGACCGGGATGCCGAACAGCCGCTCTGGCTGGGCTCGTTGAAGTCGAACCTGGGCCACACCCAGGCGGCCGCCGGCGTGGCCGGTGTGATCAAGATGGTGATGGCGATGCGGCACGGCACGATGCCGAAGTCGCTGCACATCGACGCGCCCACGCCGGACGTGGACTGGTCGGCGGGGAACGTCTCGCTGCTGACCGATGACCGGCCGTGGCCCGCCGACGAGCGGCCGCGCCGCGCCGGCGTGTCCGCCTTCGGGGTGAGCGGCACCAACGCCCACGTCATCCTGGAGGGTTTCCCCGCCGAGGCCCTGGCGACCGACGCCCGTTCGACCGATGCGACGCCGACCGAGGCCCTGCCGACCGACGCCTCCGAGCCCGCCGGCCGGCCGGTCCCGTGGCTGCTGTCGGCCAAGAGCGACGCCGCCCTGCGCGAGCAGGCCAGGCAGCTCCGGACCCACCTGGACGCCCACCCGGACGCCCGCCCCGCCGACATCGGCCACTCGCTGGTCGCCGCCCGCTCACTGTTCGACCACCGGGCCGTCGTGGTCGGCGAGGGCCTCGACGACTTCCGCCAGGGCCTCGACGCCGTCGTGGACGGGCGGAACGCGGCCAACACCACCAAGGCCTCGGCCGTCGCGGGTGGCCGGGCCGTGTTCGTCTTCCCCGGTCAGGGATCCCAGTGGGTCGGGATGGCGGCCGGGCTGATGGAGTCTTCTGAGGCGTTCCGCGAGAGCGTGCTGGCCTGCGACGCGGCGCTGTCCGAGTTCGTCGGGTGGTCGGTGCTGGACGTGCTGCGGGAGGCCCCGGACGCGCCGCCGGCGACCCGGATCGACGTCATCCAGCCGACGCTGTTCACCATGATGGTGTCGCTGGCGGCCATGTGGCGCTCCTACGGGGTGGAGCCCGCCGCCGTGGTGGGTCACTCGCAGGGCGAGGTCGCCGCGGCCTACGTCGCCGGCGGCCTGTCGCTGCGGGACAGCGCCAGGATCGTTGCCAAGCGCAGTCAGGCGTGGCTCCGGCTGGCCGGTCGCGGGGCCATGCTGTCCGTGAACCTGCCCGCCGCGGAGGTCGAGGCGCGGATCGGCGACCGTAGCGACAGGATCTGCGTCGGCGCCGTGAACAGCCCCAACACGGTGGCCGTGTCGGGCGACCCAGAGACCCTCACCAGCCTGCTCGACGAGCTGGTCGCCGACGGTGTGTCCGCGCGGCGGGTCCCGGGCCTGGACACCGCCGGGCACTCGCCCCAGCTCGACGAGTTGCGCGAGGAGCTGCTGGCGGCACTGGCACCCGTCGCACCGAAGCGCTCGGACATCCCGTTCTACTCCACGGTGACCGGCGGCCTGTTCGACACCGCCGGGCTCGACAACGAGTACTGGTACCGGAACATCCGTCAGCCCGTCGAGTTCCAGATGGCCGTCGAGGCGCTGCTGGACGCCCATCACAGCGCCTTCATCGAGGCCAGCCCGCACCCCCTGCTCGCTCTCTCGATCCACGACAACGCTACCGCGCACGGGGCCGGCGAGGCGGGAGTGCGGGTCATCGCGACGCTGCGCAGGGAGGACGGCGGCATCCGCCGCGTGCTGAACTCCCTGGCCGACGCGCACACCCAGGGGCTGGCCGTCGACTGGCAGACGGTGTTCGCCCGTACGGGGGCACGCCGCGTGGACCTGCCGACCTATGCCTTCCAGCGTCAGCGCTACTGGCTGGAGCCCACGGCGGCCGCCGAGGAACTCCGCGCCCCCGGTGGGGCCGAGGGCATCGACGAGGAGTTCTGGACCGCCGTCGAGACCGCGGACCTGGCGTCGCTCGCCGCCACGCTGCACCTCGAAGGTGAGCAGCGCAAGTCACTGGAGGCCGTCGCCCCGGCCTTGTCGGCGCTGCGCCGCCGGCAGAAGGAGAGCGCCTCGGTCGACTCCTGGCGCTACCGGATCAACTGGCGCCCGCTGACAGCGCCGACCGCAACCGCGCCGTCCGGCCTGTCCGGCCGCTGGCTGGTGCTGGCGCCCGCCGACACCGTATGGGTGGACCCGTGGGCCGACAGCCTGCGCGCCGTCGGCGCGCAGACCACGGTGCTCGCACTCGACCCGGTCACCATGACCAGGGAGACACTCGCCAAGGAGCTGGCCGAACTCGGGGAGCTCAGCGGCGTGCTGTCCTTCCTCGGCGCCGACGAGCGACCGTTCGGCGCGGACGGGCGGCTGCCCGCAGGCCTGCTCGCCACCGTGGCGACCGTCCAGGCACTGGGTGATGCCGACGTCTCCGCCCCGCTGTGGGTGGCCACCCGTGGCGCGGTGAGCGTGGGCGCGTCCGACCGGCTGCGCAGTGCCGTCCAGGCACAGGTGTGGGGCATGGGGCGGGTCGCGGCGCTGGAGCACCCCGACCGCTGGGGTGGACTGATCGATCTGCCGGAGGTCGCCGGGGACCGGGAGGTGGCGGCGTTCACCGGCATCCTGGCGAGCCCGGACGGCGAGGACCAGGTGGCCGTGCGCGCGGCCGGGGCCTTCGCCCGACGGCTCGTCAGGACGCCGCAGCACCGCGGCGAGCCCACCAGGCCGTGGCAGCCGCGCGGCACGGTCCTGATCACCGGCGGTGCCGGCGGGGCCGGCGAGCGGGTCGCCCGCTGGGCGGCTGCCCGCGGCGCCGAGCACCTGCTGCTGCTCAGCCGTCGGGGTGCCGACGCGCCGGGGGGCGCCGAACTGACGGCGGAGCTGACCGCACTGGGCGCCCGGGTCACGTTCGCCGCCTGCGACGTGGCCGACCGCGAGGCGCTGCGCCTCGTGCTGGAGCAGCAGATCCCCGCCGAGTACCCGCTGACCGCGGTCGTGCACACGGCCGCGGTGCTGGACGACGGCATCCTGGACGGCATGACGCCGGAGCGGTTCGGCCGGGTCCTCGGGCCGAAGGCGGTCGGCGCGCTGAACCTGGACGCACTCACCCGGCACCTGGAGCCGTCCGCCTTCGTGCTGTTCTCCTCGCTCGGCGGCACGGTCGCCTCGTCCGGCCAGGCCAACTACGCCGCGGCGAACGCCTTCCTGGACGCGCTCGCCGAACAGCGCCGCGAGCAGGGCCTGCCCGCCACCTCCATCGCCTGGGGCAACTGGGGGAGCGACGGCATGGCCGGCGGCGAGGAGATGCAGCGCCACCTGCGGCGCCACGGCATGTCGGCCATGGACCCGGCACTGGCGATCACCGCGTTGCAGGGGGCCGTGGAGTACGGCGAGGCCACCGTCACGGTGGCGGACATCGACTGGGAGAGGTTCCTGCCCAGGTTCACCTCCACCCGCCCCAGCCGTCTGGTCGAGGAGCTGGCCGAGGTCCGACGGCTTGCCGCCAGCGGTGGCGCGGCAGGCGGCAGCGGGACGGGCGGCAGCGGCGAGCAGCCGCTCGCCCAGCGGCTGGCGGTGCTGGCGCCGGCCGAGCGCTCGGCGGCACTCCTGGACGTCGTCCGGACCCAGGTCGCCGAGGTCCTGGGACACGCCTCGGGTGACGCCGTCGAGGAACGGGTCGCGTTCAAGGAGATGGGCTTCGACTCGCTGACCGCGGTCCAGCTGCGCAACCAGCTGAGTGCCGCGACCGGCGTGCAGCTGCCGGCGACCCTGGTGTTCGACTACCCCAACCCCGCCGAGCTCGCCGCCTACCTCCGCTCGCGCCTCTTCGAGGCGGAGGCGAGCGCCGACACGGCGGTCCTGGCCCGGCTGGATGAGGCCGATTCGGCGCTCACCGCGCTCCTGGCGGACGAGTTCGACGGAAAGAAGGTCGAGGAGCGCCTGCAGGCGCTCCTGGCGAAGCTGCGGCAGGCGGGCACGGCGGATGACGAGGACTCCGCGGCCGAGCGGTTCGAGTCGGCCAGCGACGACGAGATGTTCGACCTCATCGGCGAGCGATTCGGGATCTCCTGAGCCTCGTCCCACCCCGGTCCTTGCTGAGTACAGATGATGGAGAGTCCCTGATGGGAAACGAAGAGAAGCTCCGGTACTTCCTCAAGCGGGTCAGCACCGAGCTGGACGAAACCCGTTTGAAGATGCGCGAGTTGGAGGATGTGGCCCACGAGCCGATCGCGATCGTGGGGATGGCCTGCCGGTACCCGGGCGGGGTGCGGTCGCCCGAGGAGCTGTGGCGCCTGGTCGCCGACGGCACGGATGCCATGGCGGAGTTCCCGGCGGACCGCGGTTGGGACCTGGCCGCCCTCTACGACCCGGACCCGGACGCTGAGGGGAGTTTCTCCGTCCAGGAGGGCGGGTTCCTCTACGACATCGGCGAGTTCGACCCGGGGTTCTTCGGGATCAGCCCGCGTGAGGCGCTGGCGATGGACCCGCAGCAGCGGCTGCTGCTGGAGACTTCCTGGGAGGCGTTCGAACGGGCCGGCATCGACCCCACGGCTCTCGGCGGCAGCAGGACCGGGGTGTTCACGGGCACCAACGGCCAGGACTACAGCATGGTGCTGGTCGATGCGATCGAGGAGGCCCAGAACTACCTGATCACCGGCACCGCCGCGAGTGTGATGTCGGGCCGGGTGTCGTACGTGTTCGGTCTGGAGGGGCCGGCGGTGACGGTGGACACGGCGTGTTCGTCGTCGCTGGTGGCGCTGCACCTGGCGGTTCAGGCGCTGCGGGCGGGTGAGTGCGACCTGGCGCTCGCCGGTGGCGTGTCGGTGATGTCCACACCCGCACTGTTCGTGGGCTTCTCCCGCCAGGGCGGCATGGCTGGTGACGGTCGGTGCAAGGCGTTCGCGGATGGGGCGGACGGCACGGGCTGGGGCGAGGGTGTCGGCGTTCTGCTGGTCGAGCGGCTGTCCGATGCCCGCCGGCTCGGCCACAACGTCCTTGCGGTGGTGCGGGGTTCGGCCGTGAACCAGGACGGTGCGTCGAACGGTCTGACCGCGCCGAACGGTCCCTCGCAGCAGCGGGTGATCCGGCAGGCGCTGGCCAACGCGCGGCTGGCGGTGGGTGATGTGGACGCCGTGGAGGCGCACGGCACCGGGACGCGGTTGGGTGACCCGATCGAGGCGCAGGCGCTGCTGGCGACCTACGGTCAGGGGCGGGATGCCGAACTTCCGCTGTGGCTGGGCTCGTTGAAGTCGAACATCGGTCACACGCAGGCTGCTGCCGGTGTGGCGGGCGTGATCAAGATGGTGATGGCGCTCCGGGAGGGCGTCCTTCCGCAGACCCTGCATGTCGATGAGCCGTCGAAGGAGATCGATTGGACCTCCGGCGCGGTGGAGTTGCTGACGGAGCGGCGGGCCTGGCCGGAGGTGGCGCGTCCTCGGCGTGCGGGTGTGTCGTCGTTCGGTGTGAGTGGGACGAATGCGCACGTGATCCTGGAGCAGGCGGAGGAGCCTGCGGGGGTGGCGGAGTCGGGGGCTGTGGTTGGGCTTCCGGTGGTGCCGTTGGTGGTGTCGGGCAAGTCTGTGGAGGCGGTGCGGGGGCAGGCTGCGGCGCTGTTGGAGTGGTTGGAGGCCGAGCCGGGGCTGGGGCTGCTGGACACGGCGTTCTCGCTGGCGACGTCGCGTTCGGCGTTCGAGCACCGGGCGGCGGTGGTGGTGGCGGATCGTGGTGAACTGCTGGCTGCTCTGGGTGGGTTGGCGTCGGGTGCGGTCGGGGTCTCGGGCGCGGTGTCTGGGCGCTTGGGGGTGGTGTTCTCGGGTCAGGGGTCGCAGTGGGCTGGTATGGGACGGGAGTTGGGTGAGGTGTTCCCGGTGTTCGCGCGAGCCTTTGAGGAGGTGTGCGCGCAACTGGGGGTGGAGCTGCCGTCGGATGACTTGATCAACCAGACCGAGTTTGCGCAGCCGGCGATTTTCGCGTTGGAGGTGGCGCTGTACCGGCTGTTGGAGTCGTGGGGTGTGACGGCCGGTGTGCTGGCCGGGCATTCGGTGGGTGAGATCGCGGCGGCGCATGTGGCGGGGGTGTTGTCGCTGGAGGACGCGTGCGCGCTGGTGGTGGCGCGTGGCCGGTTGATGCAGGCGTTGCCGACGGGTGGCGCGATGGTCGCGGTCGGCGGGTCCGAGGAGACCGTGAGGGCTGCGGTCGAGGGTGTGGAGGGTGTGTGGGTGGCGGCGGTGAACGGTCCGTCGTCGGTGGTGCTGTCCGGGCACGAGGAACCGGTGCTGGCGGCCGCTGCCAAGCTTGCCGAGCAGGGGTGCCGGACGCGGCGTCTGACGGTCAGTCATGCGTTCCACTCGGGTCTGATGGATCCGATGTTGGAGGAGTTCGCGGGCGTCGTGGCCGGGTTGGAGTTGCGGGAGCCGGTACTGCCGCTGGTCTCCACGGTGACCGGCCGGGTGGAGTCGGAGTTGTGGACGCAGCCGCAGTACTGGGTGCGCCAGGTTCGCGACGCGGTGCGTTTCGCTGATGGCGTTGCCGCCATGCTGGACTTGGGTGTTGGCAGCTTCGTTGAGGTGGGCCCGGATGCGGTGCTGTCCGGCATGGTCGCGGAGTGCCTGCCGCAGGACGGCCCGGCCCGCGCCGTGGTGCCGACGATGCGTTCGGGGCGTGACCAGGTGCGCGGCGTGGTGGAGGCGCTGGCCCGCTTGCATGCCGCCGGCACCCCGGTCGCGTGGGGGAGGTTGTTCGAGGGCACCGGCGCCCGCCGCGTCGGCCTGCCCACGTACGCGTTCCAGCGCCGCCGTTACTGGCTGGAACCCTCGGAGCGGCCGGTGTTGGGGGCGGCGCCGTTGGACGCGGTGGATGGCCGGTTCTGGGAGGTCGTCGAGCGCGGTGACCTGGCGGGGCTGAGCGCGGCCCTGGGCGTCGACGAGATCCAGGCGGAGTCGCTGGAGGCGGTGCTGCCGGTGCTGTCGTCGTACCGGCAGCGGGTTCGCGAGCAGTCCGCGACCGACCAGTGGCGCTACCGCATCACCTGGGAGGCTCTTGCCGAGAGCACCCATCACGCGCTGCCGGGCAAGTGGCTGGTCGTGGCGCCAGAGGGCCTCGACGAGCGCGACGCTGCCTGGATCGACACCTGCGTCACCGCGCTGCGCAGTCGGTACCAGGAGGCCGAGCTGATCAGCCTCGCTCTCCAGACAGTGGACCGCGTCGGCCTGGCCGAGTGCCTGGCGGCTGCGGGCGAGTTCACGGGTGTGCTGTCGCTGCTGGCGCTGGATGAGCGGCTGATGGCTGCGGATGGTCATCTGGCTGCGGGGGTGGCGGGGACGCTGCTTCTGGTGCAGGCGCTGGGTGATGCGGGTGTGGCGGCTCCGCTGTGGGCGGTGACGCGTGGTGCGGTGTCGGTGGGCGCGGACGACGACCGTGTGCTGAGCCCGGTTCAGGCGCAGGTGTGGGGTCTTGGCCGGGTGGCGGCGTTGGAGCACCCGGATCTCTGGGGTGGTCTGGTCGATCTGCCGGAGGTGCTGGACGAGGGCGTGGTTCGGCGCCTGGTGGGTGTGCTGGCGTCCGGTCCCGGCGCGGGTGGTGTGGTCGAGGACCAGGTGGCGGTTCGTGGTTCGGGGGTGTTCGGACGGCGTTTGGTGCGTGCGGTGCCCGCCGGGTCGGGGGCGGTGCGTGACTGGCGTCCGTCGGGCACGGTGCTGGTGACGGGTGGCACGGGTGCCCTGGGCGGTCATGTGGCCCGGTGGCTGGCCGGCCATGGGGCCGAGCATCTGCTGCTGGTCAGCCGGCGTGGCCCGCAGGCGCCCGGTGCGGACGAGCTCGCGGCCGAACTGGCCGCGCTGGGTGGGAAGGTGACGATCGCGGCCTGCGACATCGCCGACCGCGACGCCCTGTCCGCGCTGTTGGACGGCATCCCGGCCGAGCACCCGCTCACCGCCGTCGTCCACACCGCCGGTGTGAGCACCTTCGGCAACCTCGCGGACAGCGAACCGGCCGACCTCGAGCAGATGTTGAGCGGCAAGGCGGCCGGTGCGGCCCACCTGGACGAACTCCTCGCGGACCGTCCGCTCGACGCCTTCGTGCTGTTCTCCTCAAACGCCGGTGTCTGGGGCAGCGGCGGCCAGGGAGCGTACGCCGCAGCGAACGCGTACCTGGACGCACTGGCGGAGAGCCGGCACCAGCGCGGCCTGGCGGCGACCTCGATCGCGTGGGGCGTCTGGCGCGGTGACGGCATGGGCGCGGACGCGGAGGTGGTGGAGCACCTGCGCCGTCGCGGCCTGGTCGAGATGGCACCGGAAAGCGCCGTGTCGGCGCTGGTGCGGGCCGTCGGTGAGGCGGAGCCGTGCGTCACCGTCTCCGACGTGGACTGGCAGCGTTTCGCGGTCGCGTTCACCTCGGTCCGGCCCAGCAGCCTGATCGGCCGGGTGCCGGAAGCGGCTCACGCGCTGGAGGCCCTCGTGGACGGCGCCGGTGACCGCGAGGACGAGGCGGTGCGCAGCTTGCGGGAGCGGGTCGGCCGTGCGTCCGGCGCCGACCGTCGGCGGATCCTGGTCGATCTGGTGCGCACCGAGGTGGCGGTGGTGCTGGGCCACGGATCCGGTGCGGCCGTCGACCCTGAGCGCGGCTTCACGGAGCTCGGCTTCGACTCGCTGACCGCGGTGGAGCTGCGGAACCGGCTGCAGAAGGCCACGGGTGTGTCGCTGCCGGCAACCGCGGTCTTCGACTACCCGACCACGCAGGAACTGGCCGAATTCCTGCGCGTCGGACTCGTGCCGGACGAGCTTGCCGGCGAGGCGCTGGTCCGGTCGGAGATCGACCGCATCGACGCGGCGCTCTCCGGTATCGCTGTCGCAGAACTGGCGACCTCGGACATCGAGGAGCGGTTGGAGAGCTTGCTGGCGAAGGTGAAGAAGGCCCGGAGCGCGGAGTCCGGAAACCTGGCCGCCGATCAGCTCGATGCGGCGTCCGACGACGAGATCTTCGACATCATCGGCAAGCGGTTCGGGATTTCGTAGCTCGCCTCTCCCCCCTTCATCTTCCTCATCTGATTGGAACGGACATAGCCTGATGGCTGCCGAAGAGAAGCTTCGTTATTTCCTGAAGCGGGTCATGGTCGATCTCGATGATGCCCGTGAGCGCGTTCGTGAGCTGGAGGAGGGCTCGCGGGAGCCGATCGCCATCGTCGGCATGAGTTGCCGCTACCCCGGGGGTGTGCGCTCGCCCGAGGACCTGTGGCGCCTCGTGGCCGATGGCGTCGACGGCGTTGCCGGCTTTCCCACGGACCGGGGTTGGGACGTCGACGGTCTCTACGACCCCGACCCCGAGGCCCAAGGAAAGTCGCATGCTCGTGAGGGCGGATTCCTGCACGACGCCGCCGAGTTCGATGCGGACTTCTTCGGGATCAGCCCGCGTGAGGCGCTGGCTATGGACCCGCAGCAGCGGCTGCTGCTGGAGGCCTCGTGGGAGCTCTTCGAGCGCGCGGGACTCGACCCGCAGGCCTACAAGGGCAGCGAGACCGGTGTCTTCGTCGGCGCTTCCTACAACGAGTACGGGGCCGAGGCGGGCAAGGCGTCGGACGGGGCGGGCGACTACCTGCTGACCGGCAGTCTGACGAGTGTGGTCTCGGGTCGGGTGTCGTACGTGTTCGGCCTGGAGGGGCCGGCGGTGACGGTGGACACCGCGTGCTCGTCATCGCTGGTGGCGCTGCACCTGGCGGTCCAGGCGCTGCGGGCGGGTGAGTGCTCGCTGGCGCTGGCCGGCGGCGTGACGGTGATGTCCACCCCGGGCGCGTTCGTCGAGTTCAGCCGCCAGCGCGGGCTTTCGGCGGACGGCCGGTGCAAGGCATTCGCGGACGCGGCGGACGGGATGGGCTGGGGCGAGGGCGTCGGGCTGGTGCTCGTGGAGCGGTTGTCGGATGCGGTGGCGAACGGGCACAAGGTGCTTGCGGTGGTGCGGGGTTCGGCGGTGAACCAGGACGGCGCCAGCAGTGGTCTGACCGCGCCGAACGGTCCGTCGCAGCAGCGGGTGATCCGCCAGGCTCTCGCCAACGCCGGCCTGTCCACCGCGGAGATCGATGTGGTGGAGGGGCACGGGACCGGGACGCGGTTGGGCGACCCGATCGAGGCACAGGCGCTGCTGGCCACCTACGGTCGGGACCGGTCGGCCGAACAGCCGCTCTGGCTGGGCTCGTTGAAGTCGAACATCGGTCACACGCAGGCGGCTGCCGGTGTCGGTGGTGTGATCAAGATGGTGATGGCGCTGCGTGAGGGCGTGCTCCCGCAGACCCTGCACGTGGACGAGCCGTCGCGCCAGGTGGACTGGTCGGCGGGTGCGGTGGAGTTGCTGACGGAGTCGCGGGCTTGGCCGGGGGTGGATCGTCCTCGGCGTGCGGGCGTGTCGTCGTTCGGTGTGAGTGGGACGAA
>NZ_JARZAH010000073.1:0-14277 GCF_029892145.1 Kitasatospora sp. GP30
CCCAGAACCCGAGCCACACCTACAGCACCGCGGGCACCTACACCGCGACCCTGACCGTCACCGACAGCGCCTCACCGGCCAACACCGCGACCTCGACGGTGACCATCACAGCTTCACCGATCGCCGCGACGCCGCCGGGCGCGCCCACCGGCCTGACGGCGACAGCCGGAACCGGGCAGGCCGCACTGAGCTGGACGCCGCCGTCCAGCACCGGCGGCGAGAACATCACCTCGTACAAGGTGTACCGGGGCACCGCCAGCGGCGGCGAGACGCTGCTGACCAGCGGCGGCTGCAGCGGTCTCGGCGCGGTGACCTCCTGCACCGACACGGGTCTGACCGCCGGTCAGACCTACTACTACAAGGTCAGCGCGGTGAACGGCGTGGGCGAGGGGGCGCAGAGCAACGAGGCGTCCGCCACCCCCACCGGCTCAGGCTGCCAGGCACAGCAACTGCTCGGCAACCCGGGCTTCGAGAACGGCAGCTCCAACCCCGCGCCGTGGACCGTGACTTCGACGCACAGTCCGGTCCAGGTGATCAACAGCAGCAGCTCGGAACCGCCGCACGGCGGCACCTGGGACGCTTGGCTGGACGGCTGGGGCAAGTCCACCACCGACACCCTCGCCCAGACCGTCACGCTGCCCAGCGGTTGCAGCACCTACAACTTCAGCTTCTGGCTGCACGTCGACACGGCCGAGACCTCGACGACCACCGCCTACGACACCCTCAAGGTGCAGGTGCTCAACAGCTCCGGCAGCGTCCTGAGCACCTTGGCCACCTACTCCAACCTCAACCACAACACCGGATACGCGCAGCACACCTTCAACCTGGGCGCGTACGCCGGCCAGCAGGTGACGCTGAAGTTCACCGGTGCTGAGGACTTCGAATACCAGACTTCGTTCGTGCTCGACGACACCGCGATGAACGTCAACTGACGTCCAACTGACGTCTGCTGATGTCTGCTGCGGCTGATCCGATCGCGGCTGATCCGATCGCGCAAGGCGGCGCCGGATGGTGCACCGGGAGGTGCACCATCCGGCGCCGCCCGCCTTTGCGACCGAGCTCTCAGGAGATGCTGATCTGCCCGCCGGACACCGCGACCGGGACGACGGTCAGGGGCACGGCGGCGGGACCGTTGACCACCGAGCCGTCGGCCATGCTGAACCGGCTGCCGTGGCAGGGGCAGTCAATGGTCCCGTTCCCGACCGAGGAGACGGTGCACCCCTGGTGGGTGCAGACCGCTGTGAAAGCCTTGAACACCCCGGTGCTGGGCTGGGTCAGGACGACCGGGTGGTCCTTCAGGATGAGCCCACCGCCCACCGGGACGTCCGCGGTGCGCGCCACGACGATCGACAAGGTCGTGCCGTCCGCGGAACCGTCGGAGGGACTGCTCGCGGCGCCGGGCCGGGTACTGCCCGCAGCGCCGGGCCGCGGGGACGAGCCGCCCGCGGAGCCGCCGCTGCACGAGGCGCAGCCGACACCGGTGACGGCCACGGCACAGGTGGCCAGCAGGGCGCGGCGGGAGGTGCCTTCGGACGGGATGGACATGGTCTCCTCCATAACGGTCGGGCTCAGTGGCCGGGGAGCAGATCGACGTTGCCGTCGAACTGCCACAGCGGGTTCGGCACGACCTTTCCCCCGGTGACGATCAGGAAGTAGCCGTTCACTTGGACCGGTCCGTCTCCGTCGGCGATGTAGCGCCCGTTCGGGGTGACATCGAGCTGGTAAATGGCTTGGGCGGCGACGTTGTAGCCGGGGACGTTCCAGGTGACGGTGCAGCGCCAGTCGTTCCCGGATCCCTCCTGTGCGCCGAGCCCTTCGCTCTTGTCACACGCCGCGAAGGTCTGAAGCTGCGCTTCGGTGACCGGCGGCTGGCGCATCTGCTCTTGCTGGAGTCGGTAGAGGTGAGCGAAGGCCGTGGCCACCGACCGCTGCACCTTGTCCTGGTTGATGCCGGAGCCGCCCGCTCCGGTCGTCACCGCGACGACACCGACCGTCGCGGCCAGCACCCCTGCCAGCGGGAGGACACCCAAGGACAGCACCCTGCGTCCAGCGCCGTCGTTGTTGAGGTTGGTGAAGTCCCGGCGGAGGAACAGCAGGTAGGCCAGGGCCGTCGCAACGACCGCCCACACCAGGCTGACCCCGACACCGATGAGCAACGGCCCGAGTTGCTGGGGATCGGCGAACAGGCCGTTCCAGGAGATGAAGGCGTAACCGGGCAGCGCCAGGCGCACCACGACCGGCAGCGGCAGCATCTGCGCCACCTGCATCCCGAGGGCGGCGAGCATCGGCAGCAGCAGGCCCATCGGGGACCGGCCCAGGGCGACGGACCCGAGCAGCCCGATGGCCGCGAGGGCGAGCGTCGGCGCCAGCACGCAGGCCCAGGCCAGCAGGACCTTGCCGGCCGCGTCCCCGCCGGTGAGCTGGTGGCCGTCCAGACCGACCAGCGGCTGGTCTCCCTCCGCGAGCAGTCCGCCGACCGCGCTGGAGGCGGTGAGGCCTGCCACGAGCAGCAGGATCACGGTCACGCTGGCGATCGCCTTGGCCGCGAAGATCCGCCGGTGCGAGCGGACCGCGATGAGGAGATGGCGCCAGGTGCCCAGCCGGTCCTCGGTGGCGAACACGTCGCCGGCGACCATCGACGTGACCAGCGGCAGCGCCCACGTGCTGGCGACGCCGAGCACCACCAGTGACCCGGCCCAGCCGGTGGCGTGCATCCACCGGCCGAACAGGGTGTCCGAAGGCAAGGTGCTCTGCTGGTCGATCGCGAAGACCAGCACGCCCGGACCGAGCCAGCACAGCCCGATCAGCAGGCGCACCCGCAAGGTGGAGAACTGCTTGACCAGCTCGAAGCGGAGGATGCGGGCGACCGGGACCGGGCGCGCGCTCGCCGTCCCAGCCTCAGGCCCAGCTGCGGCAGTGTCGGCGACGGTCGTGGTCATCGGCTGGTCTCCTGCTCGGTGAGGGCGAGAAACGCGGCTTCCAGTGGCGACACGACTGGCACCAACTCGCGCACCGCGATGTCCTGGCGCACGATCCGCGCCACGAGTCCGTCCAGAGCAGCCACCCGCGCGCGTACGACCATCACGTCGGTGTCCGGTCGGGCAGCGCCGTGGGAGTCTTCGACGATGCTTATGCCGGGCGTTTCGACCGCGATGACGCGAGCCGCGGACGGGTCCGAGGCGCGCAGCCGGTAGTCGAGTTCGCGGTTCTCGTCGGAGAGCTTCTTCACCGGGCCGGAGAAGACCACGCGCCCGGTGGCCAGGATGGTGACCTCGGAGCACAGCGCCTCCAGATCGTCCATCCGATGGCTGGACAGGACGACCGTGACGCCTTCGGAGGCCAGCCGGCTGAGGACACCGTGCACGTGCTTCTTGCCCACCGGGTCCAGGCCGTTGGACGGTTCGTCGAGCACCAGCAGCCGCGGCCTGGTCAGCAACGCCGCGGCCAGCCCGAGCCGTTGGCGCATGCCCAGGGAGAAGCCGCGGACCTTGCGGTCGGCGACGTCGGTGAGCCCGACCTGCTCCAGGGCCTCCCCGACACCCGCGGCAGGCGCGTCACCAGAGCGCAGCGCGACCAACGTCGCAAGGTTCTGCTTCGCGGTGAGGCTGGGGTAGAGGCCGGGCCCGTCGACGAACCCGGAGACACCGTCGGGTGCGGCCGGCGCGCGTCCCACCGGAGCGCCGAGGATCTCCAGACTCCCTTCGTCGGCGACGGCCAGCCCCAGTAACAGGCCGAGAAGCGTGGTCTTGCCGGCACCGTTCGGGCCGACCAAGCCGTGGATCTGACCTTGCGCCACGCTCATGTCGACTCGGTCGAGCGCGACGACATCACCGAAGACCTTGGTGATGCCGCGGCTCCTCACCGCGAAGGGTGTATCCATCCGTCCCTCCCTCAGCCAGAGCTCATCTGGCTGAGGGAACCTATCCCCGCGTGCGTGACGCTAAGCCTCGAAACGACTGAATACCCAAGGAACGGGACAGGGCTACTTGCTGACCTCGCACGCCTCGGTCCGGCGCCGGTACGGCCTCTGACTGGTACTCAGCTGACGATTTCTCTTGACGCAGCTCCGATGATCCACGCAGACTGCGGTCTCATCCAGGTTCGAATGACCTGCTGTGACCGCACTATTGGGGGATCCGATGAACATCACCACTGCCGAGCCGACTGCCGCTGGCGAGCTGCCCGTCCTGGTCATCGAGAACCTCGACCAGCCCACCGACGTGGCCCTGTTCACCCTCTGCGTCTGCGCCCGGGACGCCCGCAACGAGGCCTGAGCCTCAACCGCACCGCGCGACCCACACCACACACCACCAGGGGACTCCATGAACATCACCGCCACCGAGACGGCCACCGCCGAGCAGCCCGTCCTGGTCATCGAGAACCTCGACCAGCCGACCGACGTGGCCCTGTTCACCTGGTGCTACCAGGCCTCCCAGGACGGTGAGCGCGTCGGCGGCGGGTGCTTCACGGCGTGACAGGGTTCATCGGGTTCAAGCGTCACCTGCATGCCGAGGTGGTCACGGGCGACGCAACCTACCTGCTCTCCGAGCGGGAGGTGCTGGCGCTGCAGGGCGCGCACGTGGCGGCGGTCGCTCCCCTGCTGGACGGCAGTCGCGATCTGGCCGCTGTGCAACGGGAGTTGGAGCCCGAGGTGGCGGCCGCCCAGGTCGAGGCGCTGGTCGGCGCGCTCGACCGAGCGGGGCTCCTCGCTCACCGTTCGGTGCCCGATCCCGCCGGACCGGGCAGCCTGGACGAGCAGGACAAGTACGCGCAGGAGGCCTACTGGGACCTCGCCGGGCTGCCCGGCGAGCAGGCCCGGGCCCGGACGGCCACCGATTCGGTGACCGTCCGGGCCACCGCCGGGGCCGACCGCACGGGCCTGCGCGCCGCAATGGTCGAGGCCTGCCGCCAGGCCGGCCTGACCGTCACCACCCCCACCAACGAGGCCGCCGACGACGAAAGCGCCGCGCTCACCATCGTGGTCTGCGAGGACTACCTCTCCCCCGACCTGGCGCAGTTCGACGCCGAGCAGCGGGCCACCGGCCGGCCCTGGCTGCTGGTCCGGCCGGCCGCCGCCGAGCCCTGGGTGGGCCCGGTCTTCCAGCCCGGCGAGGGCGCCTGCTGGCACTGCCTGACCCACCGGCTGCGGGCCCACCGCGCCTCGGAGCTGCCGGTGCGACGCGCCCTCGGGCTCAGCGGCCCCGCCCCGCGGCCGAGCGCCGTCGTCCCGGCGGTCCGCGCCACGGCACTGCACCTCGCCGCGCTCGAAGCGGCCAAGTGGCTGGCCGGACTGCGTCACCCGGGCCAGTCCGCGATCCACACGCTGAACAGCCTCACCCTCGCCGGCCGCGACCACCAGGTGCGCAAGCGCCCGCAGTGCCCGCAGTGCGGTGACCCGGATCTGGTCGCCCGGCAGGTGGCGCGGCCGGTCGCCTTCGCCTCCCGGCTCAAGGTCGCCGGGGCCGGCGGCGGGCACCGCTCCCTGACGCCACGCCAGATGCTGGACCGCTACCGTCACTTGGTCAGCCCGGTGACCGGGCTGGTCCAGGAGCTGCGCCGGGACCAGCGCGGCCCGGAGTTCCTGCACGGTTTCACCTCGGGACGCAATCTCGCGATGGGCTCAGGCACGCTCGTCGGGCTGCGGGCCGGCCTGCGCAGTGTCAGCGGCGGCAAGGGCGTGACCGCGTTGGACGCCGAGGTCGGGGCACTGTGCGAGGCGCTGGAGCGGTACTCGGGCAGCCTGCAGGGCGACGAGCCCCGGATCCGCGAGCGCCTGAGCGCCCTCGGACCGGAGGCCGTGCACCCCGACGCCTGCCAGCTGTTCGACCCGCGCCAGTACCACGGGCGGGAGGCGTGGAACGCCCGGCAGATGGCCTTCCAGCACATACCCGAGCCGTTCGACCCGGACGTGCCGATCGACTGGACTCCGGTCTGGTCGGTCGTCGACCAGCGGCAGCGGCTGCTGCCGACCGCGATGCTGTACTTCGACGGCGGGCTGCACGAGGACGTGCCACCGATCGCCGGCAGCCGCTTCGTGTACGCCGACTCCAACGGCAACGCGGCCGGGAGCAGCTTCGAGGACGCGGTGCTGCAGGGCTTCCTGGAGCTGGTCGAGCGGGATGCCGTCGCGCTGTGGTGGTACAACCGGACCCGTCAGCCCGGCGTCGACCTGTCCCGGTTCGCGGATCCGTGGGCGACCGAGCTGGTCTGCGTCTACGCCTCGATCAACCGCGAGGTGTGGGCCCTCGACCTCACCGCCGACCTGGGTGTCCCGGTGTTCGTCGCGCTGTCGCGCCGCACCGACAAGCCGGCCGAGGACATCGTGTTCGGCTTCGGCGCCCACTTCGACCCGGCACTGGCCCTGCGCCGCGCGCTCACCGAGATGAACCAGCTGCTGCCCGCCGTGGTGGCCGCGACCGCAGACGGCGCCGGGTACACGCTGCGCGATCCGGAGCTGATCTCCTGGTGGCAGGACGCGACGGTGGCCAACCAGCCCTATCTGCTGCCCGCCGAGGAGCTGGCCGGGCGCTCCCCCGCCGACTTCGACTACCGTCCGCGCGCCGATCTGCGCGAGGACCTGAGCGCGGTCGAGGAGTTGCTACGCGGGCACGGACTGGACCTGCTGGTGCTCGACCAGACCCGCCCGGACATCGGCCTGCCCGTGGCGAAGGTGATCGTCCCGGGGCTGCGGCACTTCTGGGCCCGCTACGCACCGGGCCGGCTCTACGACGTCCCGGTCCGCCTGGGCCGGCTGGCCGCCCCGACCCGTTATGAGGACCTCAACCCGATCCCGCTCTTCATCTGAGCGGGCGTCGGACGCCGCGGGAGCGCTGCCCCTGCCGAAGCCTTATCCAGGGCTGTGACCTGTGCGTTCTTATGAATGCCGGGTCGGCCGCGCCCACCTCGGCGGCGCCCGGTGGTCCACCCCGGCACACCCGCGCCGAGGCCGCCCCATCACGGCGGCGGCCTCGGCGCCCCGGCGGCGCCCGCCGGGGCTCAGGCGTCGAGCCTCAGGTCGACCGAGCGCCCGGTCCGCCGCCGGACCACCAGGATCGCGACGCCGACCGCCAGCCAGCAGGCGCCGCCGATCTGCGCGTGCGGGCTCGCCTTCCAGAGCACGTAGCCGATGATCAGGAAACCCAGCAGCGGCACCACCAGGTGCATGCCGTAGGTGCGTTGCCGCCGGCGGATCAGGAACCAGCTCGCCACCGAGAGGTGCAGCAGCAGGAAGGAGAACAGCGCGCCGAAGTTGACCAGCGAGGACAGCAGCGCGACCTGGCCGACCAGGGCGAGCCCGAGCACCAGGCTGATCACGGCGACCAGGAAGACGGCCCGCTCGGGCACCTGGCGCTTGGGGTTGACGTGGGCCAGGAAGCGCGGCAGGAAGCCGTCCCTGGCCATCGAGAAGAGCAGCCGGGAGGTCGCGGCCTGGGCGACCAGGGCGTTGGCCACCGCCGCAGCGAGCGCGCTGGTGATGGCGACGACGTTCTTGAGCCAGACCCCGCCGGCGATCCTGGCGACATCGTAGAAGGCGGTGTTCTCCGCCGCCTGGCCGGGCAGGCCGGTGCGGCCGGGCAGCAGCAGCGCGGCCAGATAGGACTGGACGACGAAGAGGGCCGCCACGATGCACAGCGAGAGCAGGGTCGCCCGGCCCACGACCCGCGCGCCGCCCCGGACCTCCTCCGCCAGCGTGGAGATGGCGTCGAAGCCGAGGAAGGAGAGCGCCGCCACAGACAGCGCCGAGAAGACCACCGAGACGGAGAAGACCTGCGGGTTGTACAGCGGGTCCAGGCTCCAGTGCGCCCCGCCCACCCCGCGCGCGATGGCGGAGACGCTCAGCCCGACGAACAGGGCCAGCACGATCAGCTCGGCCAGCAGGAAGAGCTTGTTCATCAGGGCCGTGGTTTCGATGCCGAGCAGGTTCACGGCGGTGTTGAACACCACGAAGACAACGATCCACAACCACTGCGGCACGCCGCCGATCACCGACTGCAGGGCCACCGCACCCGTCACATAGAGCAGCGTTGGCACGAGCAGGTAGTCCAGCAGGATCGCCCACCCCGCCAGGAACCCTGCTTCCGGGCGCAACCCGCGCGCGGCGTAGGCGTAGACCGAGCCGGCGATCGGGAACTCGCGGGACATCTCGCGGTAGCCGAGAGCGGTGAAGACCATGGCGACCAGACCCACGAGGTAGGTCAGCGCCACCATGCCCTTGGAGAGCTCGAAGACCACTCCGAAGATCGCGAACGGGGCGATCGGGACCATGAAGACCATGCCGTAGACCAGCAGGTCGCGCAGGTCGAGGGTGCGGCGCAGCTGCTTCTGGTAGCCGAACCGGGCGAGCGGGTCCTCGTCGGCCGATGGCCCGGGGGTCCTGCCGTGCTGGTCCGGCATGGGTCTCCGTCCCGCGCTGTGGTCGGTGTCCTGACTACTGGTCATTGTGCGCCGTATGCTCAGGAGATGCCGACGGACGCGTAGGACACAGCCACCTCCTGGTGGGGTTTGGGGCGTGCTAGGGGGAGGCCATCCCATCCACCTTCTGGTGACCGGCAGGTGGCCTCCGTGTTCAGCACCGCTGACGTCTACGGGAGTGGGTCTGCGAGCGGTGCGCCGAACGGCGCAAACGGGGAGAGCGCCGACGTCAACACCATGGGTGCCGCATCGATGTCGGCATCAGTCCGCCCTGGTAGGTGAAGTCGACACTCGGGTCGAGTTCGAGCGAGCCGGACAGCGTGCCTGAGGCGCCGCCGGGCAGGGGGACGCTGTCGTTCACGTCCAGTTCGAGCGCGGCCGAGGCGCCGCCGCTGGCGCCGTTGGGGTTCGGAACGTAGGAGGCCTTGAGGTCCCTGAGCTGTGGCGTGATCTGGATGTTGTGCGGATCGACCGCGCTCTTGATGTCGGCCCAGGCCTGGCCGAGCAGTTCGGAGATGCTGGCCGGGCGGGTACTGACGACCACCTTCCCGCCCGTGGCGGGCTGGACGCCGGTGATCGCCAACAGCGCGCCGTGCGGCGCGACGGCGGACGGGGGCTGTCGATCAGCTGACCGGTACGGACGGCACCCCGCAACTCGCCGAACATCCCGGCGCGAGCGTCACCGCAACGCGACGCGCGACTCGATGGCAGCAGTCGGCGCCTCGGCCTTGCGGCCGCCTCCGGGCCGACGGCCAGGAGCACCTGCTGCACGGGTCGTGGATTCGGCCGGCCTTCGCGCGTGCGAGGCAGGGCGCAGGGCGGCGGTGGAGAAGGCCAGGATGAAGGTACGCAGGCATGCTGCTGCCTTGAACGCCCTGGAAGCCGACGGGCGCCCACGTCGGCCTGACGCTCAGTCATGCGATCTGGGCTCCCCGCCTTTGACTCCTCCAGAGCTGATCCCACCGCCCCCGGTGCTCGAAGGACCCGCCCGCCGAGACGCGGTCATCGACCTTCGGTGAAACTCCACTCCAGGCCGGGACCGGGGACCTCCGACGAGATGCCGGGTTCCGGAGGCGGTCCACCTCACCTGTCCGAGACGGACCGTGTGTCCTGCCCGTTCATCAGGCCGAGCTGTGCCGCGGCCCGGATCGCGAGCCAGACCTCGGCAAACGCCCCGGTGGAGGACAGGTCGCGTCCGGTGATCTCGGCGAACCTGCGCAACCTGTAGGCGAGGGAGTTGGGGTGGATGTGGAGGGCGGCTGCCGCGTCGTCGGTGCGGCGGTCCCGTTCCATCCAGGTCCGGACCGAGGGCAGCATCTGTGAGTTGTGGGCGGCGTCGTACCGAAGGGCGGCGCCGAGCACGTGCTCGACGAGTGCTGCCAGCACCACGGGATCATCGGGGAGCCAGCGGCCCGCGGTGTCGTCGCCATACCTGACCAGTGGCCGGCCCGACTCGGTGGCGTTGGAGGCCGCCCAGAGGGCTTCGCGCTGGGCGACCCGCAAGGGCTCACCGGGAGGGAAAGGGCGGCTCATGCCGGCAGCGACGCCGGGCATGGCCGCGACAGCCTGGCCGAGATCCGGCGATCCGAGCACGTACCGGTCCTCCCCGCGGCCGAGCAGCAGGTGCGGCTGCCCGTCCAGGCTGCGCAGCAGGGCGTCCTCGCTGACGCCGCGTACCACCAGCAGGGCCGTCTCCCCTTCGATGGAGTGCCGCAGGAGCCGGCGGCGTGCCGTCGCCGGGTCGAGGACATCCTGCAGTAGCTCGGCGAGGATCTCCGCGCCTTCACGGCGCAGGGTCTCGCGCTCGGTGCGGACCATGGCGAGTTGGAGCGCGGCCACGGTGGCGATGTGCTGGACGACGGCGAGCCCGGCCGGGCGGGCGCCCTCGCGTGCGAACGCGATCAGGAATCCGGCGGGGCCGCCCGGCGCGAGCACCGGCAGGGCGAACCCGCCCGGGATGGTAGGTGGGGCGTCCGTCGAGGCCGGGATCACGCCGGGGTCGGGCGCGGGAACCCCTGGCAGCAGCGGGCGCCCCTGCGGAGTGCAGAGGTACACGTCGTACCCGGACAGTCGTTCCAGTCGTTGGAAGAGGGTGGCTGTGTCGAGGTTCTCGGAGGCCAGCCAGCGCAGGGCCCCGAAGACCTGGAGCTGGGCGCCGAGCCGTTGCCGGGCGTCCTCCTGCACGGCGGCCGCGACCTCCTGGGCGACAGCGATGAACGGCACGGCCAGCGGGACCTGCAGCACGGGCATGCCCCGCTCCTCAGCCGCCGCGAAGAACGCCTTGTGCAGCGGTGGTACGTGCAGTTGCGCGGAGAGCGCCAGCGCCGCGACTCCGGCGTCGTCGAGCCGCTCCAGGTAGGCCCGCTGGCGGGCGGCCGCACGGGGGATCGCGAGTCCGGTCGTCATGATCATCTCCGCGCCCATGAGCCAGGGCGTGGGATCGTCCAGCTCGCTCACGTGCGCCCACGACACCGCACGCCCAAGCCCGCCCTCGCCGGCCAGGAGCCGGAGCTGGAGGGCCGGGAACGACAGCAGGTCCTCCACGGTCAGTTTGTTCCTGTCCACAAGAATGACGGTACATCTTCGGGAATGAACCAATTGCTGTCGCGGTGGACCGCCCCCCAGACTGGGCGAAGTCCGGCTGCCGCATCCCCCCGAGCGGCAGCCGGCAACCTCACCGCCCCGCAGGCCTGAACCGTTGATGCGCCGCTTGCGAGAGGGCTGTGCCGCTCAGAGAGGAACCACTCCCATGACCGAACCCAGAGGTCCCGTCGACTCCTCCCGGATCCCGCGGTTCGCAGGCCCGGCCACGTTCGCACGGCTGCCGCGGCTGGACGAGGTAGGGCGGTGCGACGTCGCGGTAGTGGGCGTGCCGTTCGACAGCGGGGTGTCCTACCGGCCGGGTGCCAGGTTCGGCCCGGCGGCGGTGCGCGAGGCCAGCCGGCTACTGCGGCCGTACCACCCGGGCCTGGACGTCTCACCGTTCGCGCAGATGCAGGTGGCCGACGCCGGGGACATCGCCTGCAACCCCTTCGACATCAACGAGGCCGTCGAAACGATCGAGCACGCCGCGGGCGAACTCATCTCCGGCGGCGCGAGGCCGGTCACCATCGGCGGCGACCACACCATCGCACTGCCGCTGCTGCGCGCCCTGTCCAAGAGGCACGGCCCGATCGCGGTCCTGCACTTCGACGCCCACCTGGACACCTGGGACACCTACTTCGGCGCCGAGTACACCCACGGCACGCCGTTCCGCCGAGCGGTCGAGGAGGGGATCCTCGACACCGAGGCGCTCAGCCACGTCGGCACCCGCGGCCCCTTGTACGGAAAGAAAGACCTGGAGGAGGACCGCCGGCTCGGCTTCGGCATCGTCACCGCCGGCGACGTCCTTCGCAAGGGGGTGACAGAGGTCGCGGACGCGCTGCGGCAACGGATCGGCGACCGCCCGCTCTACGTCTCCGTCGACATCGACGTGCTCGACCCCGCGCACGCCCCCGGCACCGGTACCCCCGAGGCCGGCGGCCTGACCAGCCGCGAGCTGCTGGAGATCCTGCGCGGCCTGGCCGGCGCCAACCTGGTCGGCGCCGACGTGGTCGAGGTCGCCCCCGCCTACGACCACGCAGAGATCACCTCCGTGGCCGCCTCGCACGTCGCCTACGACCTGATCAGCCTGCTCGCCCTCACCAAGAGACCCTGACCCCGCCCCCACACCGCGCCACCCGGAGTCCCCTATGTCTCAAACCTCAGCCCCCGCCAAGACCGGGACCACCGCCGAGACCACTCGGGCCAAGGTCACCGAGGTGGAGCCCCACGGCGTCGCCCCCATCCCGCCCGAGGAGCAGACCTCCCGGCCGCTGGACCTGTTCCGGCTGGTCTTCGGCGGGACCAACACCTTCGCGACGATCATCCTGGGCACATTGCCCATCGCCTACGGCCTCGGTTTCTGGGCCTCGGCCTCGGCTGTCGTCGCGGGCGTGGTCGCCGGCGCGCTGATCCTGATGCCGATGGCGTTGTTCGGCCCCCGCAACCGGACCAACAACGCAGTGTCCTCCGGGGCGCATTTCGGTGTGGTCGGCCGCTGCGTGGGATCGTTCCTGTCCCTGCTCACCGCGATCGCGTTCTTCTCCATCTCCGTGTGGGTCAGCGGCGACGCGATCGTAGGCGCCGCCGGCAGGCTGTTCGGCATCAACGGCGGGGACACACTGCGCGCCACGGCATACGGCGTAATCGCCATCGCCGTCCTGATCGTGTGCATCTACGGCTACCAGTTCATGCTCCTGATCAACAAGATCGCGGTCGTCGCCGGCAGCGCGATCATGCTGCTGGGCATCGTCGCGTTCGGCGGCTCCTTCCACGCCTCCTTCGCGGGTAGCGGCCACTACGCCCTGGGCAGCTTCTGGCCCACCTGGGTTCTCGCCGCGCTCACCGCGCTGGCCAACCCCGTCTCCTTCGGGGCCTTCCTCGGAGACTGGTCCCGCTACATCCCCGACCGCTACAGCCCCGCCCGGCTGATGGCCGCCCCCTTCCTCGCCCAGGTCGCCAGCCTGCTGCCCTTCCTCTTCGGCGTCGCCACCGCCACCCTGGTCGCCGACCCGAACAACTACGTGGCCGGCCTGGCCGCCGTCTCCCCGCTCTGGTACGCGATGCCGCTCATCGGGATCGCCCTGATCGGCGGCCTGTCCACCGGCACCACCGCGCTCTACGGCACGGGGCTGGACTTCTCCTCGATCTTCCCGCGCCTGAGCCGGGTCCAGGCCACGGTCCTGATCGGAACCCTGTCGGTCGCCTTCATCTTCGTCGGGAACTTCGTCCTCGACATGGTCGCCAGCATCAACGCCTTCGCGACCCTGATCGTGCTGTGCACCTCCCCGTGGATGGCCGTCATGATGATCGGATACTTCGTCCGCCGCGGCTTCTACCTCACCGACGACATCCAGGTTTTCAACCGCGGCCAGAAGGGCGGCGCCTACTGGTTCAGCAACGGCGTGAACTGGCGCGGCATGGCCGCCTGGATCCCCGCCACCACCGTGGGCCTCCTGATGGCCAACACCCCACTGATCGCCGGCCCCTGGCGAAACATCGCCGGCGGCATCGACCTGAGCCTGATCGCCACCCTCGCCGTCGCCGCCGTGCTGTACACCGTGCTGCTCATCGCCTTCCCCGAGCCCCGCGCCGTCTTCGGCCCGGCCGGCCCCCGCCTGGTCCCCGCCAAGGACACCCCGCTGGCCCCGGTCACCGCCGAATGACCACCACCGCACGATCCGCTCCCTGGAGTTCACGATGAACAACACCGGACCCGCCGCAGAGGTGCGGGCCGCCGCAGCCGCCCTGGTCGCCGCCTTCGCCGACGGCCGACTCGACGACTACTTCGCCGCCTTCGCCGCGGACGCGACCTTCCTCTTCCACACCACCCCACAGCGCGTCACGTCCGTCGAGGAGTACCGCCGCCTGTGGCAGAGCTGGGAAGCGGAAGACGGCCTACGGATACTCGGCTGCAGCTCCACCCGGCCCCTGGTCCAAGTCCTCGGCGACACCGCCGTCTTCAGCCATCACGTCGAGACACTGGTCGCCACACGGGCGGGCGAACAGACCCTCCGCGAGCGCGAGACGATCGTCTTCAGCCGCCGGGGCACCAACCACTGGCTCGCCGTGCACGAGCACCTGTCCGCAGCCGCCGAGGACTGACCACAGCCGCACACGGCAGTTCGCACCGACATCAGTGAACGACGAGGAACGACAGATGAGCACGTTTCACAACTACGTCAACGGTGAGTTCGTCGACGCGGCCGACGGCCGCACCCTGCAGATCGTCGACCCGACCACCGGTGAGGCGTACGCGACCTCCCCGCTGTCCGGCGCCGCGGA
>NZ_JARZAH010000074.1:0-13327 GCF_029892145.1 Kitasatospora sp. GP30
GGGCCCCACGGCCCCGGGCGGCGGGGGGCGGGGGCGCACCCCCCCCCCCCCGGGCGCGGGGGCGGGGGCCCCCCCCCACCCCGCCCCCCGGGGGGGGGGCGGCGCCCCCCCCCGGGGGGGGGGGGGGGGCCGCGGCATGCCGCACCGGGGAAGCTTCAGCGGTAGATATTTGACAAACTGAAGCACTTCTCGGATCGTTACTTCAGTCGATTAACTGTCGCGTGTCTGAAGCAGTCCTCGGGCTGTCCTGGCACCCGTGTGAAGGAGCCATCCGTGAGTGAGGCCGCCCAGCCCGCCGCCACGGCCGTGAAACCGAGCAGTGCCCGGGTGCTGCCCGCTCTGGTGCTGGCGATGCTGGCCTACAGCGTGATCCAGACAGCCGTGGTGCCGATCCTGCCTTCGCTGGCCAAGGAGCTGAACGTCTCCGGCTCCAACATCACCTGGCTGATGACGGCCAACCTGCTCTCCGCCGCCGTGCTCACCCCGCTGCTCGGCCGCTTCGGCGACCTGCGCGGCCGCAAGCCGATGCTGCTGATCTCGCTGGCCGGCCTGGTGCTCGGCTCCGGCCTGGCGGTGGCCACCCATTCCTTCTCGATGCTGGTGGTCGCCCGCGTGCTGCAGGGCGCCGGCGGTGGCGTACTGCCGCTGGCGATCAGCATCGTCCGTGACGAGCTGCCGCGCGAGAAGGTCACCGGCGGTGTCGCCGCGATCAGCGCCTCGATGGGTGTCGGCTCCGGCCTCGGCCTGGTCGCCACCGGTCTGCTGCTGGAGCACTGGGACTACAAGTCGATCTTCTGGATGGGCCTGATCGCCGGTCTGATCGCGGTGCTGCTGGTGATGGTGCGGGTGCCCAAGGACCCGGTGGTCGACCGCGCCGGCGGCGCCGACCCGCTGGGCGCGCTCACCCTGGCCGGCTGGCTCTCCGCGCTGCTGGTCGCGGTCAGCCGCGGCAACGAGTGGGGCTGGACCTCCACCAAGACCCTGGGCCTGTTCGCCGTCGCCGCCGTGGTCGCGCTGATCTGGGGCATCGTCGAGGTCAAGGTCGCGCACCCGCTGGTGGACATGAAGATGATGGCCCGTCCGGCCGTCGCCTTCACCAACGTGGCCGGCCTGCTGATCGGCTTCGGGATGTACGGCTCGTTCCTGGTGATCAGCAACTTCACCCAGACCCCGGCCAAGCTGGCGCACTACGGCTTCACCGCCACCGTGCTGCACGCGGGTGTGCTGCTGCTGCCCTCCGCACTGGGTTCGATGGTGGCCGCCCCGGTCGGCGCCATGCTGATCGCCCGCCGCGGTCCGCGCCTGCCGCTGGTGCTCGGCGGCGTCTTCGGTGCCGTCTCGATGGCCTACCTGGCACTGCGTCACGGCACCGAGGGTGACATCTACTTCGCCTCCGGCCTCTTCGGTCTCGGCGTCGGCATGGCGTACGCGGCGATGCCCGCCTACATCAACGGTGCCGTGCCGGCCGAGCAGAGCGGTATCGCCAACGGCATGAACGCGGTGCTGCGCACCGTCGGTGGTGCCATCGGCACCGCGGTGATGGGCGCCATCCTGACCGGGGACTCCATCAAGTTCCCGCCGCAGATCGCCAAGATGATCCCGATGCAGATCCCGACCCTGGACGCCTACAAGCACGCCTTCTGGGTCGCCGCCGCGCTCTGCCTGATCGCCGCCGTGGTGCCGTTCGCGATCCGCACCGCCCGGCCGAGCCAGCCGCCGGCCGACGCTCCGGCTGCTCCGGCCAAGCAGCCCACCAAGACCGGCGCCTGACGAGGTTGCCGTAGCCGGGGCCGCCCAGGGATCGGCCGCCCCGGCACCCACTGAGCCCCCATCCGGCATCCCGGATGGGGGCTCACGGCTGTTCGGACGGTCCGCGCGGGCGCAGCGGCAGCGGCTCGGCGGGAGTCAGCGCCGGATCCTCGATCCGGAAGGTGCGGACCCGACCCGGCGGTGAGTCGGGGGTCTCGAAGCGCACCGTCACCCGGCCCACCCCGCTGCCCTGCACCCAGCCGCGCCCGTGCTCCGCGTGCACCACGTCCTGCCCCGGCAGCCAGACCTGCTCGCGGAACGGCTGCCCGGCCGCGGCCGTCGGCGGGGCCTCGGCGTCGGACTCGTCCGACTCGTCGTCGCCCTCCCCCTCCTGTTCGGCGAGCTCGGCGGCGGCCTGGGCGAACAGGTCCTCCTGGGTGTACTCGGCGAGCTGGGAGACGCCCACCCCGAGCAGCCGGATGCCGCCGGCCAGGCTCACCTGCCCGGCCAGCCGGCGGGCGGTGCCCGCGATCACCCGGGCGTCGTCGGTCGGCCCGGGCAGCGTCTCGGACCGGGTCAGGGTGGAGAAGTCGAACCGCCGGACCTTGATCACCACGGTGCGCCCGGACCGCCCGGCCGCCTTCAGCCGGCGCACGCAGCGGGCCGCCAGCCGGTCCAGCTCGAAGAGCACCTGGTCGCGCTCCATCAGGTCGACCTCGTAAGTGTCCTCCACCGAAACCGACTTGGCGTCCCGGTCCGGCACCACCGCGCGGCCGTCCAACCCCCGGGCCATCAGCGCGACGCCACTTCCGTGCGCACGGCCGAGCAGCCGGACCAGCTCCTCCTCCGACTGGTCGGCCACCTCGGCGACGGTCAGCAGCCCGGCCCGGCGCAGCGCCTGCTCGGTCGCCGGGCCCACTCCCGGCAGCGCCCGGACCGACAACGGCCCGAGCACCGCGCGCTCCTGACCCGGCGTCACCAGTACCAGCCCGTTGGGCTTGGCCTGCTCGGAGCCGATCTTGGCCATCAGCTTGGAGGAGGCCGCGCCGACCGAGGCGGTCAGCCCGGTGGCCCGCTCGATGTCGGCCCGCAGGTCCTCGGCGATCGCCCGGATCAGCTCGACACCCTCGGCCAGGGTCGCCTCGGCCAGCACCGGACCGTACAGCCCGGCCGCCAGGTCGACATAGGCCTCGTCCACGCTCAACTGCTCGACCAGCGGCGACAGCTCCCGCAGCATCGCCATCACCAGCTCGCTGATCTCCCGGTAGGCGACGAACCGGGGCCAGAGGTAGGCGGCGTTGGGGCAGAGCCGGCGGGCCACCGCCATGGCCATCGCCGACCGGACCCCGAAGACCCGGGCCTCATAGGAGCAGGTGGAGACCACGCCGCGCTGGCCGAGCCCGCCGACGATCACCGGCTTGCCGCGCAGGCTCGGCTTGGCCGCCTGCTCCACCGAGGCGAAGAAGGCGTCCATGTCGAGGTGCAGGATGCTCGGCAGGGGGCGCACACCATTGATGATCGCGCACGGGTACGACAACCGGGCTCAGCGGCGGCCCGAGGAATCCGCCAGGGCTCGGGTCACACCGGGGTCGGACGGCCCGAGCAGCGCCGGGTCGGGCGTGAAGACCGCGCTGAACAGCGCCTTCCCGGCTCCCGGCAGCTCCCGTACCGACCCGGTGTACCAGGTCAGGTCGTGCGGCTCCGGCGCCCCGACCGCGTAGGCGTCGATCCCGGCCGCCCGGCAGAGCGCCAGCGCCCGGCGCACGTGGTAGTCCGTGCTGACCAGCACCGCGTGGTCCACCCCGAAGATCCGCCGCGCCCGGGTGCAGGAGTCCCAGGTGTTGAAGCCGGCGTAGTCGCGCACCACCTTGACGGCCGGCACCCCGTGGTCCACCAGGTACTGGTACATCGCGCCCGGCTCGTTGTAGTCGGGGTGGCTGTTGTCGCCGGTCACCAGGATCGCCTGCACCTTGTGCGCGCGGTACAGGTCCAGGGCAGCGTCCAGCCGGGCCGCGAGATAGGGCGAGGGCTCCTCGCCGACCACCTGGGCGCCGAAGACCACGGCCACCGGCTCGGCCGGCACATCGGCGACGGTGCGGATCCGCGAGCTCTGGGTGAGGAACTCCCAGCCGCTGGGCACCAGCGCCAGCAGGCAGGCGAGCACCATCACCTGGAACGCCCGCCGCTGCCGTCGCCGCCCGCGCAGCACCCCGGAAACCCGCATGATCCCCCCTTCGGCCGGACCGCCATGATCCGTCGTCAGGAGCGGACGACCGCCGACGTCCGAGTGGTTCCCGCGGGCCGCGGAAGTGAGCGGCCGTCAGACCGCGCGGTTGCGGCGGCGGGCCAGCTCGTCGGCCGGATCCTGTCCGAGCAGGGTCTCACCGGTGTCGGTGCGCTCGGCGTGCAACCGCCCGAGGGTCACCTCCAGCTCCTGCCAGACCGCGCCGACCGCGATCCCGAAGACACCCTGGCCGCCCTTCAGCAGATCGACCACCTGCTGCGGGGAGGTGCACTCGTAGACCGTGGCGCCGTCGCACATCAGGGTCAGCCCCGCCAGCTCGCCGAGCTCGGTGGACTGCAGGTGGCTCACAGCCACCCGGATGTTCTGCAGCGAGACGCCGGCGTCCAGCAGCCGCTTGACGATCTTCAGCACCAGGACGTCGCGGAAGCTGTAGAGCCGCTGCGCGCCGGCCGGATAGGCGGTGCGGACGCTGGGCTCCAGCAGGCCGGTGCGGGCCCAGTAGTCCAGCTGGCGGTAGGTGATGCCGGCCGCCGCGCAGGCGGTCGGGCCGCGGTAGCCGAGCAGGTCGGAGGAAGGGCCGATCCGCTCGATCGCGGGCTGCCCGGCCTGGACCGCCGGAAAGCGGCCGACCCGGGGCAGCTCGGCCACCGTCTCGGCGGCCTGCGTGGGGAACGGCCTGCCGCCCAGGCCCCGGCGCTCCCGGGGCAGATGGAGGGCGCACGGGCCCGTCACGGCCGCCTCATCGCCGCTGCTGCTCATGCCAACCTCCGTCCATCGGTGCTCCGGCGCCGGGATCGGGGCACGCCCCGGCTGCCATCCATGACGGTAGGCAGTGGTCCGAGACGCGTCAACGATCGCCACGCCGGACCGGCGAAGCGTCATCACTCACACGAGTGGTTTCGCGTGCCCCTAGTGTGGGTAGGACCGAACACTTTGGCAAAACAGCTGATCGACTGCGGGTCGAACACGACCGGAGTGTGGGCGAAACGGCCGATCGGGAGCCCGGGGCCGGACTACTGGGCGTTGCCGCCGAAGTCCTCCGGCGACACCTGGTCGAGGAACTCGCGGAACTTCTCGACCTCGTCCTCCTGCTCGTCCGGAATCGCGATCCCCGCCTCCGCGAGCACCGCCTCCGCGCCGTAGATCGGCGTGCCGGTGCGCAGCGCCAGGGCTATCGCGTCCGACGGACGGGCACTCACCTCGACCCCGCCGGCGAAGACCAGCTCCGCGTAGAAGACGCCCTCGCGCAGGTCCGTGATCCGCACCTGGGTGAGCTGCTGGCCGAGCGCGTCCAGCACGTCCTTGAAGAGGTCGTGCGTCAGCGGGCGCACCGGAGTCATGCCCTGCTGGGCGAAGGCGATCGCGGTCGCCTCGCCGGGGCCGATCCAGATCGGCAGATACCGATCGCCCCCCACTTCGCGCAGCAGGACGATCGGCTGGTTGGAGGGCATCTCCACCCGGACACCCACGACGTCGAGCTCATTCACAAGGCAACCCTATGACCCCGGGGCGAGATAGGAAAGCGCGGCCGGGTCCGGCCGGGACACTACTGCCCCCGGCCACGGAGTCCGGCCTGCACCATGGTGGCGTGCAGCCGCACCGCCAGGGTGGCCAGCTCGCGGGCCGTGGCCTCGGCGTGCGCCCTGGTCTGCGGGTTGCGGTGCCGGCGCAGCGGGGCCACCACCTGGTCCACCAAGGCGATCTCCCGCTCGGCGGCGGCCTTCACCTGGCGCAGGTGGCGCGGCTCCAGGCCGAACCGGCCGAGCTCGGCGACCAGCCGGGCGATCTGCAGGGTGTCAGCGTCGTAGCCGCCGTCCGGACCGGCCGCCACCAGGCCGTAGGACTCCCATTCGGCGAGGTCCCGCTCCTCGGCTCCGGCCGCGGCCAGCAGCTCGGCCCGGCCCAGCCGGACGCCGCCGGCGGGCGCCTCCAGCTCCCGGTCGGCCTCGTCGCGGGGGCCGGGGCGGGCGTCGGCGCCGGGCAGCGCGGGCGGGGCCTCGCCGCGTTCGATCGCGTCCAGGTGCTCGCGGATGACCCGCAGTGGCAGATAGTGGTCGCGCTGCATCCGCAGCACATAGGCCAGCCGCTCCACGTCGGCCGGCCCGAACTTGCGGTAGCCGGACGGGGTGCGCTGCGGTTCGACCAGTCCCTCCGCCTCCAGAAAGCGGATCTTGGAGATGGTGACCTCGGGGAAGTCCTCGCGCAGGCAGGCGAGCACCGCGCCGATGCTGAGCAGCTCCGCCCCGCGCCGCTCACCGCCGTGCGGCTGCACGGCCCCGGGGCGGCGGGGGGATGTCACGGTCTGATTCGAGGTCATTCGCGCTCTCCTGCCGACGTCGTGTGCGACCCCCGCCTGCCGTGCCCGTCCGTGCCCGAAAAAGAATGCCCCGCCGATGGCACCGGGCCGGCCGTGCGGCCGACCCGGTGGCGTTGGATCAGTAGTGCTGCGGTCCGGCGAAGAAGACCAGCCGGTACTTGCCGATCTGCACCTCGTCACCGTTGTTCAGCGCGACCTCGTCGATCGCCTCCCGGTTGACGTACGTCCCGTTCAGGCTGCCCACGTCGGCGACCGAGAAGCCGCCGCCGGGCTGCCGGCGGAACTCGACGTGCCGGCGCGAGACGGTGACGTCGTCCAGGAAGATGTCACCCTGCGGGTGGCGGCCGGCCGTGGTGACATCGGCGTCCAGCAGGAACCGGCTGCCGGAGTTCGGCCCGCGCAGCACGATCAGCAGCGCCGAGCCCGGGGGCAGCGCGTCGATCGCGGCCAGCATCTCGGGCGAGAGCGCCGGAGTGGCGCCGGTGCTGGTGGCGTTGGGGTCGTAGGACTCCAGGCCGGAGATCGAGATGGTCGAGGTGGTCTCGACCGCGCTCTCCGCACCGGCAACCCGCAGCGGCGTCCCGCAGTTGTTGCAGAACCGCGCGGAAGCGGGGTTGTGGTTACCGCAGCGCGGGCAGACGATCTGGCCGGTCATGTTCGCAGCCTCCTGGCGCGGCACTCCCCCAGGGACGTGCCCGGCGTAGGAATCCGAGCCAAACCCTCCACCAGAGGTTGAGGGTCCTGCCGGGAAACCTATGCGCGGCGAACCCGAGGGGTCAACCGACGCGCCGTAGCCGCCGTCACGGAAAAGCGGCCGGTCACCGGCCGTCTGGTAGCCGTCCTGCGGCGCCGGGCGCATGCCGGGGAGCTGGCCGCCCTCGTCCTCCCGGCGGTGACGCGCGGTGGGCGCCTCCGCCGCGGCGGCGCGGCGGTTGTTACGGCCGAACAGCTTCGAGAAAAAACTCACGGGCGAATCCCCTTGCGTGAAACAGACCCGCCCGCGGGGCAGGGTGAGAAGCTCGGACAAGCCGCCGATCCGGCCGCCGGCCGGCGCAACGACAACAGTGGTACTGCACAGTGTGGCCGACGGCGTTCGCGGCCGACGCACCGGGGCCCACTCAACCACGCAGGTGAGCGGTGGTGCAGCCGACGGACCGTCAGCGCAGGTCTTTGGGAGGAGGGCGGGCGGCGCGTCACTTCGCCGCCGGTTTGGCGAACTGCTGCGGAGTCGGCACCACGAGCGCGTCCACCGTCACTTTCTGCTGCTCCGAGATATTGGTGGCCACCTGCTCCTTCTCCAAGGTACGGACGATGCCGCCCGGGATGTTCAGAGCAGGTGTCAGATCCTGCGGGTTGCCGATCACCGTGAACCGATAGGGCTGTGCCACGGTCTTGCCGTCGATCTGCACGCCGCCGGACGGCACGTCGGTGAAGTAGGTGTGGGCCACCACGCGGACATCGTTGATCTGAATCGCCTCCGCCCCCGCCGCTCGGAGTTCCTGCAGGGTGTCCAGCAGCATATCCGCCTTGACCTGCCCTTGGGGGTCATCGACCGTCAGTACGATGCCCGGACCGGTCGCCTTGACCGTCCCGGCCAGCACGCCGAGCTCCAGAGCCTTCTGCCGGGTCTGCTCCTGGGCCTCCTTGGCCTGGTTGGAGCTGCTCTGCAGCTGGGTCAGGGACTGGTCGAGCTGGGACTTCTCCTGCTGTAGACGCTGCTGACGGCTGTCCAGTTCGTCGAGGATCCGAACAAGATCCTCCTGGCGGGCACCGCGCAGGGCGCTGTGGTCGTTGGTCGAGCGGACCTGGATCGCCAGGCCCAGGCCGAGCGCGAAGAGCAGCAGGGCCACCACCAGCTGGCCCCGGGAGATGCGGGGCGGCCAGAGCGCGCTGCGCAGGCGCTTGCGGCCGTCGGAGGGGGCCTGGGGGTGCTCGGCGGGCGGCTGGGGCTCGGGCTCGGGCTCGGGCTCGGGCTCGGGGGCACGATCGGGGTCGGCGGCCGGCTCCGGGTCTGCGGCCGACTCGGGCTCGGGGGTGGGCTCGGGGTCAGGGGTGGTGCCGGGTGCCTGCTCCGGCTCGGGCTGCTGCTCGTCCTCGGTTTCGTCCGGGTTCACGTCGTCCTGGTCGCTCATGCGCGCCCGCCCTCAGGCCCGGAACACATGGCGCCGGATGGCCGCCGCGTTCGAGAAGATCCGGATGCCCAGCACCACGACCACGCCGGTGGACAGCTGCGAGCCGACGCCCAGCTGATCGCCGAGGAACACGATCAGCGCGGCCACCACCACGTTGGAGAGGAAGGAGACCACGAAGACCTTGTCATCGAAGTTGCCGTCCAGCATCGCCCGCACTCCGCCGAAGACCGCGTCCAGCGCGGCCACCACGGCGATCGGCAGGTACGGCACGACGGCCGACGGCACGGAGGGCTGCACGAACAGCCCGACGACCACTCCGGCCACCAGGCCCAGTACGGCGATCACGGCTTGGGAACTCCTGTCGTAGAGGACGTGGAAGGCGCGGCGGAGCTGCCGGCGTCGGGGCCGGCCGGGCTGGGGCTGGACGGAGTGGAACCGGACGCCCCGGGGCCGGGGCCGGATGTACTCGGGCTGGGGCTCGGCGACTCCGGCACCGCCAGCCGCAGCGTGAAGCCCACCGCGGCCGGCAGGTCCACAGCGTGCTGGCCGCTGACGGTCGCCTTGATACCGAAGTTGTCCTGGAGGAGCCGCAGGTAGTGACCGCCCATGCTGTCCTGGAAGGCACCCGGCAGCCGCTTGTCGTCCCCGACGGCGAGCAGCGTGTACGGCGGCACCAGCGGACGGTTGTTCACCAGGATCGCGTCGCCCGCGGCCCGGATCGGCGAAAGTGCGGTCAGCCGCTGCCCGTTGATCGCGATCGCCTCCGCCCCGGCCTCCCAGAGCCCGTTGACGACCAGTTGGAGGTCCCGGTCGCGCAGCCGACCGCCGCCGAAGCCGCCCGAGGTGCGCGGATCTATGCCGCCGTCCGTACTGCTGTCGGACGCGTCGGATATCACCAGCTTCACCCCCGGGCCGGTCACCGCCCCGGTCCCCACGGTGCCGTTCAGGGCGGTCAGTCCGGTGTCCCCGCCGCTCTGGCTCAGCGCCCGCTGCTGTTGCTGCTCGACCTGGGTGCGGGCCGCCTCGACATCGCGCTGCAGCTTGTCCGCGGCAGCGGTGGCGTCCGTGACCCGCTTGACCAGTGCGTCCTTCTCCTTGGCCAGCGCCGGCTCGGACTCGTGCGCATTGACCCCACTGACCGTCACCACCACGGCGGCCAGCGCCAACCCGAGTGCCAGCACCAGCTTGCCGCGGGTGGTGGTGGGCAGTCGGCGCCGGCCCTCCTCGCCCCGGGCCCGGGCGGCCGCGGCGTAGCCCTCGTCCAGGCTCTGGTCCATCACCGTGTTCAGCAGCGTCATCGAGGCGTCGGGACGGGTGTAACGGCCGTTCCGCTCGTTCGGTGATCGCGTCGCTGGCATGCGGGACATCGTCGCACGGCAGCGCGCCGCCGGGCGAACAGCCCCCGTGGCAGGGGGCCTACGCCCGGCAGCGCACTCGCCGCACGGTGTTCGGGGCCGTCAGCGCCCCGCGCCGTCGACCACCGCCGCCCACTCGTCGAGCAGTGCCTGGGTGGCCTCGTCGTCCGGCCCCTCGGCCCAGAGATGGGTGACCGCCTCGGCCGGGTCGGGCAGCACCAGGGTCCACCGGCCGTCGGACTCGACGACCCGCACACCGTCCGTGGTGTCCAGGGTGCGGTTGCCCGCCGCCTCGACCACCGCGCGCATCACCTGGCCCTTGGCCGCCCACGGGGTGGCGACGTCCCGCCGCTGAATGTGGGCCTGCGGGATCCGGGCGTCGATCTGACTGAGCGTCAGTTGGGTCCGCGTCACCAGGCCGACCAGTCGGACGAAGGCCGCCGCGCCGTCCAGCACGCCGCTGAACTCCGGCACCACATAGCCGCCGCGCCCGTCACCGCCGAAGATGGTGCCGTCGGCGGCCGCCGCCTTGGCCAGGTCGTCCGGCGAGGTACTGGTCCAGCGCACCTGGGTGCCGTGGTAGGCCGCGACCTGCTCGGCGATCCTGGTAGTTGTCACGGGCAGCGCGACCTGGCCGGTGCGCCGCTCGGCGGCGACCAGGTCGAGCAGCACCAGCAGCGCGCGATCGTCCTCGATGACCCGGCCCAACTCGTCGACGAACGAGACCCGTTCGCCCACGGTGTCGAACCGCACCCCGAAGGCCGCCCGCGACGAGGACACCAGCGCGCCCAGCCGGGCCAGCCCCGCACGGCGCTCGTCGGCGTCCTCGGTCGGCCGGGCTTCGTCCAGGCCGCTGTTGACGCTCAGCGCCTCCACGCCGAGCCGGCCCAGGATGCTCGGCAGAACGAGCCCGGCGCTGCCGTGCGCGGTGTCGACCACCACCTTGAGGCCGGCCTCCCGCACCCCGCGGGTGTCGATGGCCCGCAGCAGGCTGCCCGCGTAGGAGTCGAAGACGCTGGACGGGAAGGTGAGGTCACCGATCTCGCCCGGGAACGCCCGGCGGAACTCCTGGCGGGCGTAGACCCGGTCGAGCTTGCGCTGCCCGGCCTGCGAGAGGTCGGCGCCGCGCTCGTCGAAGAAGAGGATGTCCAGCGAGTCGGACACGCCAGGGGTGGTCCGCAGGAAGATCCCGCCCGCACTCCCCCGCGCCGTGTGCACCCGGGCCACCGGCAGCGGCACGTTCTCCAAGTCCCGGACGTCGATCGCGCTGGTCTGCAGCGCCGAGATCATCGCTCGTTTGAGCGCACGGGCACCACGCGAGTGGTCACGCGCGATGGTGACGGTGGCACCCTTCTTCAAGGTGGTCGCATAGGCACCGGCCAGCCGCACCGCCAGCTCCGGGGTGATCTCCACATTGATGATGCCGGAGACGCCTCGGGCGCCGAACAGGTGCTCCTGCCCGCGCGACTCCCAGATCACCGAGGTGTTGACGAAGGCGCCGGCCTCGATGGTCTTGAACGGGTAGACCCGGACCGCGCCGGCGATGATCGATTCCTCACCGATCAGGCACTCGTCGCCGATCACCGCGCCGTCCTCGATCCGAGCCGCGCGCATCACATCGGTGTTCTTGCCGACCACGCAACCGCGCAGATTGGTCTGCGGCCCGACGTAGACGTTGTCGTGGATCACCGCCTTGTGCAGGAACGCGCCGCGCTTGACGACCACGTTGCTGCCCAGCACGGTGTGCTCCCGCAGCTCCACGCCGGCCTCGACCTTGGCGTAGTCGCCGATGTAGAGCGGGCCGCGCAGGATCGCCTCCGGATCCACCTCGGCGCCCTCGGCCACCCAGACGCCCGGGGAGATCTCGAAGCCGTCCAGCTCGACGTCGACCTTGCCCTCCAGCACGTCGGCCTGGGCCTTGCCGTAGCTCTCATGGGTGCCCACGTCCTCCCAGTAGCCCTCGGCGACGTAGCCGTAGACCGGCTTGCCCTCCTTGAGCAGCTGTGGGAAGACGTCACTCGACCAGTCCACCGGGGTGCCGGCCGCGACATAGTCGAAGACCTCCGGCTCCATCACATAGATGCCGGTGTTCACGGTGTCGGAGAAGACCTGACCCCACGTCGGCTTCTCCAGGAAGCGCTCCACCCGCCCGTCGTCGTCGACAATGGTGATTCCGAATTCCAGCGGATTGGGAACACGCGTCAGACAGACCGTCACCAGAGCGCCCTTGCTCCGGTGGAAAGCGATCAGCTCGGTAAGATCAAAATCCGTCAGGGCATCTCCGGAGATCACCAGAAAGGAGTCGTCACGGAGAGCGTCCTCGGCGTTCTTGACGCTGCCGGCGGTGCCGAGCGGAACCTCCTCGTTCGCATAGGTGAGGTTCATGCCGAGCTCCTCGCCATCACCGAAGTAGTTCTTCACCAGTGAGGCGAGGAACTGGACGGTGACCACGGTGTCGGTGAGGCCGTGCCGCTTGAGCAACCGAAGCACATGCTCCATGATCGGGCGGTTGGCGACCGGTAGCAGCGGCTTCGGCATGCTCGAAGTCATCGGGCGGAGACGGGTTCCCTCGCCTCCTGCCATCACAACGGCTTTCATTGCGGGTGCGTCCTCCTTCACGGCAATGGACTCCTCATCCATCAAACCGTTCCAGGACACCTCTACCCGGCTGAAATCATCCGACTCGCGGATCCGCGCGAAAAGTCGGCCCGATTAGCCTCCCGGCTAGCCGCCCGTGACAGTTCCCTTGACGATCTGTCGCGTCTGCATCGCATAGAGGATCGCCGCCCACCAGTAGAGCACGGTGCCCCATCCGATGAAAGCCCAGCTGACCGCGGCGGCCGTGCTGTGGATCCACCCATGGCCCTGACCGAGCAGCAGAAGCGGAAAGGCGTACATCAGATTGAAGGTCGCCGCCTTGCCGAGAAAACTCACCTGCAGCGGACCGTATCCATGCCGGTTGAGAATCGGCAGCAGTGCGCTGATGAACACGTCACGTGCCACCAGGATCGCGGTCAACCACCACGGCAGGATGCCGCGCCAGGTGAGGCCCAGCAGCGTCGAGAAGATGTAGAGCCGGTCGGCCAGCGGATCCAGCAGCTGTCCGAGCCGGCTGATCTGCCCCCACCGACGGGCGAGCTTGCCGTCCAGATAGTCGCTCACCCCGCTGAACGCCAGGATCAGCAGCGCCCAGCCGTCGTTCTTGGGCCCGCCGAACTCCGGCCAGAGAATGAGCCACAGGAACACCGGCACCCCGACCAGTCGGGCCATGCTCAGCATGTTCGGGATGGTGAGGACGCGGTCGGTCTGGACGCGCCTCTCCTGGACCTCCACCCGGGGGCCTCCTCTGTCCGTACGGCGACTTTCTGGGCCGACTTTACCCGGCCGTGCGAGTGAACGCGAAGAAGCCCCCACCGAGACCGTTGGCCCGGTGAGGGCTTCTTCTGAAGAATTGTTCGGCGGCGTCCTACTCTCCCACAGGGTCCCCCCTGCAGTACCATCGGCGCTGTAAGGCTTAGCTTCCGGGTTC
>NZ_JARZAH010000075.1:0-13298 GCF_029892145.1 Kitasatospora sp. GP30
GCTTATAACGACATTCCTGCGTGCGCGTACGCGTTCATATACCCGACCTTCAGTCGCTTCAGTCGCTGATTCCCCACCATCACAGCCCTGACCTGGGAAAATGTTGCTCACGCGGGTGAGCGACTGAAGACCGTACGGTCGCTTCCGGCACGTCTCGGTCGCTGTGGCCGCCGCACCCACGGCGCACTCAAGGCTCGGCGGCTCCGCTAGTCTGTGGGCTCCATATTGGAAACTGAGTCGCTTCAGTCGCTGTCAGGGCTGTGACCTGCGCAGACTCGGCAGCGACGTACGACGGAGCCGGCAGGCTGACAGCGGGAGGGACATCAAGGTGGCAAGCTCTGTCGGCGTCCCCACCACATCCGCGTCGCCGCTGCAGGTCGCCAGGTGGTGTGCCGCCCAGGGATGGCCGGTGCACCCGCTGGCCCCGGGTACCAAGCACCCGGTGGCCAACTGCGCCGACTGCGCGGCCGCCGGGCACCGCGCCGCCGGGTGTCGCTGCCTGGTGGCCGGCCGCTGGTGCCACGGCCACCTGGCCGCGACCACCGACCACGACAGGCTGCGCTCCTGGTGGGAGGCCACCCCGCACCTGGGCGTCGGCATCTCCTGCGGGCCGGCTCACCTGGTCGTCATCGACGTCGACGCGCACGCCAAGCCCCTGCCCGCCCGAGACCGGCTGCTCCCCGGCATCGCGATCCCGGACGCGGTCGACCTGGGAGGTCTGGCCACCGGTTTCGACACCCTCGCCCTGCTGGCCGCCCTGCGTGGGTACCCCAGCCCGGCCGACGACACCGCCACCTTGCGGGTGAGAACCCCATCCGGTGGCCTGCACATCTGGTACCAGGCACACCCAACCCTGCCGCTGCGCTCCTCCACCGGCGCGGGGAAGAACCGGGCGCTCGCCTGGCAGGTGGACGTCCGCGCCCGTGGCGGCTTCATCATCGCGCCGGGGACCGTCACCGTGAACGGCGCCTACACGCCCGTCGGCGCCGTGCGGCAGCCCGCTCCCCTGCCGTCCTGGCTGGCCGCAGAACTGCAGCGCACCCACCACGCGGAAGCGCCGCAGCACGAGCTTGAACCGCGCAGGCCCCCGTCCCGCGCCCGGCAGGCGGTCATCGCCGCCGGTGGTGCCCAGGACGGAACGCCCGCCGTCCTGACCGGCCTGTTGGCCGAGGTCGTCGCCTGCACGGCCGCCCCGGAAGGAATGGGCTTCACCGACAAGCTCAACCGCGCGGCGTTCACCGCCGGTGGACTGGCCGCGGCCGGCTACCTCAGCGAGGCCGACGCCGCGGCCATCCTGCTGGACGCCGCCTCCACCGCCCGCCCAGGCCAGGAACGCCGCTGGGCACCGATCGTTCACGCGGGCCTGGCCGCAGGCACCCGCCGCCCCCTGCATCTGCGAGGACGCGCATGACCACCGCCCACGGACCGGGAGGAGGCTTCGACGCCTTGGCCGCCGCGCAGCAGATCCTGACCGCCACCGGCGCACCGCCACCCGGCACCGCCCCGGTGCCGGGGCAGGCGGCCCGGCCGTACCCGCCGGTCCAGGACAGCCTGCCGGCCCTGACACCGCTCGTACCCCAACCCCCTCAGCCGGTGACGGTGCAGGAGGTCCAGGAGGCGCAGCCGGCGTCGGCCGTCAGCCGGCAGGGGCTGCTGCCGGACTCGTTGAGCGACCGCGGCAACGCCAAGCTGTTCGTGCGCCTGTACGGCGCTGACTACCGCTACGTGCCAGGCCTGGGCTGGTACAGCTGGGCCGGCCACCGGTGGCAGATCGACGAGACCGACACCGTGCTGTGGGCTGCCGGCGAGATGGCCGAGCACTTGGTCCTTCACGATCCGAGCGGCACCTACACCACCAGCGAGCTGAAGCGCCACCGCCGCCGTGCGCTGTCCACCAGCGGCATGACAGCCATGCTGGAACAGGCCAAGGCTGCCCCCGGCATGGTGATGCACGCCTCCACACTCGACGCCGACCCGTACGCCCTGTGCACCCCCGCCGGCGTCGTCGACCTGCGCACCGGACTCCTCATCCCGCCGGACCCCACCCGCCACAGCCACTCGCGCTCCACCACGGTCGCCCCGCAGGCGATGCCCACGCCGCGCTGGTTCCGCTTCCTGGAGGACACCTTCGGGGAAGGCTCCGAAGGCAAGGAGATGGTCGGCTTCCTGCACCTGTGCCTGGGATACTCGATCTCCGGGGACGTGGGGGCGCAGATCATGCCGTTCCTGTACGGCACCGGGAAGAACGGCAAGTCCGTCCTGCTGGACGTGATGCTGCAGCTGCTCGGCGACTACGCCGACGCGGCCCCGCCCGGCTTCCTCATGGCCCGCGCCTTCGAGGGCCACCCCACGGACCTGGCCGAACTGCACGGCCGACGGATCATCATGTGCTCCGAACTCAAGCCCGGCGACCGTTTCGACGAGGCCCGGGTGAAACTGCTGACCGGCGGCGACAGGGTCAAGGCCCGCAGAATGCGCCAGGACTTCTTCAGCTTCAACCCGACCCACAAGCTCTGGTTGCTGGGCAACCACCGTCCCGAGGTCGGCACCGGAGGCCCCGCCTTCTGGCGCCGCATGCGGCTGATCCCGTTCGAGCGGGTCGTCGCCGAGAACCGGAAGATCGACAACCTCGCCCACGTCCTGGTCGCCGAGGAGGGCCCCGGCATCCTCAACTGGCTCATCACCGGCGCCGGCAGGTACTTCAACGGGCACAAGGACCTCACCGGACCGCGGAGCGTGCAGACCGCCACGAGCGCGTACGCCGAGACCGAGGACAGCGTGGGACGCTTCATCGCCGAAGCGTGCAAGATCGCCGACGGCCTGCGCGCCGAACAGGCCCAGCTGTACGGCGCTTACAGCCGCTGGTGCGGCGCGGAAGGCGCCAACCCCGTCACCGCCCGCGCCTTCGCCGCGCGCGTGCGCGAAACACTGGGTATGACCTCCCCCAAGGACATGGTCCTGTCCAACTCCCGCAAGTACTACCCAGGGATCGGCCTGCTGGCCGACGAGGAGCCGCAGCCGTGAGCGCCCTGATCGACCCCGCCGACCTCGCCCACGAGATCGAGATCCGCTGGCTCGAGGACCCCGAACCACTCGACTACGTCCGCCAGAGCCTGGAACGACTCAGCTCACGCAAGGGCAGGCCCCCCTACCACCGCGACGGCCGCATGGTCGGCTACGCCGTCCTCGGCCCGACGGCACCCTCCTCCCGCGCCTCCGGCACCTTCCGCCGCCGCGTCTTCTGGCTGCTCCCCCACGACCGCGACCAGGAACCTGACGGCCTGTACGCCACCGGCTCGCCGTCCGAGGCCGTCGACCCGCGCACCATCGCGCCCACCGTGAAGGGCGACAAGACCGAGCGCTCCCAGGGCGGTCCCGCCTCCCCCGCCATGCTCGAACTGGGCATAACGCTGCCGAAAAGCTGACGGTCGGCCCCAACCGGGCCGGAGCCTGAAGGAGTCCGTCGGCCAGGCAGTACAGCTCGCCCGTCTTCACGACCAGGCCGTGCTTCAACAGCAGGGCCAGCCGAGCGTGGACGGTGGCTCGGTGCCGCCGGGTGCTGCCGGCGAGCTCCACCGCGGTCTGCCCATCCCGGTAGGCCAGCGCCGCGACCACCTCGGCGGCGGTCTTGCCCAGGCCACGAGCCCGGAAGGCATCCCGGGCCATCAGGTCGGAGAGGAGGCGAAAGTCCAGCTCAGCCGGGGTGTCTGACGGGGCAGCAGACGTCGTTGCGGGGGTGTGTCGCCGGTTGACCCCATCCAGGTACCCGGGGGCCTCGTGCCCTCGCTCTCGGATCGGCGCGGACTCACCCGTCACACGAACCGCACGCCGCCACACCCGGCCCAGGTACCGCACCGCGTGGTCATGACCCTTCTGGTGGGCCAGATCCCGCAGCAATGCACCACCAGGCGCAGGAGACGCAAGCAGCACCTGCTGCAGCGCGGCCTGGTCCCCGCCGGCCCGGGCGAATGAGAACGCGATCGCGCTGGTGACCCGGTGTGTGTCCCGGCCAGCGCCCGACCCACCGTCAGAACCGCCCTCCCGATACCGCTCGACCCCACTGCCCTTGACGACCAGCGCCCGCATTCGAGGAGACAAACCGGCTGGCAGCCTCGACTGCCAGCCGGCGGACCGTTGAATCGGCAGCGCAGGCGCCGGCGCGACAGGACCTGCCGACAGGGGTACAGGAGCAACATCGAGCGGGGCGCTCACTGGCCACCGCCGAGCGTGGACACCCCGGCCAGATGCGGAAGCTCGTATGTGTCATCTCGGGTAGAACGGACGCCGCGGGCGCGCACGGTGACCTGAAATGAGCCGTTTGCTGAGCGTGCGGGCATGCCCGACTGGAAAGAGGCAGCGTCGTGCTGCACCATGTGTTTGCTCTCCTAGTTCCAGGCGCTGGACTGCTTGCTCTCCTAGTTCCGGGCGCTGGACGCGGTTCCTGGGAAGAACCAAAGAAGCGAGGACGACAGGCCCCTGCCAGGGCGGTCTCCTCACGGTGATGATTTGGGCGCGCAATCGGCCTGGCAGCCGACGAGCACCCGGGCGGCGCTACGTGAAATCCTCCCTGTCAGGAGGAGCAACGAGTAGGGGCGCCGCCCGTAGAGGCCTAAGTCATCTCGACCCCCGACTCGGTTGAGCCGACTGGGGCTGCACCCGCGGGGAGCGAAATGGTCAGCACCGCGGGAAACTCATGGTCAAAGATCAACGTCCGAGAGCACACATCATGAGGCGCGCACAGCACGCTGTTGCGCTCACGGGTCATGCTCCGGGTACGCTGATGCACAGCGGACCGTCCTTCCAGTACTAGACGGTTCACCGAGGATCGAAGGCCGCACCGCCAAGTAAGGCCTCTTCTCGGACCGGCCCCGGGTTCCGGAACCGGCGGACTTCCAATCCGCCCCGGACACCGGGGCCGTTGGCTTTCCCGCCAGTCGAAGTGCTCTTGCGGCTTCCAACCCGCAAGAGACCAACTACTGGACGTTGCAGATCCTAAACCCTCCGCTTCTGACGGACACACAGGCAAAGCATGTCATCGGGCGGCGCGTCGGCCAATGATCAGCCGACGCGCCTCTGACGGTTGATCAAGCTCTGCCTGCAGGTACATCTATTGCTCTGACCGCATAGGTTCGCCGGGTTGGCGGTAGCACCGCCTGGACCGGTTGGACGTGGGGGACATCCGGGATTCGGGGAGGCGTGGCGGCGGAGCCGGTCAAGGTTCGGAGACTGACCGACCAGGAGGGCCAGCAGTTACAGCAGATCGTGCGGCGCGGCAGCACGAGTTCGGTGCGCTATCGGCGGGCGATGATGCTGCTGGCCTCGGCCGGCGGGAACCGCGTGCCGGTCATCGCCCAGCTGGTAGCGGCCGACGAGGACACCGTGCGCGATGTCATCCACCAGTCAACAAGATCGGGCTGGCCCGCCTGGACCCTCGGTGGGCGGGAGGCCGTCCCCGCCAACTCAGTCCTGACGACGAGGACTTCGTCGTCCAGACGGCCACCACCCGCCCGGCCAAGCTCGGGCAGCTCTTCACCCGCTGGTCGATCCGCAAGCTCGCCCCCTACCTGCGGAAGGCGCACGGCCGGGTGATCCGGATCGGCCGCGAGGCCCTGCGCTGCCTGCTCGCCCGACGGGGCGTCACCTTCCAGCGAACCAAGACCTGGAAGGAGTCCACCGACCCAGATCGTGACGCCAAGCTCGACCGGATCGAGCACGCCCTCGACCGCTTGCCCGACCGCACGTTCGCCTTCGACGAGTTCGGCCCCCTCGGGATCCGCCCCACCGCCGGCAGCGGATGGGCCAAGGAGGGCCGTCCCGACCGGCTGCCCGCGCCCCACCGCACCCACGGCGTCACCTACTTCCACGGCTGCTACTCGATCGGCGACGACGCCCTGTGGGGCATCAACCGCCGCCGCAAGGGCACCGCGAACACCCTCGCCGCGCTCAAGACGATCCGGGCCACCCGACCCGACGGCTCCCCGGTCTACGTGATCCTGGACAACCTCTCCGCCCACAACGGCAAGAAGATCCGCCGCTGGGCCCACAACAACAACGTCCACCTGTGCTTCACACCGACCAACGCGTCCTGGGCGAACCCGATCGAGGCGCACTTCGGACCGCTGCGACAGTTCACCCTGGCGAACTCCAACCACCCCGACCACACGGTCCAGACCCGCGCGCTGCACGCCTACCTGCGCTGGCGCAACGCCAACGCCCGCCACCCCGACGTCCTGGCCGCCCAACGCCGTGAACGCGCCCGAATCCGCAGCGAGAAGGGCGCCCGCTGGGGCGGCAGACCGGTGGCCGCTGCGGCCTGACTACTGCGACGCCAACCAGGCTGCCCCCGCGGAGTGGACATGCAGGTCGATGACGACCTCCTCGCCCTCCCAGCGGCCGTCCTCCGAGATCTCAAGGCCGATCAGTGCCAGATCACCAGCCTGGCCCCGCAGCTCGTACTGCTCATGGGTCTCCTCGCCGACGTCACCCAACTCGTCACGCTCCCAGGCGGCTACTGCGGCCTCGGCCACAGCCCTGGGCAGTCGCACCGTGACACGGCCGACCTGGGCGTCGACAAGCTCCCCGATCGCTGCCAGCACCTTCGAGTCTTCCCGATACCGAACGTACTGCTCTTGATCCACCACAGGGCGAGGCTACTCAGACTGCTGGACTTGTTTCGACTGAATTAATCCGGCGAACCTATGCGGTCAGAGCACTATTCGCAAAAGGCAGCAAGGTCGTGGTGGTCAGAACCGGTACTGGAGCTCGAGGCGGTGGCCGGCCTTCACCATCACCGTGGCCTCGACGACCCTGCCTGCGGTGCTGCGCACAACCCGGAAGGTGCGCAGGACCGGCACGAGCTCACCCGGCAGGTGCAGCGCCGTGAACTGTGCCGGCGTTGGGATGCACGCGGACACCCGGTCCTCAGTCCCTCCGGGCTGGGGCAGATGCCCGAGCCCGGCCAGGAGCGTGGGGGTCCCGCCCTTGATCTTGCGATGCTCCAGCAGCGGGGTACCGCGGGCCATGTCCAAGGGGTAGTACGACTCCACGAGCTCGGCGGGCTGGTCGTCGAGGAAGAGCACTTGAGCCCGCAGTGCAACTGACGCCCCAGCGGGAACCCCGAAGGCCGCCGCAACTTCTCGCGGCGCCGGAACCTCGCCGACGCTGAGCAACTCGCTGCTCCCCCGAAAGCCCTGATCCGCTGCCTCGGAGATCCACCTGTACGGCTCACCCTCTCCGGCGGGAGCGGCGTAGTCGGCAGGGGTCATCGTCTGGCGGCGCTTCGTGCTGACCTGGACGCTCGCCCCGGCCCGGGAAGTGACCAGTCCCTCCCCCTTGAGCAACCCGACTGCTTTCTGGATCGAAGCGTTCGAGGCGCCAAACCGTTCGATCAGTTGGGCGGTGGAGGGCAGTCGGCTGCCCTCCGGAAGCTCTCTCCGGAGAGGATCTCATCTCCAAGATCGGCAGCGATCCTCTGGTGGATGGCCCGCGGGTCCTCGCGGTCCGCCTTCCTGATCCTGCCCTGCTCTGCTCTGCTCTGCTCTGCGGTCATCGTCATCCTTTCCGAACTTCGTAGCGCAACCGCTGATGCAGTGCCGAGGCGACCATCACATCCACCTGCACCGGCCGTCCCCGGCTCGTGGAGCAGAGCCGGTGCATGACCAGCACCCACACGTCCTCGGCCGAGCCTTCGTCAGCTGGCCTCACGAGCGTCGAGGCCGCCGCCCGCCCCGACGTGGAGGTCCTGAGCCTCGGCGTGTGGGACGGCGAACCGTTCAGCCTCGCCCCCGTCCTCGGGCTGCCACGCCTGCGCACCCTCTCTGCCTACCCCGGGACGCTTGCCGACCCACTGGAGACCGCCGGGCTGACCGGACTGGAGTTCCTCGAACTCACGCCGCAGGACTCGCGTGTCCTGCTCGACGCCGATGCCGTCCCGCGCGGTCTGTCGGCTGCTGCGATCAAGGCGTACGGCGACCGGGACCCGCGCCTGATCGTGGCCTTGGCGGATGAGATTCTCGCGCTCTGGGACCGTCCTCTCATCACCGAGACCGTCATCGACGGAGACCTCGGGCATCTGCTGTAGCACCGGCCGAGACGGGGAAGGGAGACGGCAGACCGTGCCTGTTCGAATCGGCCGGCTCGACTGTCGATGGCTGAGCAGGTGCCCCAAGAGGTTCTCCGCCGCACACTGCGGGCTGCTGATCTGATCGGTCCTGGCCGGAGCTGGCGCTATAGCCGGGACGTGATCCCAAGTCTGCTATGACCGGGTAATAGCTCAGCCGACGTTGCTGAGTCGTCGTGTTGTCCGCGGACAACACGACGGCGCACGCGAATGGCTCGGGCCCGGTGACCCTGCGGGCACGAGCCTTCGTCAGCTGGCCTCTTCAGAAGAGGCCAGCTGACGACGCTGCGTTGTCCGCGGACAACACAGCGGGCAAGCAGCAGCGGACCGTGGCGTGTTGTCCGCGGACAACACCGGCAATATTCGGGTGGCCTGAGGCAGTCTCACGGGGTGTCGGTGACTCAAGAATGCCTAGCGGTTAGTAAACTCCCCGCATGGCCACCCCTGACACCGATGAGCGGGACAAGGTAGTTACCAAGCTCCCCCAGCAGCTGCGGCGCGAGTTGAAGATTCGAGCCGCCACCGTAGGCGTCGACATCCAAGACGCCGTCACCGAAGGCATCAAGGCATGGAAAGAGGCCACCAAGCCTCTCCCCACGATCGACGTCTCCGGCGCGACGTCCTTCTCGACCTACGTCCCTAGCGCCTTGCTGGCGGACTTCCGATCCGACTGCTCCGCGTTGAAGCTCGCCTACAACCAGGGAGTTGCCCAGTCCATCCGGCTCTGGCTGGACGCCCACCCCCTCCCCGAGCGCGCCCGCCGCGCCACCGGGGCCCGCCGGATCGCGATCGGCAACCAGAAGGGCGGCGTCGGCAAGACCGCGCTGACCTCCGGGATCGGCCAGGCCCTCGCCGAAATGGGCTTCCGCGTCCTCATGGTCGACTTCGACCCCCAGGGCCACCTCACCAAGCAGCTCGGCCACGAGCACCTGGCCCTCAAGGGCGACAGCCTCGTCAAGCACATGACCGGCGAGAAGATCGGGGAACTCGCGGACCTCGTCCTTCCAGTCGACGGTGATGCCTTCGGAGGCCGGCTCTCCCTCTTGCCCGCCTGCACCGACGGCTTCCTGCTGGACGCCAAGCTGGCGACCTACCGCGAGATCCGCATCAAGGAGACCGCCCTCGAGAAGGCACTCGAGCCCCTCGCCGGCGACTTCGACTTCATGCTGATCGACTGCCCGCCGTCCCTCGGCTACGCCATGGACAACGCCCTCTACTACGTGCGCACCCGCGAGGGCGAGGAAGATGGCGGCTCCGGTCTGGTCATCCCCGTACAGGCAGAGGACTCCTCAGCCGACGCCTACGCCCTGCTGCGCGAGCAGATCGACGCCCTGTGCGACGACCTGGACGTCGACATCTGCGACCTCGGGTTCATCGTCAACCTCTACGACGTCCGCAAGGGCTACGTCCTCACCTCCTCGCTCGAGAGCTGGAGGAGCATCGGCAAGCCCGAGGTGATCGCCGTCGTCAACGACCTCAAGGACCAGCGGGAAGCCGTCCGCACCAAGACACCCCTGCTCGTGTGGGCCCCCGACAGCGAGCAGGCCGACGCCATGCGCGACATCGCCCGGAGGATCGCGTGAGCAGCCGCGTAGCCGACCGACTTGGAGCCGGGAGCTTCGGCGCGGCCCGGCCCCCGCGTAGCGAGCGTGGCCGGGCGAAGGCCATCACCGAAGGCACGATCCCCGCATACGATCTCGTGCGCCTGCCTCTGGCCGTGGTCGCGCCGTGTCCGGTGAACCCCCGGCGGAACTTCGGCACCGACGAGGACAAGAACACCCTCGGCAGCAGTCTTGCCGCCCGCCAGACCACCGCGTGCGTCGCCGTCACCCGGGCCGCCTACCTGAAGCTGTGGCCCGACCACGACAAGATCCTCGACCCCGCCAGCGCTGAGTACGTCCTCCTCAACGGTGAGCGCCGCTACCGTTCGGCACTCCACGTCGGCTTGGACGCGCTCGACTTCGTCGTCCGCGATGATCTGGCCGGCAGCCCGGAAGACTTCCTCGACAACCTCCTTCTGGAGAACGAGGACCGCACCGATTTCGACATCATCGAGCGCGCCCAAGGCATCAAGCAGCTCCTCGAAGCCTGCGGAGGCAACGCCGCCGAAGTCGCCCGCCGCCGCGGAAAGGACCGCTCCTGGGTCGGCAACCAGGTGGCCCTCCTCACCCTCCCCGACGCCATCCAGGAACGACTCGTCAGCGGCCAGCTCGCCGAGCGGTGGGCCCGGCGCCTCGCCCGTGCCCTCAAGGACGACCCGAGCCTTGGCACCGACGACCTCCTCGCCCTGGCCGACCAGCTCCAGGAAGAGGAGCGAACCCGCCGCGACGAGGACCGCAAGCTGCGCGCTCTCGCGAAGGTTGGTGTGTTGTCCGCGGACAACACACCAGCCGCCCCAACAGCTCAAGGGCTGAGCCCAGCTACTGGTGTGCCGGACGGCCATGACACCCCAGCAGCAACCGAACCGCAGTCAGCCGCAGTCGGCCAGGTGGCACCGACCCCGTTGTTGTCCGCGGACAACAACCGGGGGAGTGCGGCCCCGACAGCTCCTTCCGAGAGCCGAGGTGATGCGGGCGGCATCCAGATTTCCACGGAAGAGCCTGCTGAGTTGCCGACACCTCGTGTCCCGGCCGCAGAGCCACAGCGGATCGCACCGGACACCCCTGACTGGCGAGACCCGAGTGGCGTTGCGGGCTGGATCTGCAAGTTCCTGTCGCCCGTGGAAGCCAAGGCTGTGGCCGAGGCTGTTCTGGCCAAGGTTGCCGAGGCCGAGGCTGTACTGCTCAAGGTCCCCGATGCCGAGCAGCGTGCAAGCGCGACACCTGCGGGCTGACCGGTCGGAAACGCAGCCGTACCCTGCCCCGCCAACGCGGCGCAACGGCGTCGGAACGAGACTTGACGCTGCAACAGGGAACGACCGACGAGTTGGAGGCGCCCGTTGAGGCGTTGAACGGCCAGTGCCGGGTTGGGAGGCCGCCTGCTCCGAGCCCGGGATGACCGTCTCGTCTCCTCAGAGCCTCTAGCCGATCATGGAAATGTGGGGTGTGTTGTCCGCGGACAACACACCAACCGCCCAACACCAACCGCCCAACGCGCCAGGTCCGGACCACTGCTGATGGTGCGCCGGACGGGCATGACAGACCCCGCGGTAGCTCAGCAGGGGTCAGCCAGGGCCAGTGAGGCCGCCAGCCGGTTGTTGTCCGCGGACAACACAGCCCTGTCGCGCCTCCCGACCTCGCTGGCCGGATCCGGTCTGATACGGGCATTACGAGGATCGGCGCGACCACCAGTGCCGCCTCGGTTTGGGGCCGGCTTGCGGGGTCGAGTCATCCGCGGCGGGCCGGATAGTGGCTGGGGAGGACGGCCGCTCGGGGTCCGGCGATGAAGGGGGACCAGCGTCGGTTGGCGGGTGCAGGCCGGCCCGGTCGTACTCGGTCGTGGCGATCGCCGTGACGAGTTCGTCCTCGGTCATCCGCTCCGACCCGGGCACGTGTGGCACCAGCCCCATCAGGACCCCGTCCTGCAGGACCTCCGCCTCCAGGCCGAGCGCATCGCTGCTGTCCCAGACCGCCTCACTCCCGCCGTCCGGAAGCACGACGCGTACCGCGTACTCGTACACACCCAGCTCGGCCAGGTGCGCCATCACCTCTCGGGCCCGCAGCGCGGCCACGAGCCGCTCGGCACGTTCCTTGTCCATTGCGGCACCGTCCTTGAGCGATCAGCCCCGCCTGCCCCCACCGTAGGCCGCCGCGCACCGAACCGGCAGCCCGAGCCGGACCTGCGCCGCGGCAAGCTAACCGAGTACCCGAGGACGCCTCCCAGCTCATCGCACTCGTGGGCGCGGCCACACCGCCGTGGTCGGCATGGCCCCCCGAGGAGGGCGCCGCATCGCAGAGATGGCGGCCCGGCCCCCGCGTAGCGAGCGTGGCCGGGCGAAGGCCATCACCGAAGGCACGATCCCCGCATACGATCTCGTGCGCCTGCCTCTGGCCGTGGTCGCGCCGTGTCCGGTGAACCCCCGGCGGAACTTCGGCACCGACGAGGACAAGAACACCCTCGGCAGCAGTCTTGCCGCCCGCCAGACCACCGCGTGCGTCGCCGTCACCCGGGCCGCCTACCTGAAGCTGTGGCCCGACCACGACAAGATCCTCGACCCCGCCAGCGCTGAGTACGTCCTCCTCAACGGTGAGCGCCGCTACCGTTCGGCACTCCACGTCGGCTTGGACGCGCTCGACTTCGTCGTCCGCGATGATCTGGCCGGCAGCCCGGAAGACTTCCTCGACAACCTCCTTCTGGAGAACGAGGACCGCACCGATTTCGACATCATCGAGCGCGCCCAAGGCATCAAGCAGCTCCTCGAAGCCTGCGGAGGCAACGCCGCCGAAGTCGCCCGCCGCCGCGGAAAGGACCGCTCCTGGGTCGGCAACCAGGTGGCCCTCCTCACCCTCCCCGACGCCATCCAGGAACGACTCGTCAGCGGCCAGCTCGCCGAGCGGTGGGCCCGGCGCCTCGCCCGTGCCCTCAAGGACGACCCGAGCCTTGGCACCGACGACCTCCTCGCCCTGGCCGACCAGCTCCAGGAAGAGGAGCGAACCCGCCGCGACGAGGACCGCAAGCTGCGCGCTCTCGCGAAGGTTGGTGTGTTGTCCGCGGACAACACACCAGCCGCCCCAACAGCTCAAGGGCTGAGCCCAGCTACTGGTGTGCCGGACGGCCATGACACCCCAGCAGCAACCGAACCGCAGTCAGCCGCAGTCGGCCAGGTGGCACCGACCCCGTTGTTGTCCGCGGACAACAACCCGGGCAGCTTGGTGGTCCCCCGCGGCGGTGAGAGCCGCGATGACTGGCAGTCTCCCACTGGCAGCGAGGAGGCTACGGCATCCACGGAGCCCCCACATCTCCTACCAGCGGGGCAGTGGGTGTGGGCTGTTTCGCGTTGATGCTGACGCGGGTCTGGTGTGCCTGTCCGGCGGGTGAGGGTGGCGACAGGCTTTTTGGCCGGGGTGGGGGTTTCTTTTGTGGCTTTGGTCGGGCTGTGTCTACGGCTTTCCTGATTGTCCGTTGTGACGGGTTGTGTTTGCGTGTGTCGGCGGCGGCTGAACCGTGACCCACTTTGGACGGTTGAGTTCTGACCCTCGCGTCGTCGTTGGCCTTGTTCAGTCGTTGTCGGTGGTGCGGG
>NZ_JARZAH010000076.1:0-13175 GCF_029892145.1 Kitasatospora sp. GP30
GCCACTCCACGGATGCACAACTGGACCAACGACCCCGCCCCGACACCGTCACCCGTTCCGCGGCAGTTGTTCTCGAATTCAAGCAACGGCATTGGGTCGGCAGGTGGTGATGGCGACCTGCTCGGACGCACTGCGGCGTAGCGTTTGAACCATGACCGACCGCAGCCTCACCCTGCCCGACCGCCGCCGGGTCGAGACCCAGCTGGAGATCGCCACCGCCGCGGCCGAGCTGTTCGCCGAGCACGGTGCCGATGCGACCACGGCCGAGGACAACGCCCGGACCGCCGGCGTCGGACTGCGCCGCTTCTGCCGCTACCGCTACTTCCGCAGCAAAGAGGATGCCCCGGCAGGCCGACCGACGATGCCATCAGGCCGACCGAGTACCCCGGCAGGCCCACTGCCCACCCCGCCAAGCCGACCGACCACGTCATCAGGCCGACCGACCACCCCGGCAGGCCCACTGCCCACGCCGCCAAGCCGACCGACCACGTCATCAAGCCGACCGACCACCCCGGCAGCCGGCCCGGCCATGAGCTGACGAAGCCGACCATGAGCCGACAAGGAGCCGATCCGGATGGGCCTGACCAGCCATGAGCTCTTGACGCTGGCCCTGATGGCCGCCCTCGGGGCGGTCGTCGGCACGGTCCTGTACTGGCCCAGGCTGGCCCGGCCCGGGCTGCCGGCGGTGCTCGGCCGGATCACCACCATCCTGGTCACCCAGCTCGCGGTGCTCGTCGTGGTCGGCTTGCTGGTCAACAACTACTTCTCGTTCTACAGCAGTTGGTCCGATCTGCTGGGCACCGGGCACCCCGCCGTGCAGTCCGTCGGCGCCAGCACGCCGGGGGGCGGGTCGAGTGCACCCGCCACTGCCAGGACCCTGGCCACCGAGAACTTCCAGAACGGTCCGCCGCAGCGCACCGGGCAGCTGCTGACCGTGCGGATCGGCGGTGGCGGCACGGGGCTGAGCACTGACGGCTACGTCTATCTGCCGCCGCAGTACTTCCAGCCCGGCTACGCCCAGCAGCGGTTCCCCGCCCTGGTGGTGCTGACCGGCTACCCGGGCGACGCCCGCAACCTGGTCACCCGGCTCGACTACCCGGGCATCTCGCTCGGCCTGCTGCGCAGCGGGCAGCAGCAGCCCACCGTGCTGGTGATGCTCCGGTCGTCGCCCGCGATGCCCCGGGATACCGAGTGTGAGGACGTGCCCGGCGGCCCGCAGGCCGCCACCTACTTCACCCATGAGGTGCCGCAGGCGGTGGCGGGCGCGTTCCGGGTGATCGGCCAGGGGCGCGGCTGGGGCATCATCGGCGACTCCACCGGCGGCTACTGCGCGCTCAAGCTGGCGATGCGCGATCCGGCCGCGTTCGCGGCCGCCGCCTCGCTCTCCGGCTACTTCAAGGCGGCCGAGGATCCGACCACCGGCGATCTGTTCGCCGGGGACCAGCAGCGGCGCAACGAGGCCGACCTGCTCTGGCGGCTGCACAACCTGCCACCCCCGGCGGTGGCGGAGCTGCTCGCGTACAGCAAGGACGACCCCGCCTCGGTGCGGGACAGTGTGGCCTTCGCCGCCGCCGTGCGGCCGCCGATGGCGGTCTCGGTCAGCACCGTCGACCACGGCGGGCACAACTTCGAGACCTGGACCCGCCTGGAGCCAACGGCGCTCAGCTGGCTCTCCGAGCACCTGGCCAAGCCGGGCTGACGGTCAGTCGGAAGACCCGGTCAGTCAGATGACCGGTTCCAGCGTGCCGGTGTGCAGTTCGCCGACCCGGCCGCCCTCGCCCTCGAAGGTCCAGAACACCCGCACCGTCAGCGCGCCCAGGTCCATCACATGGCTGACCGTGATCCCGGTCTGCTCGGTCCAGCTCACGAAGTAGATCTGCGGCGCGACCTCGGCGACCTTCAGCTCGACGTCCTCCCACTGGCCGGCCGACTCGCCCAGCCCCTCCCAGTGCAGTCGCTTGCCGTCGGCCGAGTAGGCGTTGCGGAAGACGGCTCCGTTGTCGACCTGGAAGAGGTACGTCCGCCCGGCGAAGGCGGGCAGGGCAGCGGTCTCGCTCATGGCGGGGGAGTTCTCCGGTCGGAAAAAGTCGCGGTTGTGGGACTCCTCCCACGCTATCGGAATGGCGCTGCGGAGGGAGAATGGTGACGCGACACGCGCGTGCCGCGGCCCGTCGGCCGTCCGGCCAGCCGGTGGCCCTCCGGTGGGTGCGGCGGCGTGCCGGGTCGGGAGGTCCACCATGCGCAAGGTCGCCGACTGTCGAGAGTTCCCCAGCGAGAGCAACTGCACGCTGTGCATCACCGGCGAGGAGGAAGAGGTGGTCCGTGCCGCCGCCGAGCACGCGGTCTCGGTGCACGGACACCAGGAAAGCAAGGAGCTGCGCGACCAGATCCGCGCGACGCTCAAGGACGAGCTGGTGCTCCAGCACACCTGAACCCGGACAGGCATGCCTGAACACGGGCACACGTGAACACACGTCCATGCCTGGACATGCGTTCGTCCATGCCTGGACATCCGTCGAGCCGCCCCCGCCGCCTACAGGAGTCCTACCGGAGTCCTGCGGGAGCTTCCGTATGGCCGGGGCGGTACGGGTCTGCTGGACTGGAGGTGCGCCGAGGAGGTGGTCACAGTGGCCGAGGACGCCAGGGGCGGCGCGATGAATTCCGCCGAGGAGGACCAGGCGATGGAGTTCCTGGTGCGGGTCGTCACGGATGCCGGGGCGGCCGTCGCAGGGCTCTGCACCGCGCTTGGCGACCGGCTCGGGCTCTACACCGCGATGGCCGGCGCCGGTCCGATGACCAGCGCCCGGCTGGCGGAGCTGACCGGTCTCCAGGAGCGCTACGTGCGCGAGTGGCTGGCCGCCCAGGTGGCCGGGGAGTACGTGGAGTACGACGCGGCGAACGACACCTACCTGCTCCCGGACGCGCACGCCGCAGTGCTCGCCTACCCGGAGGTCCCGACCTATGCCGGCGGATTCTTCACGCTCCTGCAGGCGCTGTACGCGACCGAGGACTCGCTGCTGGAGGCGTTCCGCACCGGGAGCGGGGTCGGTTGGGAGCAGCACAGCAGCGCGCTGTTCTCCGGTACCGCCAAGTTCTTCCGTCCCGGTTACGCGGGCGCACTGGTGCCGGAGTGGATCCCGGCGATGAACGGCACCGAGCGGAAGCTGCGGAACGGCGGCCGGGTGGCCGACGTGGGCTGCGGCTACGGCTACTCGACGCTGCTGATGGCGCGCGCCTATCCCCGGTCGCGGTTCCACGGCTTCGACTTCCACCAGCCGTCGATCGAGGCGGCGCGGGCGATCGCCGCCGAGCAGCGCCTCGCTGAACGGGTCGACTTCCAGGTGGCTACGGCCCAGGACTTCCCAGGCAGCGGATATGACCTGATCACCTTCTTCGACTGCCTGCACGACATGGGCGACCCGGGCGCGGCTCTGCGCCACGCCGAGCAGGTCCTGGCCGACGGCGGGAGCTGCATGATCGTCGAGCCCAACGCCTCCGCGGACGTCACGGCCAACGCCAATCCGATCGGCCGGGCGCTGACCGCTGCCTCCGTCGCGGTCTGCCTGCCCTCGGCGCTGGCCCAGCAGGGGCCGACGGCACTGGGCAACCACGCCGGTGAGGATGTCATGCGGCACCTCGCCGACGACGCCGGGCTGCATCACTGGAGGCTCGCCGCCGAGAGTCCGGTGAACCGTGTGTACGCCGCGAGCAGGTAGCCGGAGCCAGGGGGACCGGGTGTACACCGCGAGCAGGTGGCCGTACGAGCGGTCCAGCCCCTCCCGAACCGCCTCGGGAGGGGCTGGACCGTGCCGTAGCCCGGTCAGCAGGTGATCAGCAGGTGAAGTCGATCAGGTAGAACGTGGAGTAGTGGTCGGAGGTGTAGTAGTCCTCCTGGTCACCCTCGCCGGTGATGATTCTGCGGGCACCGCGGGTGGAGATGCCCGGGGTGACCACGGTGTACTCGTGGTAGTAGCCGTAGGACTGGGCCGGCAGGACGCCCTCGCGGTTCTGGAAGACCACGCCGTCCTGGGAGTACGGGAACGGGCCGCCGTTGGCGATCTCGTTCAGAGTGTCGTCGGCCTGCTGGGGGAGGGCGCTCTGGCAGATGTTGCCGCTCACATCGGCGTGGGCGTCGGTGGCGACGAGAACGGTGGGGGCCAGGGTGAGCAGGCCGACGGTCAGCACGGACGCGGTACGCGACTTCAACGCGCGTAGAAGAGTCTGCATGTGCAGCAGTCTGGAGTCCTGGGAGCTTCCTGGGAAGGTGTCGCGCAAGACTTCATGTCCACGTAACTTGCCTGCTGCGCAGGCTACTTGTGGGCGTCGCCGACGGGGGCGGCAGGGGTCGGTGTGACCCTTGCGACACTTCTTAAACATTGTTAATGATCACATCATCTGCCTAGCCTGCACGCGTTCGCCGACTCCGGCGGATCCATCGTCGGGACGCCGAGTCCTGCCTGCCCGACGGCGGTGACCACAGCATCGCCATGGGCAGGAGCGGGGGACCCAGTAGTGCCGCGACTCTGCTCGCACGCCCAAGTGGTGTGCGGGGTGCGCCGCGGCTAGGGGTGAGGCCGTCCGCTCCCGCGAGCGACGGCCGGGCACAGTGCGGCCCGAACCCGACAGCTAACTCCGCAGGCGTCGCACGAGGAACTGCCGTGATCCCTGCCGCCACCCCAGCCCGCCTCGGCATCGTCGCCGGCGCCCTGGGTCTGCTCGCCGTGCCGATGGTCGGCCAGGTCAACGCCTGGGCCAGCCCTGCCGCCGCGCCGACCGTCACCCAGGACCGCCTGACCCCGACCAGCGCCGCCACCAACGCCAACGTCACCGCCGACCTGACCGTGCACTCCAGCTCCTGCTTCACCGTGAAGAAGCTCGGCGTCGGCGTGCGCGACGCGGCCGGCCACAACCTCGACTTCCCCGGCTCGCACAGCAATGTGCAGCTCTGCCCGGGCGGGGTCTCGATGACCACCGGCGCCCGCAGCTTCCCGATCGGCAGCTACACCGTCTTCGGCTACTACCAGGACCAGGCCGGTGCCTGGCACAACCTGGCGAGCAAGCAGCTCACCGTTGCCAAGACCGCCCCGGCGCCGACCCCGGCGCCCAAGCCCGCGCCGGCCCCGACTCCCGCACCCAAGCCGACGCCGACCCCGGCGCCCAAGCCCGCGCCGACCCCGGCCCCGGCCCCGGCGCCCAAGCCCGCGCCGGCCCCGGCGCCCGGCTCCACGCCCACCCCGGCCCCCACTCCCGTCCCGTCCACGCCTCCGTCCCCCTCGGCCCCGGCCTCGCCGATCGCCGGCAAGTCGCTGGCCTGGTCGGACGAGTTCAACGGCAGCAGCGTGGACACCAACCGCTGGAACGACACCACCAGCGGCGCCTACCACTACGGCACCCACAACCCCAACGACAACAAGCTCGACTGGCTCGACCCGTCCGCGGTCACCATCGCCAACGGCGACGCCACCTTCACCGCCACGCCCAGCACCAAGGTCCTGGAGAACGGCGACAAGGCCTGGAACACCGGTCTGCTCACCACCCAGAAGTCCCCGCAGAACTTCCAGGTGCACACCGGCGACTACGCCGAGACCCGGGTGCAGCTGCCGACCCAGCAGGGCGCCTGGGCGTCGTTCTGGACCTGGGAGAACGGCAACACCGCGCTGGGGACCAGCCACGGTGAGATCGACTCCTTCGAGTACCACCCCGACAACCCGAACGTGCTGGAGCTGACCAACCACGTCAACACCGCCTACATGGGGTTCAGGGACGCCAACGCGATCAAGCCGGGCGCGTGGGTGACCGTCGGCACCTACTACGGCGCCAACTCGGTCGACTGGTACGTCAACGGCGTCAAGGTCTTCTCCGACGGCAAGGGCGTCGGCCAGAACTGGTCGGCCAGCCTGATCCTGGACCTGTCCGTCAGTGCGGGCAAGTACCACCCCGCGCCGTCGACTTCGACCCCGATCACCATGGCGGCCGACTACGTGCGCGTCTACCGCTGACGCCGGCCGGTTACCGGACGACCCGGACCACGAACGACCCCGTGTCGTTCGAGTGGTCCGGGTCGTTCGCGCTCTGCACCTCAACCCGCCCGCCGGTGAGGGTTCCTGACGCGCCGTCGGAAATCCGGATCGGCACCAGCGCGGTCGCCGACCGCAGCGCCCCGAGCCCGGCCGGGAAGCTGCAACGGACCACGGTGCCAAGGAGGTCGGGGGTGCAGTCGGTCGGGAAGTACGGCCCGACGGCATGGGTCCGGGCGGGCAGCCGGACCGTCACGGTGAACTTCCCGGCTACATCGGGCCCGTTGTTGGCCAGGAGGGCGCGAACCGTGGTGGTGCCGCCGGGCGGGGCCGGATCCGGGTCGAGCGGCACCACCATGAGATCGGCGGGGTGGCCGGCCAGCACGGCGGCGCTGAGCAGGGGCACGAGCAGCGAGCGCATGGCGTCACTCTAGGCCACCACGACTATTCGAAGCGTCAGGGCGCGAGCACGCTGCCGAGGCGTTCGGCGATTCCCTGCATCACGCTGACCAGTGGCTCGCCCCCGCTCTGCTCCTCCAGCGCCCGGATCCTGGCCTCCGGACCGGACACCGACAGCGCCGTCGGAGTCGGCGCGCCCGGCACCGCCACCGCGATGCAGCGCACCCCGATCTCCTGCTCCTGGTCGTCGATCACATAGCCGACCTCGCGGGCCTGGGCCAGCTGCGCGAACAGCTCGTCCCGGTCGGTGACGGTGAACTCGGTGTGCGCGGGCAGCGGTTGGCTGCCGAGCACGGTGCGGGCCTCCGTCTCGGGCAGCTGGGCGAGCAGCGCCTTGCCCACCCCGGTGCAGTGCGGCTGCACCCGGCGGCCGACCTCGGTGAACATCCGCATTGATCGGCGCGACTGCACCTGTCCGACGTAGACCACCTCGCCGCCTTCCAGCACGGCCAGGTTGGCGGTCTCGCCGGTGGCCTCCATGAGCTCGGCCAGATACGGCCGGGCCCAGCTGCCGAGCAGCCGGCCCGCGGTCTCGCCGAGCCGGATCAGCCGCGGGCCCAGGGTGTAGCGGCGCGCGCTGTCCTGCCGGACATACCCCTGCTGCGCGAGGGTACGTACCAGGCGGTGGATGGTCGGCATCGGCAGTCCGGAGCTGTTGGAGAGTTCGCTCAGGGTGGCGATGCCGCCGGTGTCGGCGAGCGCCTCCAGCAGCTGGAAGGCGCGCTCGACGGACTGGACGCCGCCGCCGGCGCGGTCGGGTGCTGAGCTGCTGGGCACGGCTTGAGTCCTCAACTCTCGGGGATCTGGGCTGGGGGAGTCTGGCGATCCGTCAACAAACCGTTGAAATTCTGTATCGCGGAAACTAGTCTCCACCTTACAGAATCGCCGTTCAAGGAGTGTCCTGCCATGGCTATCGACCAGGCTCCGGTCGTCACTGTCGCCGGCCCACGGGTCCCCCGCGCGGAGGAGGTGCTCACCGAGGAGGCCCGCGCCTTCATCGCCGGCCTCCATCGGGCCTTCGAACCACGCCGGCAGGAGCTGCTGGCCGGGCGCCGGCAGCGCCGGGCCGAGATCGCCCGGACCGGCTCCCTCGACTTCCTCCCCGAGACCGCCGACATCCGGGCCGGAGACTGGACGGTGGCCCCGGTGCCGCGGGCGCTCCAGGACCGCCGGGTGGAGATCACCGGCCCGACCGACCGCAAGATGGTGATCAACGCCCTCAACTCCGGCGCCAAGGTCTGGCTCGCCGACTTCGAGGACGCCACCTCGCCGACCTGGGAGGCCCTGGTCTCCGGTCAGCTCAACCTGATCGACGCCTTCGAGGGCCGGATCGACTTCACCTCCCCGCAGGGCAAGGAGTACAAGCTGTTGCCCGCCGACCAGTTGGCCACCGTGGTGGTCCGGCCGCGCGGCTGGCACCTGGACGAGCGCCACCTGCTGGTCGACGGCACCCCGGTGTCCGGCGCCCTCTTCGACTTCGGCCTCTACTTCTTCCACAACGCCCGGCGGCTGCTGGCCAAGGGCGAGACCGACCCCAACTCCGGGCCGTACTTCTACCTGCCGAAGACCGAGAGCCGCCTGGAGGCCCGGCTCTGGGACGACGTCTTCACCCACGCCCAGCGCGAACTCGGCATCCCGCACGGCACCATCCGGGCCACCGTGCTGATCGAGACCATCACGGCCGCCTTCGAGATGGACGAGATCCTCTACGAACTGCGCGACCACGCCGCCGGGTTGAACGCCGGCCGGTGGGACTACCTGTTCTCGATCGTCAAGAACTTCCGCGACGCCGGCGAGCACTTCATCCTGCCGGACCGCAACACCGTGGGCATGACCTCGCCGTTCATGGCCGCCTACACCCGCCTGCTGGTGCGCACCTGCCACCGGCGCGGCGCCCACGCGATCGGCGGCATGGCCGCGTTCATCCCGTCCCGCAAGGACCCGGAGGTCAACGCGGCGGCGCTGGAGAAGGTCAAGGCCGACAAGGACCGCGAGGCGGCCGGCGGCTTCGACGGCTCCTGGGTGGCCCACCCCGATCTGGTGCCGGTGGCCCGCGCCGGCTTTGACGCGGTGCTGGGGGAGCGGCCCCACCAGAAGGACCACCCGGGCACCGAACAGCCGGTCACCGCCGAGCAGTTGCTGGACATCGCCGGCTCCGGCGGATCCTGCACCGCGGCCGGACTGCGCAACGCCGTCGCCGTCGGCCTGCGGTACTGCGAGGCCTGGCTCGGCGGGCTGGGCGCGGTCGCCATCTTCGGCATGATGGAGGACGCCGCCACCGCCGAGATCTCCCGCTCGCAGATCTGGCAGTGGATCCGCAACGGCGTGGTGCTCGCCGACACCGGCGAGAAGGTCACCGCCGACCTCACCCGGCGGCTGATCTCCGAGGAACTGGACACCATCCGCGCCGAGTCGGGCAACGAGGCCTTCGCAGCCGGCCGTTGGACCGAAACCCGCGAACTCTTCGAACAGGTCGCGCTCGCTGAGGAGTTCGTCGACTTCCTGACCCTGCCGGGCTACGCCCTGCTCGACTGAGCCACCAGGCCGCACGGTCCGCCGGGGCGACCACTCCCCGGCAGACCGTGCGATCCGTGCGAGCCGTGCGGGCCGTCGGCCGGCTGCACGAACCGGTGGACCTTCGTACGCCTAGCCCGCGGCCGCCGGCCGGGCGGTCTGGAGGAAGGCGCGGACCAGGTTGAGGACGGTGAACTGCACCAGGGCGCCGGATCCTGGGGAGACCTTCACGATCAGTCCGCACTGAAGGAAGGCGTGCACCGCGCTGGCGGCCTGCTTCCAGGGGACGCCGATCCGGGTGACGATCCGCTCCACGGTCCACGGCTCGGCGTAGTCGGCCAGGTGGAGGAGCAGGTCGAGACTGTCCGCGGGCTGGCCGGTGACCGACTCGCGGATGGTCGCCAGTGCGTCGCCGCTCTCGCCGGGGCGGTCGGCGATCAGCTGGGGCTCGTCGCGCGCCATCACCACCAGGCGGTCGGCGGAGACGATGGTCAGCCAGGCGGCGGCGGCCTCCAGGGCGCGTGGCAGGCCGTCGAGTCGGCGGCAGAGCTCGGCGAGGATCGGCAGCTCGGCCTCGTCGGCGCGGAAGCCGGGCTGGAGTTCGGCGAGCAGGTCGAGCAGCAAGGTCATCGCCGGGGCGGACGCCGTCCCGGCCGGGTTTGCGCCGGGCGGTGGTGTGGCCAGCGGGCCGAGCGGGAGGTAGTGGTCCTCCGGGGCGCCCTGGGGGCTGCGAGCCGTCTCCAGGATGCGCAGATTGGGGCATTCGGCGAGCAGGTGCCACATCGTGCTCCGAGCCACCTGGCCGGCATCGTTGCCGTCGAGCACCAGCAGCGCCAGCCGGTCGCCGATCAGCCGGGCCAGCCGGTTGACCGTCCCGTCGCCGCCGTCGACCAGCCCGGCCGCCCAGCCGGACAGTGAGCCGTAGGGCCCGTCGGCCGGGCTGCGCGCCTCGGCGCCCTGACCGCCGGTGTCCCGCCGCAGCGGGACCCAGAGCGTCGGCACGTCCCGCACCGACTGCAACTCTGCGGCGAGGGCCAGGGCCAGCCTGGTCTTGCCGACGCCCGCGAAGCCGGTGATGGCGGTGATCCGCTGGTGGCCGTCGACCACATGCCGTAGTAGCGCCTGCAACTCCCCGTGCCGCCCGTGCAGTGGCCGGGCCACCGCGGTAGGTGGCATGGTGAGCGTGTCGAACAACGCGTCGCCGGCCTCGCTGCCGGCTGCCTTCTCGAAGGCGACCCGCTCCTGGGCGGTCAGCCGCAGTGCGTCCGCCAGTAGCCGCACGGTGTCCCGGCGCGGGATCAGCACCTGGCCCTGCTCCAGGTTGCGGACCGCCCGTACGCTCACGGTGGACAGTCCGGAGAGCGCGGTCTGGCTGAGTCCGATGCGCTTGCGGTACTTGCGGAGCTGAAATCCGAAGTCCTCTAACGTTATCCCCGAGTTCACTGCCTATTCCCCTGAAATAAGCTTGCTGCCGGCGTCAAATCAAGCGTTCTCGCACGGAGGTGCATCTCTGTGCCCAGCCGTGCGCCCCCGAGGCGGTTCCCGGGGGTGCAGGTTCTTGGAATTGCCGAGCGCTGGGGCTGACAGTGCCGGGAAAAGGCCCGGCCGGACCGGTTGTGCCTGGGTGCGACGGGGCGACGCGTAGCCGGACACGCCGCTGATCTGCTCCGAACGTCCATGCAGGACACCTTCTCCCCCTGAGTCCGCGTCAGCCGGATTGTCCCGACTGCCATTCGGATACGGCCGACGGGGTGCGCCCGACGGCCGCGCGCGTCCGGACAATCGGTTGACCGATCAACCAAGCGACCATATCGCCTTGCCCGAGCCGACGAAAGCCCCAATTGTGCCAGCCGACAGGTCGAACGCAGCGCGGCTGAGGTGAGTTCCCGCCCCGCCGTGCCGCCAGGCGGCAGCGGGGCGCCCGGAACTGCCGGTTATGCCGGTTCAACCGTCCTTGCAGGCAGCAGAGGTGACAGCGCGTCAGAAAACCGGCAGGACCACCTGGAGGGGCTTCCGCCGGTCGAGCGGCGATGGCAGGATCGAGATCGCCGACGGGCGAACGGCGCCGTCGTGCCCCGGTATTTTCCGCCACGAAGCATGGCCGCCCGGCCCGGTGTCGGGGCATTTCTCCCGCCACCGCGTGGGGTTCGGGCACTCCGCCGGCCCGCCGAATACGAAGCCGAAAAGCCGTTTCCCGTACGAACGCGTGAATTCTGTCGAACGACACACGAAAGTGAGGCCCTGGTGCGACTTTGCAGCCTTCGGACCGACCACGGTGAGGACGTCGGAATCGCCGTCCCCGGCGGGATCGTCCTGCTGAGCCTGATCAACAAGGTGCGCGGAACGGAGTTCGGCCCCACGCTGCTGGACATCGTCACCGGCGGGATTCCGGCCGAGCTGGAGGCCGCCCTCGCCGACCAGGCGGTACTGAGCACGGCGATCGAGCCGGCGCAGGCGGTCTTCGCGCCGATCTACCGGAATCCGCCCAAGCTCTGGGGTGTCGGGCTGAACTACAAGCGGCACGCCAACGACCTGGAGGTCGAGCAGCCGGTCGGTACGCCCGGCTCCTACCTGCGGCCCAGCAGCACGGTCATCGGCTACGGCGACGAGATCCTGCTGCCGGCGCAGTCCGACCGGGTCACCGCGGAGGCCGAGCTCGGCGTGGTGATCGGGACCACCTGCAAGGACGTCTCCCCGGAGGAGGCCCGGCAGGTGATCTTCGGCTTCACCACCATCCTCGACATGACCGCCGAGGACGCGATCCGGATCAACCCGCGCTACATCCCGTGGTCCAAGGCCTTCGACACCTTCTGCGCACTCGGCCCCTGGGTGGTCACGCCCGAGGAGATCCCCGATCTGTCGGCGGTGCGCATCTCGACCGTGGTGAACGGTCAGACGATCGCCAGCAACCAGGTCAGCGCCATGATGCGCGACCCGTACTGGCAGGTCGGGTACTTCTCCGGCGGCATGGTGCTGGAGGCCGGCTCGGTGATCGCCACCGGCACCCCCGGCGCCGGTGTGATCCGCGACGGCGACACGGTCGAGGCCCTGGTGGAGGGCGTGGGCGACCTGCGCACCCGCGCTCGGCTCGCGGCGGGCGCCGCGCGCTGACCGAACCGGGCTCCGCCGGCGGGCCGCTCCCTTCGCACCACGCTCGGGGAGCGGCCCGTCGGCGGCTCGCGCGCACGTACTGGCGAGGACCACGGAAGGAAACGAGATGGAACTCGGTATCACCGGGCGGACTGCGGTGGTCTGCGCGTCAACGTCCGGGCTGGGCGAGGCGGTTGCGGTGGCGCTGGCTGCCGAGGGGGCGAACGTCGTGGTCTGCGGCCGCCGCGCCGAACAAGCCCGGCGGATCGCCGCGGCACTGCCGCGCGCCGTCGGGGTGGGCGTGGACCTGCTCGACGAGGAGGGGCCGCAGGCCCTGCTGACGGCCACCGAGCAGGCCTTCGGCCCGGCGGACATCCTGGTGCTCAACGGCCCGGGGCCCAGGCCTGCCCGGGTCACCGAACTGCGCGAGGAGGAGCTCGGGGCCGCGGCGGACTCACTGCTGACGGTGCATCACCGGCTGGTGTCGCGTGCCCTGCCGCACATGCGCGAGCAGGGCTGGGGGCGGATCCTCGCCATCGGCTCCAGCGCCGTGGTCACCCCGATCAACGACCTCGCGCTCTCCGGGATCGGGCGTACGGCACTGGCGGCCTACCTCAAGATGCTCGCCGCCGAAGTGGCTCCCGACGGCGTCACCGTCAACCTGCTGCTGCCCGGCCGGATCGCCACCGACCGGGTCCGGCGGCTGGACGCGGCCCGGGCCGATCGCGACGGGCGGACCGAGGCCGAGGTGCGGGCCCAGTCGGCGGCCGGGATCCCGATGGGCCGCTACGGCGAGCCCGACGAATTCGGTGCGACCGCGGCGTTCCTGTGCGGCGAGCCGGCGTCCTACCTCACCGGCATCGCGGTGCGCTGCGACGGTGGGCAGGCGCCGGTCCTCTGACGCCGTGCCGAAGCACCTGCTCATCGCCCGTGCGGGGGGGGGGGGGGGGGGGGCCCCCCCCCCCCCCCCCCCCCCCCCCGGCCCGGCCCGGGGCCCCCCCCCCCCCCCCCCCCCCCCCCCCCCCCGCGGGGGGCCCCGCGGCCCCCCCCCCCCCCGGGGGCCGGGGGGGGCGCGCCCCCGGGCGGGGCGCCCCG
>NZ_JARZAH010000077.1:0-12979 GCF_029892145.1 Kitasatospora sp. GP30
AAGCCGCTACCGGTCAACGTCACCGTGCTCCCCACCGGACCCGACGACGGAGAAACCGAGGCAAGCACCGGCGCCACCGCCGCATAGGTGAAAGCGACACCGTTGAGCGACGGGCCCAGCAGCCCTCTCACGGTCACTTGCACCGTGCCGGATCCGGGGGGCACGGTAGCGGTGATCTCCGTCAGCGACACGACGTCAAAGCTGGGCGCGGCGACGGAACCGAAGTTCACCGCCGTCACGCCCAAGAAGCCAATCCCTGTCAGCGTCACTGTCGACCCGGCCGGGCCCGACGTTGGACTGATCGAGAAGATCAGGGAACTGTTGAGGTCGTCCATGGACCTATCCCGTGCGATGAGGCAGCCTCGGAAGGCTGCGACTGATGGGCTGCGTCTGCATGGTGGCGGGGTGACCCACCACCGGTGCCAGGGCGCCCGGCCGGGCGGCGTGCCGCAGCAGGTACGTCGCCCGGCCGAGCGAGGTGAGCCCCGGTCGGCGGAAGATGGGGCGCCGACCGGGGCTCGTCACGTCCGGCGGGGGCCCGCGCCCGCCGGACGGATCGGATCGGCTCGCGGTCACCCGACCCCGGTGCCACAGCGCGAGCCGCTGTGGATCAGATGCCGGGCCCGGCGACGTAGGTGAAGCCACCCGTCAGCGTGGCGCTCCCGCCAGTGGTGACCACCGTGACGTCCACCGCGCCGGCGGTGCCGGGCGGGGTGGTGAAGACCACCTGGGTGTCGGAGTCGACCGAGAACGGTGCGGGCGTGCCGCCGACCAGCACCGACTGGGTGGTCGTCAGGTTCGTCCCGGTCAGCGTGACCAGCGTGCCTCCCGAAGTCGGGCCCGAAGTCGGCGACACACTGACGGCGGTGGGGGCGTCGACGTAGGTGTACGTCAGGCCGTTGTTGGTGCCGCCCGCGGTGGTGACGCTCACACTGACGGGGCCGGCTGCCGTGCCGGCGGGCACGACGACGCTCAGCTGGCCGTCGTTGATCACGGTCGGCGTGGCGGTGTTGGCACCGAAGTTCACGGCGGTCGCCGTGGACAGGCCGGTCCCCTGGATCGTCACGGTGTTGCCGCCCGCAGTGGCGCCGGAGGTGCTGCTGATCGAGAACTTGAACGGCGGACCGATGTAGTAGAACGACAGCGGGTTGCTGGTGCCTCCCCCGGTGGTGACGGTCACATTCACCACGCCGGTGCCGGACGGGGAGATGACGGTGACCGATGTGGGCGTGTTGGCGGTGATCGTGGCTGTCTTGGAGCCGAAGTGCACGGCGGTGGCGCTGGCGAGGTTGACGCCGGTGATAATCACCGTCGTTCCGCCTGCGGTGGAACCCTGGTTCGGACTGATGGGCACGGTGCTTTCCTTTCGACTTGGTGGGTGACCGTGGTGCAAGGGCCCCTGGCGCCTTGGCGCACAACGGGCCCGCGGTCGGCCGAGCCTGCGGCTGCGGAGGCGGAGCCCGGCCGGCTTCCTCCGAGGCGAAGCCGGCCACGCCCGGACCCGTCGGCCGCCGTTTGCCGTGCGGCTCAGCCGTCTGCCGAGTTGCAGCGCTTTCCCCGGCCGATCCGCTTGCGGCGCCGCTTGTGCCGTCCGCGCACGGCCGGCGAGGAGCCCAGCGCACAGCGCGCACGCCTCGGCGGCGGAACGGAAGGCTCAACAGGTGGCGCAGTTGCCAGAGCCTGCGTCGAAGCTCCGCTCGGGTGCTGCCCGTTCGCTCGCAACCGCGGCACGTACCACGTCAGGGGGAACGCCCAGGCCAACATCGCGCTGCCTATCTGGGAGTGCGGTGGGACGTGTCGGGCGGACCAGGCGGCCATCGCACGGATCCACGCGCTGCATACCTTCTGGATTGCTCGCATGACGCCTCCTGGCGTATGTGAGCCGCCGCACTGGGTGGTGCCGCTACAGCGGCACCACCCAGTGGATCCAAGTCCTCCGCAGGGGCGCCCATCGCAAGTCCGTGCCTGACCGCCACCAGAAGCCAGCGGGCACGGGCTGCTCATTCCCCCAGGAGGGATGGGCGGCCCACCGGTTGGATACAGAGAAGTAACCCAGATGGTCGAAATCGATGACAAGGCTCCCGACAGCGTTTCACCCGCTTGGCGGAATGCCGTGCTCGAGCTCCGAAATCACTCAAAACGGCCAGCGCAGCGAAAGCGGACCGGGGCCAGCCAGCCGAAACAGATCGGTCCACTGAGGAATTCTCTCGCTAATTCCCCATCTCGAGGATCCAAAATTCCCCAGCACAGCGGGCTCCACTGGGCCGGCCGAAGCAGGACTGGCGACGCCGTGCGACGCGGCCTGCCGACCAGGCTCAGGGTCGACGCGCAGGGCCCGTGGCTACTCCCCCACGCCGCGGACGGGGCGCTCCTCCTCGCGTGCCTCATGCCCGGCGGAACCGCGATCGCGCCAGGAGTCGGCGCGAGGAGGAGGCCTCCCTCGAAGGTTGCCGCACCCAGTGCGGTGACCGTGCCGGCAACCTGAATCAGTAATCCACCGGAGCCATTCAAGGACACGGGGCCTCACCCGTATGGTCGAACGCTCAGAATCGCAAATCCGGTCGCTCTCTGCCCACCCCCGAAGCTCCGATGCCGATTGGATCCTGGGCCTGCCTCCAGAATTCCCCACCCGCTCGCCGCGCAAATCACCGTCCTCGCTCACCAGATTTCCTCATGAAGATCTCCGTGTGACTCCCTGACCGTCCTGGGGACCCGACCGGAGCGCACACGGTCCGCCATGGATTCCGCGTGATCGCGGAGCAGGACCGACCGCCCCGCCCCCACCGACTCGATCATCCGGCCACCGCTCGCGGTCATGTCCGACCGTCGGAGTCGGTGCATCGTGTGACATGGCATCAGGGGGAACAGACCGGCACCCGGATAGCCCAGAGGCGTGCGAGGCCGCCAGAGCGGCCGTCAGAGCCGTTCTCGGGGTGTTCTAGAGCCGGGCCATGGAGGACAGGCGCGCCATGTGTCCTTGGAATGCCAGCGGCACGACCCGGCCGCTGGGGCCCGACCGGTTCTTGCTGATGATGGCCTCGACCGTGCCGGCGGCCGGTCCGATGTCGTTACCGTCCTCGGCGAGCTCGCGGTACAGCAGGATGATCACGTTGCTGTCCTGCTCGATCGCGGACGACTCCTTGAAGTCGCTGACGAGCGGGCGCCGACCCGCCGCCCCGCGGTTGAACTGGGCGAGCGCCACCACCGGGATCCCGAACTCGCCCGCGAGCCTCTTCAACCCGCGGCTGATCTCACCGACCTCCTGGGCACGGTTGGCGTTGGCCCTGGTGTTCTCCGGGGTCACCAGCTGCAGGTAGTCGCACACGAGCATCGCGGGCTGGTGACCGCGCGAGGCCATGCAGCGCAGCCGCGCCCGCAGCCTGGACAGTGTCTGGGTGGCGGAGTCGTCCAGGTAGAAGTTGTGGGCGCCTCGCATCACGTCGGAGACGCGGGCGATCTTTTCCCAGTCGTTGTCGTCGAGCTTGTGCTTGACCAGGCGTTCCAGGTAGACCCCTGACTCGGCGGCGGTCAGACGGGCCATCAGCTCCTTGCCGCCCATCTCCATGCTGGCCACGAGCACCGGCCGGTTGCGGTGCAGGGCGACGTGCGCGGCCAGGTTCATGCCGAACAGCGACTTGCCGCCGGCGGTCGCCGCGCCGACCGTCACCAGGTGGCCGGGCAGCAACTGGACCACCTCGTTGATGTCCGGCCACGGGGTGTCCAGGGCGCGCGGGTCGATGCCGTGCTCCTGGTCGTCGATGAACTCCTGCCACCGGTCGGCGACCGACAGCTTCGGGGCGGCCTCCGCGGTGCCGGCCACCAGCGCCTGCAGCTGGGCCATGGCGGCGTGGACGACCTCGCGGGCCTCGCCGACGGCGGCGTAGCCCTGGGAGGTGAGCCGGGTGCCGGTCTCGACGACCTTGCGGAACGCGGCCAGATCGCGGACCGCCTCGGCGTAGTGCTCGGCGTTGACGGCCGTCGGAACGGTGTTGACGCAGGTGTGCAGGTAGGTGGGACCGCCTGCCTGCTGGAGCTCGCCGCGGGCGGCCAGCTCGCCGGTCACCAGGATCGGGTCCGGGGTGGTCTCGCCGCCGGAGCGGTCGTGCAGGTCGAGGATCGCCCGGTAGATCACCTGGTGCGCCGGGCGGTAGAAGTCGCCAGGGCCGTTCAGCGTGGCGACGATGTCGCTGATCGCCGCGGTGGACAGCATCATCGCGCCCAGGACGGCCTGCTCGGCGTCCAGGTCGTGCGGCTGCTCGCGCTCGAGGGCCTGGCGGGCCACCGGCAGCGGCAGGTGGTCGTCCTCGGGTTCTGGGCCGTACTCGGCGGCGGTGCCGGTGTCTGCGATGGTCAAGGAGGGAACTCCTCGTCGCTCAATGGGTTGTGCGGTTCCGCAGGGTGGTTGGACCCGGCATGGTCTGGTGGCCCGCTTCGCTGTCGAGTCAGCCGGCAACCGGTCTTCTTGCGGGCCGCCAACGGGCTGCACTGTGAGCACGGCTGGAGCCGCAGGAAGCCCGCACCGTCCCGTCTTTCGCGCATCCGCGAGATCGGGTCGCAGTCCGCGTCGCCGCAGTGCGGGGTCTGGGCGAGCATGTCCGGTGCGGTGCGCGGGCGCGCAACGCTCGGGGTGTCACGGTCGCGCAGCACGATGTGCCTCGGCCGCAACCTGTCGATCCGGGCTCCGATCGCGGCCGCCGGATCGTTGAGGCCGCTGGCCGGACGGTGCGTCAGGTCGTACACCAGCACCTCGTCCGGCGCCGTGTAGCCCAGTAGCGGCAACGCCTCCAGCAGCTTCGGCGCGAACCTGCGCGCGTCCCGCAGCCCACACGCGTACGGCGCCGGCAGCTCCATCAGGAACTGCAGCACCGCCCGGAGCTCGTCCGGCAACTCTGCGGGGCCGGCCTTCCTCACGGGGTCGGTCCCCGTGCCCCCCATCCCGGCATCAGCCGAGGCGGTCGGGCCCGACGGGAGCGGGGGGATAGGGGGGGTAGGGGGGGTAGTTCCTACCACCGGGGGGTGTGGGGGGGACGGGGCCGACGTGTTGGAAACCGCACCATCGGCCTGACCTGCATAGATGTCGGTTTCCGACGTGTCGGAAAACGCACCGTCGGAATCCGACGTGTTGGAAACCGCACCATCGGCCTGACCTGCATAGATGTTGGAAATCGCACCATCGGAACCGACCCGCGCACCCTGACGTGTTGGATTTCGCACCATCGGGCTGACCTGCGACGCAGCCGCGGTGCCCTGGTTGACGTAGGCGCTGTTGTTGGCGGGGTTCCGGTAGACCCGGAACCGCCACTTCGGGCGGCTGGTCTCCTGGTCGTAGCCGTCCCGCTCGTGGCTGACGTGGCCGGCCTTCTGCAATCGCCCGAGGACGCCCCGCAGGCGGCTGGCGCCCATCCTCCAGCCGGACGCCTGGAACTCCTCCGCCAGGCCGAGGACGCCGGACGGCTGCTCCGGGTCTCGCAGCAGCAGCCGGATCAGCACCCCGTAGTCCTCGGGTTGAAGGTGAGGGGAGTACGCCAAGGCGTACGGGACCACCACCTCCTCCGGGGGTTCCCAGGCCCGCTCGATCGAGGAGCTGCCGAACTCGGCGTCGGTCATCTGCTTCACCGGACTACCTCCGATCCGGCGCCGGGCACCAGGAGCAGCCCTGCGCGGGACAGGGCGACACGATTCGAACCGGTTGGTTCCTCAGGAGTCTTTGCGGAAGCAAAGAGTGACGCCTTGCCGATAGTGGTAGCGAGGACGGTCTCGATATTCCCGTGATGGCACGGATCACCCTTCGGGACCGGGCGCGAGGCATGGCCCCAATGGTGGGACGGCCTGCCCGTGAACCTAGGCTGTCGGCAGCGGGGTTGGGGGACAGGACTGGTCGGACCTGCGGCGTCCGCAGCGGACTGACCGGGCCGGATGCTGGTGGCGCGCAACGCGGAGTCGTGCCTTTCTCGGTCCAGCCACGTCAGGGTGATCACTCATGTAGAGCGACTGGGCGTGGGTCCCTCGCCCGCACCGGGTACGCCTGGTACCTTCGGGGAAGAAGTATGCGTAGCGAGCGGCCCAAGTTTGGCGACTGGGGGCCGCTTCGCTGTTTTCCGGGGTCGTACGCCGCCCGTATGGGCGACCGGCTCAGCTTATTCGCCTCTTGGAGTTCTCGCTTCGTTCAGTTTCAGCGTGTCGGCTGGACGATTCAGCGAGTTTAGTAACACCGGCCGACATCTTCGTCAACCCGGTGGGGTCGGACCGAACTGCCGGAGAGCAGGCTCCCGACCCGTTCAACGTCGTCAACAGAACCGGAAAGACACGGGCGACGCCGCTTCACGCTGACTGATGGTGAGCCGATCACCATGCCGTCGACCATCACTCTCCCCGTGGCGGCGAGCAGTTGGGCGATAGGCGCCACGCGCTGCGCACTGATCGCGTCGGCGCCCGGTCCAGGCCTCGGCGGGGCCTCGAGGCAGCGGGGCGGGCCACGCGGTGAGGTGCCTGACGGTTGCAGGTCCTTTTCCGCGCGGCCCCTTTACCGGACTCGACCTCCCCTTTCAAGGTCTCTCCAGTCTGTTTGATTCGCAACAGCATGCTGACTTCCTCCTCAGATAGTTGGAAATTGGAGCAAGTGGGGAAACTCATTGAGCGAGGCGCGCGGGGCTTGCCCGGCCCGGCAGTCGCACCTGGGTGTTGCGCCCGGGCCGGCCGGCGGTCGGAAGCAGCAGGTTTGAGGTATTGGCGTACTGGCAGTACTGGCGTTACTGGACTGTCATTTGATGACAGCACAGTTGAGCTTCTCGAGTCTCCTTGTCCGCGCATTGCGTCGTCCCAGGAGCGCGAAGCGCGCACACGCTCCGGCACATAGAGACCATCTGATGAGTTGTTATATGCAATACGGTATTTATCTTTGACTCTTGTGCGTCATTTACGTCCGCCCGGATTCTCGATCCACTGGAACGTTCTCACGCTGGAGGCGGTCGGGAGGTGATACCCGGATTCCCTTCGCTGACGGACTCTTCGTAGTCCACCAAAAGCGGCACCGGCAACGCGGGTAGGGCTGCCGATGGAGCTGACGGGATGTCACGGTTGCGCACGGACAGCGTGCGGTGGACGCGCGCCATCGGCCAAACGGATGAGGTACGACCATTCTGCTAGCCACCCATCGCCACCGGTGCGCTACTTGGGGCAAGTACATCCCGGTGGGCCGCCCATCCCTTGCCGGGGGACATGGTCGAACCATCCGGAGGCATCGGCATTCCCGGTTCGGCAGCTGCGGGCGCCCCCGGTGAGGATCTCTGGTCTGTTGTCGGCTGCCGCGTCTGCGGCGGTCGACGGCGGTCGACGGCCCCGTTAGCGAAGGGGAACGTCATGCCTGCGATCCTCAGTAGGGGACCACTGGTGGAAGGTCCCACCGTGCCGGTGGGAGCCGGTCCCATCGGAATCGCCGTCACACCGAACGGGCGGCACGCGTATGTCGCCAACAACGGCGACAGCACCGTGAGCGTGATCGACACCGCGTTCTTCACCACGGTCGCCACCATCCCCGGTCTCGCCGGCCCCGTTGGTGTGGCCCTCGGTCCCAGCGGAACCAGCGCCTATGTGACCAACGCCGGCTCCGGCACCGTCAGCGTCATCGACACCGCCACCAACACGGTCACCGCCACCATCACGGTGGGAAGCAGTCCGTTCGAGGTGGCGGTCACCCCCGACGGGACGCTCGGCTACGTCGCCAACCACGGCTCCGGCACTGCCAGCGTCATCAACACCGTCACCAACACGGTCACCGCCACCGTCGGGCTGGGCACCAGCCCCAACGGGGTCGGCGTCGCACCCGACGGGCGCCGGGTCTACATCAGCAACCAAGGCTCCGGCACCGTCAGCGTCATCGACACCGCCACCAACACGGTCACCGCCACCATCACGGTCGGTAGCAACCCCATCGGGGTGGCGGTCACCCAGGACGGGAGCCGTGTCTATGTGGCGAACAACGCCGACGGCACCGTGAGTGTGATCGACACGGCCACCGATACCGTGGTCGGCTCCCCCATCCCGGTGGGCACCAACCCGGCCGGCGCGGCGAGCAGCCCGGACGGCTCCCAGATCTGGGTGGTCAACTTCGGCTCGAACTCGGTGAGCGTGATCGACACGGCCACCAACACCGTGACGGCCACCGTCGCGGTGGGTGCCTCCCCCTCCCGGGTGGCCATCACTCCCAACGGGCTGTCCAGTTATGTGACCGACAACGGCGCGAACGCCGTCAGCGTGATCGAGAAGCTCCGTGCCATCAGCCCGAATGCCGGCCCCATCGAGGGCGGCACCGTGGTCACGATCACCGGGGTCAACCTGACGGGCGCCACCGCCGTGAACTTCGGTCCCCGCCTGGCGACCATCATCGCTGACACGGCCAACCAGCTCACCGTCATCAGCCCACCTGGTTCCGGCACGGTCCCGGTCACGGTCGTGACGCCCGGGGGCACCAGCAACCAGGAGCTGTTCCAGTACGTCCCTCCTCCGACAGTGACGGGCATCGACCCGATATCCGGGCCCACCGCCGGCGGCACCAGCGTGACCATCTCCGGCACCGGCCTGCTGACCGCCGGCTCGGTCACCTTCGGGGCAGCCCCGGTGCGTCCCACCGCGGTCTCCGACACCCAACTGACCGTCACCGCCCCACCCGGCGCCACCGCAGGGCCCGTCCCCGTCAGCGTCACCACTACCGGCGGGACGGCCGGCAACCTCACCTACAGCTATCTGGACGCCCCCACCGTGACGGCCCTCAGCCCCGGCTCCGGACCAGTCACCGGCGGCACACCGATCACCCTCACCGGTACCGGCCTCACCACCACCGCCCAGGTGACCCTGGGCGGTGTGCCCGTGGCGTTCGACGTCATCTCGGACACCGCCCTCGCTCTCCAGGCCCCGCCCGGGACGGCAGGTGCCGCGAACCTGACCGTCATCACCGCCGCCGGCGCGGCCACCGCCACCTACACCTACTTGCCCACGCCCACCACCTAGGCGATGACACCGCCTGGCCCCTGTCTCGAAGGAGCAGTCATGCGACTCCACCAGCTGGCCGTCCGCGCCCTGGGAACCGCCGCCGGATCCGCTCTCCTGGTCGCCGGTCTGGCCACGCCCGCGGCCGCGCAGAGCTTCGTCCCCTGCGATCCGACCGCGCTCGCGAACGCCATCACGACCGCGAACGTCACGGGCGGCAGGCTGGTCCTCGCGCCCGGCTGCGTCTACTCGCTGTCCACCGCGCTGCCGCACATCCAGAACACGATCGCCATCCAAGGCAACGGTGCCACCATCACCCGGGCGCCCGCGGCGCCCTCCTTCCGCATCCTCACCGTCGACAACACCGGAGACCTCTCGTTGCACCGAGCCGTCCTCAGCAACGGCCAAGTGAGCGGGGACTTCGGCGGCGGCATCCGCAACGACGGCACGCTCACCGTCACACGCTCCGTCATCCGGGACGGCCAGGCCGACTACGGCGGCGGCATCGGCGGCAACACCGGCTCCACCACCCGGATCAGCCATAGCTACATCGCCGGCAACACGGCGCTCCTCGAAGGCGGCGGTCTGGCCAACGAGGGCACCATGACCGTCAGCGAGAGCTTCATCACCGGCAACGACGCGGCGAACCAGGGGGGCGGGGTGACCAATGACGGGACGCTGAGGGTGAGCCGCACCGCCATCGAATCGAACACCACCTCCGGACCGTCCGGCGTCGGCGGCGGAATCGCGAACTCGGCCGGCGGTCTGGCGGAGCTCCGCGAGAGCATCGTCATCAACAACACGGCAACCAACGCGCCCGGCGGCATCTACGACGACGCCGCCACCGTCCTGCTCCACCGCACCACCGTCGTCGCCAACCAGCCCACCAACTGCGCGGGCAGCCCCACGCCCGTCCCCCACTGCGTGAACTGACCCCGTTCCAGCCCGCACTGCTGGTCATCGGTACTGTCCCGTCAGCGATGGCGATGAAGCGTGACAGTGGTCGTCGACGTTGCATGTGCGATGTCAACGAGCTTGTGGGCACGCTCCTTTCGGGACGTGCCTCGCTGGTGGTCGAGGACCTGGCGGACGAGGGTGAGTCCATCTTTCGACTCCCTGCGCCTGCCGGCCCGGCTGCCGCTGCCCGCGCAGCGGGGTGCCGCGTGTGCTCGGAGTCGACGACTGCGCGCAGGTGTCCGCCCATCACCTGCAATCGCCGAAGAACTCGCCCGCAGGCGCCGCGACGTCGTGCAGGATGTCGAGGTCTGGCACCGCGACGTTCCCGGCCACCGTTGACCGCCATCAACTCAGCCGCGGACGGCTTCGAAGAGACCGCTTGTGCCAAGCCCACCGAGGCGCACGCCAGGTGGTGCGCGCTCCGCCAGATGGGCTAGTTACTGTCAACCTTCTTGTCTGCTTGGCGACTCAGATGACTTACTTGTGGCGTCCGATCAGGTGGGCTGCCCATCCCTCCGTTGGGAAAGGCAGCCCATTCGCGTTGGTGGGTGGGTGCCTGCCGCAGGTACGCGAGGGCGCCCATCGGAGGAAGCCGTTGGCCGATGTGTTCGTTCGGTCAGAGCTGACGCGGGTGGCTCATGCGTCCTAGGAGGCGTCTTGCGAGCCATCACCATGCTTCGAGTGCTGCTCGGGACCGGCGCGTTCGGCGCCCTCGTACTCACGGCCTCGGTGGCGCACGCGCGTTCCGCGGGTCCGGCGCAGGCGGTGATCGTACCGTGCAGTGAGACCGCGTTGGTCAACGCGGTCAACTGGGCCAACGCCGCCGGGGGCGGTGACCTGATCCTCGCACCGTTCTGTACCTACGCCCTCACCAGCGCTCACAGTGCGGGGGGCGCTGGTGGGCCGGCGGGGCTGCCGAACATCATCGCGCCGATCACCATGACCGGGCTGGCCACCGAGATCACCCGTGCGTCGAACGCGCCTGCCTTCCGCATCGTCGAGGTGGACGGGCCTTCTCAACTCCCAGCCGACAGCGGCCAGCTCACCTTGACCGCGATCACCGTCAGCAATGGTGACGCCGGTATCGGAGTGGGCGGTGGCATCGCCAACCTCGGTGGGTCGGTCACCATGACCGCCGGGGGCGTCCGGGGCAGCCGCGCCTCGTTCGGCGGCGGTATCTACACCGACACCGCGCTGACGATGATCGCCAGCAGCGTCACCGGCAACACGGCCACGTCCGATGGCGGCGGCGTCTTCAAGAACGCGGGCTCGGTCACGCTGCTGGCCGGCAGCGTGACCGGCAACACTCCGAACAACTGCGCCGCCACGCCGCCGCTGGCCACGCCCTGTTGACGTCTGCGAGCGGCCTGCTGCGCCCAACTCGACCACAGAGCCGCAAGTTGACGGCGAGGTAGCACCACATCGCCGGCCTCAACCCCGCAGCTCTGTGGCATCCAACCGATCAGCCACAGCAAAGGAGAGCAACCATGGCACCCTCGATCAGCTCCATCTCACCGACCTCAGGCACCGCGGGCCAGACCATGACCATCACCGGCACCGGTCTGGGCAACCTGAGCACCGCCAAGGTGAACATCGGCAGCAAGACGGTCACCCCCACCGCCGCCAGCAGCACCTCCATCACCCTCACCATCCCGTCAGGGTGCGCCGGTCAGGCCAACGTCAGCGTGAACGTCTCCGGCGTGAACAGCAACAGCATCGCCTTCTTCTACGTCGCCGCGCCCACGTGCACGTCGGTGAGCCCCAACACGGGCCCGGCCACGCCCCCCGGCCCCATCGACGTCTTCGGCAGCGGTTTCGCGACCGCGACCGGGGTGGTCTTCAGCTCGGCGGCCGGCAGCGCCACCGTCACGCCGACCGTGCTCTCCGACAGCCACCTGACCGCCACCCCGCCGGCCCACACCGCCCCTTTCACCGCGTGCACCGACTCGGCGAACGTGAGCGTCACCGCCACCGGCGGCACCAGCGCCCCGATCGGGGCGCCCGGTCAGTTCACCTACTACCAGCTGCCGACGGTCACCAGCGTGACCCCGGCTACGGGATCGGCGAGCAGTCCTCCCACTGGTGTCATCGTCGCCGGCACCTGCTTCGTGGACGTCAGCGCCGTGACGTTCACCCCGGTCGGCGGTGGCACGGCCGTGCCGGCCGTCAGCGTCACCGTCACGAGTCCGGGCACGCTCACCCTCGACGCCCCCTCCGGCCTGACGGCGGGCACCACCTACGACATCCAGGTCACCACCACCGGCGGCACCAGCGCGGCCGTCGCCGCCGACCAGTTCGCCGTCACCGTCTGAGCCTCGGGCCGAGCCCAGGCCCCAAGGAGTAGGCGGCGCGGTCGGCCCGTCACCCGCGGCCATCGGCGGGAAGCCGACGGGCCGCTACGCCGACCCGCTGTGTCCTGGCCGCCGACCAGCGGCCAGGACACACCTCATTCACTCCCATGAAGGAGTTACGCGATGGCTCCGGTGATCAGCAGCCTCAATCCCAACCACGGGCCGGCCGCGGGAGGCACCGCCGTCACGATCAACGGCAGCGGCTTCACCGGTGTCACATCCGTGAAGTTCGGAACCGTGCCGGTGGCCTCCTTCATGCTGGTCAGCGGCAGCCAGATAACCACCACCGCCCCTGCGGGCACCGGGTCGGTCGCCGTCACCGTCACCTCACCGCTCGGCACCAGCAACGGCGTCACCTACACCTACAGCGCCGGTCCGGTGATCACCGGTCTGAACCCGGCCTCGGGACCGACAAGCGGCGGCAACACCGTGACGATCAGCGGCTCGGGGTTCACCGGGACCTTGTCGGTACACTTCGGGACCGCTTCGGCGTCGTTCGTTGTCCTGAGCGACTCGCAGGTTCAGGTCACGGCTCCAGCGGGTTCCGGAGCGGTCCTGGTCACGGTCACCACGTCGGTGGGTACCAGCAATGGCGTCACCTACACCTACAGCGCCGGTCCGGTGATCACCGGTCTGAACCCGGCCTCGGGACCGACAAGCGGCGGCAACACCGTGACGATCAGCGG
>NZ_JARZAH010000078.1:0-12779 GCF_029892145.1 Kitasatospora sp. GP30
CCCCGCGGAGCGGGTATGTACCAGGCTGCGCCTGGTACAAACGGCCTCGCGGCTGCGCCGCTCGGCGCTAGCGCTCACGCGCTAGCAAGCCCGGCGCTTCGCGCCGGAGGCCGTCCCGGCAAAGCCGGGTGCACTGATGCTCTCTCTAAGGGTGAGTATCAATCTCGTGCACCCCTGCGTTTCCGCAGGTCAGGGGCCGTTTTGCTGAGTATCAATCTCGTGCACCCCTGCGTTTCCGCAGGTCAGAGGTGGTGTCCTGAGTATCAAATCGGTGCACCCCCAAAACGGACATACCGCCAAATACCGGGCGCGGTGCACGAGTTATCCACAGGCAACGGTGCACCCCCGTGCACCCCCCGGTGCACCCCTGGAGTTATCCACAGGCCCGGGGGTGCGCGGGCTCTGACGGCCTCTCAGGCGGGCGCTGGGCATGGGGCGGCCCCGTCACTCCGGGGTGGGGTGCGGGGCCGTCTGAGGGGCGGTCGGGGCCTTTCTGGGGGGTGTTACAGGGTGGCCAGCATCATGGCGGCGGGCAGCAGTCCGAGGCCGATGTGTGCGGCCTGATCCACGGTCAGGGCCCCGCCGTGGGCGAGGTAGCCGCGCTGCCCGGTGTGCTCCATCCACCAGCGCACCCCCGCGCGCCGGTCGATCGCGGAGTGGCTGATCCCGAGCCAGGCCAGGGCGGCGGCGGTGCCGGTGGCGGTGGGGTGCAGGTGGAGCAGCAGCGTGCCCGCCCAGAGCAGGGCGGCAGTGGTGGCCACGTGGGTGGCGGCGTGCACGCCGTTGGCGATCCAGCCGGTCACCGTGCGGTCGGCCTTGTGGGCGGCCTGGTGGTCCGTCTGGAAGGGGTAGTCCGAGAGGTGGTGGGCGGCGTAGAGGATCACGAAGACGTCGGCGAACATGGGAACTCCCGGTCGTGGTTGCGGTCGAGGGGCCGGGCGGCGGCGGTTCTTGGTCGGATGGCTGCCGCCCGGGTCGGTCGGGTCGGTCAGTCGGTGAGGCCGGCGCGCTTGCGGCCCGCCTCGTAGCGGCGCTGCATGGCGGAGCGGAGCCGCTGCGGCTCCGGCTCGTCGGGGTCCACCAGTCGCGCGAGCTGGCCCCAGCTCGTCCCCCGGTCGCGGAGCGCCACGATCAGGGCGTCCTGGCGGCGGGTGAGTTGGTCGGCGAACCAGGAGACCGCGCGCAGCTGCTCTTCCGCCTCGATGCCGGTCGCCTTCACCTGGGCGTACTGCATCGGGTCGCCGAGGGCGGTGAGCATGTTCTCCAGGTGGCCGAGGTTGAGGGACCTGTTCAGCCAGCCCTGCGGGTCGTCCTCCTCGAACGTGAAGTTGATGCCCCAACCGGCCTTGCTGTTCGTGACTTTGAGCATGGTTCCTCCCGAGATGTCTGTACGCGTCTGCGTACAACCACGACTGTACGCGCCTGCGTACAGGGATGCAAGGGGGCTGGGACGATGTCCTGATGACCGATCAGCCAGTTGCCCGCCGTCCGCTCCACATGGGGCCCGCAGTCTCCCCCGACCCCGCACCCGGCCCCGCGCGGGCCCGCGCTCCCCTGGCTGCGGAATGCCTGGTCGACGCCGCGCCGCCAGAGCCGCGCCTGACGGTGCGCCCGGTACGGCGGCCCCTGGGGCCCGGCGTCGACCCCTCTACGGCCTGAGGGAACGCCAGGGGCCCGCCACCGGCCGGTGGCGGGCCCCTGGGCGGGCCGCTACTCGCTGCCGGGCGTGCCCGGGAGCGGGGCGTAGGCGGCCCACTGGTGGTACTCCTGGCGGACGTAGCCGAAGGGGTGCCGGTCCCAGCGCTCGTGTTCGGCGGGGATGGGGCCTTCGGTGGTGCCGTGCTTCTCGTCGTAGGAGCGCAGCTGCCAGGCGAGCATCTCGGCGCGGCCGAGGTCGAGGTCGTCCGGGTCGGCGAGTTGGCACCGGTCGGCGAGGGCGGCCTGGCGGACCAGGAGGAGCCGCTCGTCCTGGTCCTCGCCGTCGGGCTTGTGCTGCTCGGCCACCCGTTCAAGCAGGTGGTACAGCTCGTAGGCCAGGGCCGGGGCCAGGCCGTAGGCCACGTCCGGGGAGAGGCCGGCGGCCTGGTCGTGCTCCTGGTGGTCGGTCATGTGTCTGTCCTTCCCGGGGGTTGCGGGCCGTTACGCGCTCGGCTTCATGTGCCGGGCGGGGTTGATGCCGTCGGCCAGCTCGGCCAGCACTTCGGGCAGGGGGCGGACACCCTCCACCTTGGCGTGGCCGGGGCTGACGCCCAGGCGCAGACCGGCCACGGGTCGGCCGGTGGGGCCGAGCATCGGGGAGCCGTCCGGCTGGTACGGGAGCACGGTGAGGGGGTCGGCGGCCGGGGCGGGGTAGACCACGCAGTCGGTGGCCACCGCGAGTGGGTAGGCGCCGGTGGCGGCGGCGGCCTTGGCCAGCTTGCGGTGCAGGCCGACGCGGGCGGTGGCGATCACGGCGGCCCGGATGTCCGGGCGCCACGTGGCGCGCTCGAGGGCGGGCCAGGGCTGGCCGGGCCGGTAGCCGGTGTGGCTGGGACGCTCGCGCAGCTTGCCCAGCGCGCCCTTGGCACTGGCCTTGATGGCGGCCAGCACCGCCAGTTCCACCGGGTCCCCGGTCTTCACGGTGGCCATGGCGGCCTGGAACGCCTGCGGGTCGTCGGCGAGGTCGGGCGTGATGCCGAGGGCTGCCATGGTGGCCATGTAGGCGTCGCGGAGCCGGTTGTACCAGGGAGTCAGGTACGGGCCGTGGTCCAGGCGCAGCCACGCTTCGAGCGGCTGCACCCGGGCGCCGAGCTCTTCGGCGTAGGCCACGGTCGGCGTGGCGTACCAGCCGGGCTCGGTCGGCCGCTGGCCGTCCGGGGTGAACGGCGAGGGCAACCGCGGATCCGTCTCGATGCCGGAGAGGTCGACCAGCCAGCATCCCGGGACCCTCTTGTCGAACACCGGGCCGTCGGTGTGCACGGGTTCGCCGAGCCCGACGGACAGGCGGTTGGCGGCGGCCAGGAACATCACGTTCACGTCGATGCCGACCGCGTACGGCAGCGCGGCTTCGGCGTCGGTGGTCGGGCGGGTCCACGCCCACGCTTCCTCATCCAGGGCCGGGCCGGTGCGACCGGCGGCGGCCGGGTGCTCGGCCGGCACCTCGGGCGGGGCGGCCTGTACGGCGTGGTGCAGGGAGCCTTCCACCAGACCCGAGGACCAGGTGCTGCCGGTGCGCACCGCGCGCGTGGGCGGGCGCAGCGCGGTCATCAGCTCAAGGCCGGTGACGGCGGTCGAGCCGCACGGGGTGATGACCCGTGAGGCGTAGGTGCCCAGGAGGCGGGCCAGCTCGGCCGCGCCGAGGCCGTTGGGGGCGCGCCAGGCGCCCCGGTCGGACAGGGCGCCCCACAGGGGCACGCACAGCTGCACGCACTGGCGGCGGGCGCCGTCGGGGGTGCGGTAGAGGCGGGCCCACGGGCCGAGCCCGCGCCGGGTGAGCTGCCATCCGGCGTCGGTGATCGCCTTGACGGCCTTGTGCGTCCCGGGCAGGCGCCCGGCCTTCGTGTCGTAGGCGGTCTTGGTGGTGCCGGGGGCGGGCAGGCCGAGCCGCTTGCAGGCGGTGTCGGTCAGCACGACCAGCGGGTCGGCGTCGCGGCCGTGCTGGTGGAGCCGGGCCGCGCCGAGCCCGGCCTCAAGGGCCCACTCCGCCACGTCGGGCAGCGTCTTCGCCGTGACGGGCAGGGTGCGGCCGTCCACCAGGTGCGCGGTCAGGCCGGTCTTGGCGGCATCGAGCACGGCGAGCGGACCGGCCGGGTAGCGGGTCGGCTCCACCTCGGTGGCCGGGGCGGGCCGGGTCGGGCGGACAGCGGCCGGTCGGGCGGGCGCACGCCTGGGTGCCGGCGCGGCGGCCGGGGTGGCCGGGGCGCAGAAGCCCCCGCCGTGGCGCGGCTGGCCGCCCACCCGGAACGGGGTGGGGCGCCCGCACTGGACGCAGGGCAGGGCGGGGCCGGTCGCCAGCTCACCCGTGGGGGTGGTGTCCATCAGCAGCGCGTCACTCATCGTCCTCGTCCCCCTCGTCACCCCAGATGTCCAGGTCCAGCGACTCCACGTCGGTCAGCTCCACATCGAGGCCGTCCGCGCGGCGGCCCCGGTCGCGGAAGTACTCCTCGCCCAGCCCGGCCGCCACCAGCTCGCGCAGCCCCTCTTCGTCCCCGGCCTCCATCGCGTCCCACAGCGGGCCCACCAGGCGATCGGGCATCTGCTGGGTGAGCTGGCGGAACCGCGCGTCGTCCGTGGAGCCCTTGGCGGCGCGGAACCCGAACGTCCCGGCCACGGACACCGAGTAGCCCCGGGTGGCCGCGCGCTGCTTGGCGCGCTCCTTCACCCTCGGCTGCCACGCCTTGCCCGTCTCGGCCGCCATCGTCTCGGCGGCCTTCTTGCTGGGCTGGGCGGTGCCCTTGGCCCAGCGCTGCACGGTGCGCTGGGAGACGCCCAGCCGCTCGGCAACGGCCTTCGTGCTGCCCTTGGCACCCTTCATCAGGAACTTGAACTGCGCGCCCCAGCTCTGCGGGGCCTTGCGGGTGTGGATCGCGGCCCGGAAGCCGTCGAGCATCTTGCCCATGGTCAGACCGCCTTTCCGAGCGGGTTGGTGATCGTGCCGAGGAGCCGTTCGAAGGCCGCGTGGGCGGCCTGCACCTCGCGCAGCTCGTCCGCCAGCTCGTGCGCGGCGTCCTTCTCACGGCAGGGCCCGCACACGGTGCGGCCAGGCTCGGACGGGCGGAACGCCCGCTGCTCGCAGCGCTCGCAGGTGACCAGCGGCAGCGGCGCCGTGGTGCCGGTGGCGGTGTACTCGGCTCCGCCGGAGACCGGCGGGCGGGCGGGGTCGGCCGTGTCGATGAGCTGGCGCAGGTGGAACAGCGGCCGGTGGTGCGGGGCGTTGCGGCGCAGGTGGGCGCGCCAGTCGGCCTCAGTCCAGGTGTCGGCGTGCTTCTCGTAGGCGGCGGCCAGGATGCGGATTCCGGTGCGCCAGTCGGCCCGCCACCGCTCGGTGGCCTGGTCGGGGCGGCGGGCGAACCAGAACTGATCACGCAGCAGCACTTCGGCGGCGGCGGCGAACCATGCGGTGTCCCCGGCGGGCTTGCCCAGCTTGGGCGTCTTCACCGTGACCAGCCCGGTGACCAGGGCGTACCGGTCGGGGCCGCGCAACCGACCCCGGGCGTCGTTCACCTGATCCCGCGTGAAGCGGATCAGCCCGGCACCCTTCTCGCCGAGGTGGGGCCGGTGCCGCTTGACCGTGACCACCGACACCCCGCACTTCGCGGCCAACTCCTTGTCAGCGAGCTGGCCGCGCCAGCCGTGGGCGGCGTAGGCGCACAGGAGCTTGCCGCACGCGAGGTCCGGGGCCTTGATGCTGCGCGCCCACTCCAGGGCGGTCGCGGCCGGGTGCGGCTTGAAGGCCGGCCGATCTAGGCTCGTGCCCTCCACCACGGTCCGCCGGTCCCCCCCGATCAGCCCGCGCGCTTCAAGGTGCGCGAGGTGCAGGAAGGTCGCCCGTCGGCCAAGCTGCGCCAGCTCGCCGAGCTGCGCCACGGTCAGGCTTTGGGGGTCGGTGTGCTGGTTGAGCTGGGTGAACAGGGCGGTGCAGGAGGTGCAGTCGCCGGGGTGAACATCGGCGTGTTGTGACACCAACGGGTCCTATCCGGCCCGGTCCCGCTTCGCGGGAGGGAGGTCTCTCCCCTACACTCGGGCCTTGTCGTGGGCCCCTCGTCCTCGCCGGTAGCGCGCCAACGCTATGACCCGGTAGAGGCGGGGGGTTCGTCGTTTCTGGAGTGCTGCGGTTCCTCTGTTGATCGTTTTGGGTGGCGCCTAGGTTACGCCCTGTCAGCGCGGCGGCCGGAACTCCACCCCGCCAGCGTCCCCGGCCGGGCGAGGAACCACGGACAGTCGGACGCGGCCGTCCGGCAGCGGCAGGAGTTCCACGGCGTGGAACGCGCCGTCGGCCGTGCCGAGCGCGTCGACGCTGAGCGCGTCGGCGGGCATGTCGTAGGACCCGCCCTGATCCATCAGCACGGCGATTAGCATCGCGTGGGACATGTCCTCGGGGGACGGCAGGCTCATGCGCTCTCACCCCCACGGGTGGTCTTCTTCGCCGCCGTCTTCCGGGGGCGGCGCGCCTGGACTTCGAGGCCGGCCGCTTCGAACCAGGCGTAGAGGGTGGTCGCGGCCACCCCGCCCAGCTCCTTGATGCGGGTGCGGGCGGCGCCGAGCTTGGCGGCCGTGACGGACGCCTCGCGCAGCTCGGTCGTGATCCGCTCCACCTCGTTGACGGCTGCGGCGCGTTCGGCGCCGAGCCGGGCAACTTCTTGCAGGGCTTCTGCCTGCTTCTTCTCGGGAATCTCCACAGGCGAGAGGCTACAGGAAAAACCGACACGCGATAAGACTTGTAGCGCGCACTAATTTCGTGTCATGGTGGAGCCCTCCCCAAACGGGAGCGGCCCCGACCGGGTGGTTGCACACCTGGTCAGGGCCTTGACCACCCCCCTTATGCGAGAAGGAGGGCGATCCGTGATGGATCGTACCCAGGAGCAGGCTGCCCAGCCGCCCACCCCCGCCCCGTCCGACCCGCCGACCACGAGCGCCGCCTTCAACGCCCGTACCGAGATGCTGCGCCTGGCGCTGCTCGCCGGTAGCGCGGCGGTCCTCTTCATCCTGGTGTGCGCGGTCGCGGCCCTGATCGGTGGTGCGCGGTGACCGACACCACCGGGTCCAGCAACGACCAGTCCGGCGCCCAGCAGCCGTCCGACCCGCCGACCACGAGCGCCGCGGAGTACCGCGAGGGCCTCTCCACGCTGGCCGAGATGGTCACCGAGCACCTGGGCGGTGCGGAGTGAACCGGAACCTCGCCCACAAGGGCCGCCGCGCCTACCTCGCGGCCCCCGCGCTGGCCGGGACGGTCGCCAGCATGATCCTGACCATCGCGGTGGTCACGCTGTGGCTGGGCACCGTGATGAACCCGTGGCTGGCGGCCCTGATCGGGGCCGGGTTCGACGGGGCGTGGCTCGCGGCGTTGTCCTACGAGCGCAGGCTCGCGAGCCAGGGCGACCACGACCGGCGGGTGACCGTGGTCGGCTGGGGCTTCGGCCTCGCGGCCACGGGGCTGCTGGTGGCCCACGGGCTCACCGCTGGTGCCGGCACGGCGGCCTGGCTGGCCGTGAGCTGGCTGCCGATCGCGGCCAAAGCCTTGTGGTGGCTGCACTCCCTGTGGGAGTCCACCGAGGTGAGCCCGAAGGCGCGGGCGGAGATCAGCGCCGTCCTGCAGGACGCCCGGGACAACGCGGCGATCGCCCGCGCCCGGCTGAACGCCCACACCGGCATCGAGGTGGTGCGCACCCGGGCCGTGTCGGCGGCCGGATCGAACATGGCGAAGGCGCAGTCGAAGGCCGCCCGGGTGCTGGCCGGGGCCCGTGCCTCCCTGGAGAGCACCGCCCAGACGGATGACGGGCAGCACGCCGCACTGACAGCGGTCGCCGCCCCGGTGTGGGACCTGCCCGCCTTCACCCCGCTGTCGGAGCTGCGCCCGGCGCAGGGCGCCGTGCGGGTCGAGCGGATCGCCTCCGGCGACGGCGCGGGGGAGGGCACGGCGGAAATCGCCGCGCAGGTCAGCGGCCCTTTCGCCGCCGCTGGCAGCCCGGCGCCCGCCGGGGCGCAGCTGGAGTTGCCGCAGGAGCTGGTTGGGGCGGTGACGGCCGGGGCGCGGGTGCCGGTGTCGACGGCGGCGGCGGTGCGGGCGCTGATGGCGCAGGGCGAGACGGATCCGGCGGAGATCACCCGGCGGGTGCCGGAGCTGACCGGCCGTCCGATCACCAGCGGCACCCCGGCCACGGTGGCGCGGGTGATCCGCGAGACCCGGGCCGCTCAGAAGTCCACCGCCCCCGCCCCGTCCCCCTACCTCTGAGAGAGGCGATCGCCATGGCTCAGGAGCCCGAGCACTACACCACCGGCGAGGTCCTCGCCTCCGCCCTCCTGATCGGCCGCGCTTGCGTCCGGTACGCCCGGGGCAAGGACCTCGGCAAGATCGACACCGCGATGGGCCGTCTCCAGGCCAAGGCCGTCGCCCGGGAGGAGGCCGACAAGGCCGCCCGTGAGGCGGTCGAGGCCGAGCGAGCGGCCGCCAAGGCCAAGGCCAAGGCCGAGCGCCGCGCCAAGTGGGGCCTGTAACTTCCGCCTGACTCACCGTGACCAACCTGGGGCGGCCCCAGTCGGGGCCGCCCCGCCACCGCCCCAACTTCGACACCGAGGAGCCTGAGATGCCCGAGTTCCGTGCTGGCGACCGCGTGAAGATCTTGAGCTGCGAGACCGACCCCTGGGCGGCCGGGAAGGAGGGCCGGGTCCTGGACGACCTGCGCGAGGACCAGATGATCCCGAGCCACCTGACCGGCGGGAGGTGGTCCGTCCGGGTGGACGGGCGGGGCTGGCTCTCCCCCGGCACCGCGCTGTGCCTGTCCTACGAGATCCGCAAGATCTGACCCACCGACAGACCGGGCTGGGGCACCGCCCCGGCCCCCCATCAAGAGGGAGACAGACCATGAGTGAGACCCAGAGCACCGAGAACCCCTGGGGCAGTGCGCGGCCGTGGCTCACCGCCGACATCGTGGTGATCCGGAGCGGGAGTGTCCTGCTGATCCAGCGCGCGGACGAGCCGCACAAGGGCTCGTGGGCCTTGCCGGGCGGCTACGTCGACGAGGGCGAGAGCTCCAGGGCTGGGGCGGCGCGCGAGCTGGAGGAGGAGACCGGCATCGTGGCGATGCCGGAGGAGCTGGTCCAGGTCGGCGCCTACGACGACCCCGGCCGCGACCCGCGCGACCGGGTGGTCACCATCGCCTACCTGCTGGAGGTGGCCTCCGGCGTGGTGGCGATGGCCGGGGACGACGCGGCGGCCGCCGACTGGTTCCCGCTGGACGCGCTGCCCCCGCTGGCGTTCGACCACGCCGAGATCCTGGCGGACGCGGTCCGCCGCTGGAAGGCCTGACATGCGCTACGACATCGTCTTCAACGCCCCCACCGCGGCTGAGGCCTACGAGCAGGCGCCGCCGCTGGCCGAGGAGTCGGCCACGGTCGCCGGGCTGCTGCGCGAGCTGGAGCCCGAGCATCGGCCGGCCTACCTCGGCACGGCCCTGCCGTCCGAGGAGCGCGAGGTCCTGCTGAGGCGCGCGGCCTGCGCGGACCGGCAGTGGTGGGCGACCCGCAACGCGGCCGACGGCCTGGCCGCCGTGGCGGTCGGGTTCGCGCTGATGCAGTTCGACCAGAGCCACCCGGACGAGGTGGGCGGCCCGATCGGCCCGGACTCCGTGGAGTGGGACGCCGAGGGCGGCGTCCAGGCCTACGTCCGCCAGGAGTACCAGCACTGGCTCACCGTGCCGCCCGGGTGCGCGGACCCGTGCCCCGAGGCCGACCCGTGCGTCTGGCACGCCCGGTGATGGGGCGCTGGGCGCTGCTGGTCGGTGCGCTGGTCGCCTGCGGGCTGACGGCCCTGGCCCCGGCCCGCTACCCGGACTGGCTGAACCTGCTGATGTGCGCGCTGAGCGGCTGCGTGGCGGCTTGGGCCGCGATGCACGCCGCTGAGCGGCGTAAGTCCGATGCGGATGTCAGGCCCGACGAACAGACTGAATCACACTCTGCTGATCACTGATCACGGGGGAGCGCGCGGCGGGCCGTTGGGGGCCCGCCGCGCAGCAGCTCCCCCGAACCTCACGAAGGGGAAGCCGCGGTGGCAATCCTGGCAGCAGCAAGACCCGTCTACAGCGCACTATCCGGCCTCGCGGCCACGCCCGTTCCCACGTCCGGCGCAACCGGCGCACCCGGGCAGGCCGGGAACAACGGCGGCGTGGCCAAGGTGGTCGGGGCCATCGTGGAGTGGCTGAAGACCAACGTCCCGGTCTCCTGGTGGCCGTGGATCGTCGGCGTCGTGGCCGTCGTCGTGTGGGTGGCCCACAGCGCCTCACAGCCCGGCCAGAAGGGCGAGTGGGCCCGCGAGCTGACCCAGGGCACCGGCCAGACGCTGCGTGCCCTGTTCGGGTTCGCGTGGCGGCTGGCGACCGGCCGCGAGCTGGTCAAGCCCAAGGCGGAAGGGGAGGAGGGGGCCAAGCCCGGCACGGGCGCGACCTTCCTCAAGCGCGGCCGACGGCCCGTCACCGCCGAGGACTACCTGGCCGCTCCGGCCGTGCACGGGTCGGTGGCCGCCCCGATCGCCGTGCCCGCGCGCCCGCTGCGCGAGGTGCTGGCCGACTGGGAGGCCTGGCTGGCGGGCAAGGCCGGCACCGCCCCGGGCTGGCAGCTGCGGGCCGGACTGTGGGCGGTGCGCATCGGTGCCACCACCCGGCACGCGGCACTGGGCACAGGGCGCTTCCTGCGGGGCGTGGCGGGGGTTCTGAGGGCCTGTGGGCGCCTGCTCGGGGATTGGGCGCTGTGGCCCTACAGCGCCCGCATGGCGGCCCGCGTGGCCCTTTTCGGGGCCGTGGCCCTGTGGTGGTTCTCCCCAGGCTGGGCCTACACCCTCGCCGGTGCACTGGCACTCACCGTGCTGGGTATCGCTGGCACCGGCCCGGCCGGGCTCGGCCTGTGGCACCACCGCGTCGCTGGCCACGATGAGGTGTACGGACCGGCCCTGTGGCTCGTGCTGCGCCCGGCCCTGCGCCTGCCCGAAGAGGCCTACTGGGAGGCCTTCCTGACCCTCTCCCAGAATTTGCAAGATCAGGAGGCTCGGATCACTCTTCGAGTCCCCCGGGCGTGGCCCGGCGGGGCCCAGCACCAGACCGCGATCGAGGATGCCGTCATTTCCCGCATCCCCCCAAATTTCGGGGAATGGGTCGTGAAATGGCTTCTCTTCGATATCGAGAACCCGCGCGTGGAATTCGCCAAGAAGCCCAAGCCGAAGCCCAAGACCAAGCTGCCCACCCTGTCCGAGTGGGAGCCGTCCGCCGACCCGCTGAAGGTCCACGTCGGCCACGTCGTGCAAGGGTCCACCGTCGTGCCGTACCACGTGGCGATCGGCACCACCACGCCGCACTGGGGCGTGACCGGCGGCACCAACGACGGCAAGACCACCTGCCTCTACATTCCGGCCGTGCACGGCCGCCAGCACGGCGCCGTGGTGGACCTGATCGCGCCCAAGGAAGACGCCTTCGAGGAAATCGAGGGAGAGTCCGGCATCCGGGTGCACAAGGACACCCGCCTCATGGTGGCCCTGCTCGCGGAATACCTGTGCTCCATGAAGGCCGCTGCCGGACTGCCGAAGAACAAGAACGGCGACAGGGTGCTGCCGGACGGCAGCGTCATGCCGCACCGCTACCTGGTGATTGACGAGTGGGGCGGTTTCGTCCTCGCCGCAAAGGGCTGGTGGAAATACGGGATGAAGGGCCAGGGAATGCCGCCCTTCGAAGCCTGGTTCCACACGATGCTGATGCAGGGACGGTCCGCCCGGCATTACATCGTGATCGGCGCGCACCAGTTCTCGCTGAAGATGTTCGGGTCCACGGACGTGCGTGACTTGGTCGGTACGAAACTGGCCGTCGGCCCGGCTTCCCCGTCGAAGAAGGTGACCACGTTCCCCGGAATGGAGGTGCCCGACTGGGACGATTCGGTCAAGGGCCGGGGCGGGGTCGGGATCACCGGATCGCAGGCCGCTCAGGAAATCCAGATCGCTTACATCACCCCGCACGCGCGGGAATATCTGCGCAAATGCAGGCCCGCCCCCGAGTGGTTCGACGCAGGCGAAATGGCGCCCTGGATCACACAGGCCGCAGTCGAGGCCATGCACCGCGAACTCATGGTCGGAGGCTTCCTCCCGGGCGGGGAGTTCCTGCCCGAGGTCGAGGACTTCCGGCCTGAGCTGACACCTGACACTCCCCAGGACGCACGGGTACCGGTCCCCAGGTCAGAGGGTGTCAGCGGGGGTGTTCTGACACCCCGCGTGACACTCGACAAGGCGCCGGCACCAGCCGACGGGGACGACGGCCAGGCCGTGGCCGACGCCCGGCCCCAGGACGGCGTGCCGGTCCTGTGGACCCTCAAGCAGGCCTGCGAGAGCGGCGTGATCCCGATCGGTTACGGGGCCGCCCGCCAGCGGAAATCCGTGGCCAACCAGACCGGCCGCTACTTCCCCGAGGGAATCGAATCCATCGAGCGCGGCAAGCCCGTCACCCGGTACAGCTCGCAGGAACTCAAGGACTGGTGGGAAGGCGAAGAGGCCGCCCGCAAGGGTGGTGCCACAGAAGCGCCCTGACCGCCTCTCAGCGGCCCCGCACCCCGGAAACGGAGTGCGGGGCCGCCCCCATTTCACTGCCCTTTCACGGGCCTTACAGGGCCGCAATCCGAGAGGGCGCAGCACTTGCGGCAGGATCTCCGAACAGCCGATTTCTGATACACCGCCACCCCCGGGCGGAGCCCGGGGGTGGGACGGCCTCCTAACCGAAATTTACGTCACATCGTCAACGCCCCCTCAGGGCGGATATGGCTCCGCATTCCTGACGCTACACAATGCATCACCAAAAAAGGCAAGAAGAATGCCCGGAAGCATCACGTAGAAATCAGCGACACGAGAAATCGAGGCGGAGCCTCGAAGGGAATTCAAGGCAATTCTGAAATGAATTGAAAAACAGGCGATCTGAGGCAGCGTCAGAACGGCCCGAGCCACCCGCTTTCCCAGTCAGCCACTGCGAAGCGCAGCGAAGCAGCAAAACCACTGATCAGAGCCAGGGTCTAGACCAAACGGTCTGGACCACTTGGAGGCCGCGCAGCGGCCGACG
>NZ_JARZAH010000079.1:0-11870 GCF_029892145.1 Kitasatospora sp. GP30
ACCTACACCTACAGCGCCGGTCCGGTGATCACCGGTCTGAACCCGGCCTCGGGACCGACAAGCGGCGGCAACACCGTGACGATCAGCGGCTCGGGCTTCACCGGGGCGACGACAGTGGAGTTCGGCACTGCCTCGGCCGTGTTCACGGTGGTCGGTGACACCCAGATCACGGCCACGGCGCCCGCGGGCACCGGTTCCGTCCCGGTCTCCGTCACGACCTCGGCGGGCACCAGCAACAGCGTCACCTACACCTACGTCAACGTCGCAGCGCCCGTGATCACCGGCCTGAGCCCGAACCAGGGGCCGACCAGCGGCGGGAACACCGTCACCATCTCCGGCACCGGCCTGGCCGGCGCCATCTCCGTACTGTTCGGCGCCCACGCCGCCACCATCACCGCCGACACCGGCACCCAGATCACCGTCACGGCACCCGCGGGAGCCGCGCAGTCGGTCAACGTCACGGTCACCACCGGAGCGGGCACCAGCAACCCGCTGCCCTATTTCTACGTCGCGGCCCCCGCCATCACCGGCCTGAGCCCGAACCAGGGGCCGACCAGCGGCGGGAACACCGTCACCATCTTCGGCTCCGGCCTGGCCCTCACCGGCACCGTGCACTTCGGTTCTGCCGCGGCCTCCGGTATCACCGTCAACTCCGACAGCCAGATCACCGCCACGGCTCCCCCGAACGTCGGTACCGTCCTGGTCACGGCCACCACACCGGGCGGCACCAGCACCGTCGGGCCGGGCAGCGCCTACTACACCTACGTCGCGCCGCCCGTCATCAACTCCCTCAGCCCCGCCCAGGGTTCGGCCTCCGGCGGCGATGACGTCCTGATCAGGGGAAGCAACCTCACCTACGCCGACGCCGTGTTCTTCGGCACCGCCCCGGCGTCCTTCGCCGCGGTCTCCGACACCATGGTCGTCGCCACCTCACCGCCCGGCGCCGCCGGCCCGGCCACCGTCACCGTCCACTCCCCGGGCGGCACCAGCAACGGCGCCGCCTTCCAGTACCAGCCGTAGCCATCCCGAACACCAGCGTCGCAGCAGAGGAGGCGTTCGTGCGGACCGATGAGCCGTGGATGACGAGACGATCGGCCACGGGCCCTCCGGCGACGGGCACGGTGGTCGCCTGGGGCGATGACACTTACGGTCAGGCCGGTGTTCCGGCTGGTTTGACCGGGGTTGTGGCGGTGTCCGCGGGGCAGTTCCACACACTGGCATTGAGATCCGACGGCACGGTGGTGGCCTGGGGGCGCAATGACACCGGCCAGACCAGGATCCCGGCGGGCTTGGGCAATGTGGTCGCGATCGCAACACACAGCGACCACAATCTGGCATTGAGATCGGATGGCACGGTCGTCGCCTGGGGCAGCAACAACAACGGTCAGGCAACCGTACCGCGGGGCTTGACCGGGGTCGTGGCGGTGGCCGCGGGCTCGACCCACAGCATGGCGCTGCTCTCGGACGGCACGGTCGCCGCCTGGGGCGGCGACCTGATGGGGCAGGCGAGTGTCCCATCAGGCCTGACCGGCGTCGTGGCCATCGACGCGGGCGGGTACCACAGCGTGGCCGTGAAGTCCGATGGGACGGTCGTCGCGTGGGGCTGGAACCGGTACGGCCAGTCGACGATCCCGCCGTGCCTGCCGGCCTCGGTCGGCGTCAGTTGCACCCGGTTCGCCAGCCTCGTGGTGCTGGCCGACCGGACCCTCTTCGGATGGGGCAGTGACCAGAACGGCGAGACGACCATCCCCTCCACATGCGGGGTCAGCGGTGTCAATGCCGGCGGCTATCACGCGCTGGCGATCAGGGCGGACGGCACGGTGGTGGGTTGGGGATCCAACGCCGACATGCAGCTCGACATCCCGCTGGGACTGGACAATGCGCTCGCCGTCGCCGCCGGGTTCCATCACAGCGTCGCGCTGGTAGGGCCGTCTACCCGTACCGCGACCGCCACCACGCTGACCAGCAGCCCGAACCCGTCGGTGTTCTACCAGCCGATCACCGTATCGGTCACCGTCACCCCCGGACCCGCCACGTCGCAAACGCCGACCGGGGCGGTGGACTTCTTCATCGATGGCTTCGACATCGATTCCGTGCCGCTCAACTCCGCCGGAACGGCCAGCACCGAAATCCAGGCAACCGAAGTCGGCACACATCCCCTGTTCGCGGTCTACACCGGCGACATGAACTTCGCCGGCTCGCAAAGCGAGACGGTCACCCAACAGGTCAACGCCGGTGCCACCATGACGACACTGACGTCCGCCCCGAACCCGTCCGCGGTCGGCCAGGCGGTGACGTTGACCGCCAAGGTCACCGCCATGCTGCCTGCGGGCGGCATTCCCGTCGGCACCGTCACCTTCACCGTGGACTCCACCGTGCTGGCCGCCGTTTCGGTGGACTACCGCGGGGTGGCGACGACGACGACCTCCTCACTCACCATGGGAACCCACACCCTCGGCGCCAGCTTCGAGGACATCTTCCGCTACACCGCATCCAGCGCCGCCCCCGTCACGCAGCAGGTCAACCCCTGAACCGGACGGCAAGCGCCGTCGTGCTTTGCGTGTGAAGGGATCACAGGTCGTCAAGAGGCCGCCCATCGAACTGTTTCGCAGCTAAGGAGGCACCGGCAATGGCAGTGCCCACGATCACCGGGCTCAGCCCGTTGTCCGGCACAACCGCCGGCGGCAACCCGGTGGTCATCACGGGGACGAACTTCAACACCCCCGCAGTCACCAGCGTGACCTTCGACGGCACCAGCGCCACCTTCACGATCAACTCCGATTCGCAGATCACCGCGACTGCGCCCACGCACGCGGCGGGGCCGGTGACCGCCACCGTCACCAACGCCAGCGGCAGCGCCACCGCCGGCTACTCCTATGACAACGGCTTGACACTGAGTCCGACTCAGGGGCCGACCGGCGGCGGGACGGTCGTGGACATCTTCGGTACGGGCCTGGCCGGTGCCGACTCGGTACTGTTCGGCGGGACAGCAGCCTGGTCCTTCACTCAGTTGTCCGCGACCCACCTGCAGGCGGTGAGCCCAGTCGGGGGTGGAGAGGTCCACGTCGTGGTGATGGCGCACGGCAACGCCGGCGCGCCGGTGTACTTCTACTACCTCCCCACGCCCTTCGCGTCCGGCATCAGCCCGATTGCCGGGCCCGTGGCCGGGGGGACAGCGGTAACGATCACCGGCGTGAACTTGTCCACCACCAAAGCGGTCTCCTTCGGCGGGATCACGGCCACGTCGTTCGCCGTGATCTCCGACAGTCAGGTCACGGCGGTGTCCCCGGCCGCGGCAGCGCCGGGTTCGGTCCAGGTCGAGGTCACCACTGCGGGCGGCGTCGTGGACAACCTGTCGTTCAGCTACGACACGAACCCGACGATCAGCGACCTCAGCCCAACCTCGGGCTCCACCAACGGCGGTGCCACGGTCACGATCAACGGCACCGATCTGGCCCACACGAAGGCGGTGACCTTCGGCGGCACACCGGCGCCCTTCGGCGTCATCGACAGCAACACGGTCACCGCGATCACGCCCCCCAGCTCCGCGGGACTCGCCGACGTGGCCGTCACCACTAGCGGTGGCACCGCGACCGATCCGGGTGCATTCACCTACCAGGCTCCGCCTGGCGGCTGAGGATGCGGCCCCGGAAACCCGCGAGATCAGGGTTCGGCCTTGGCTCCCAAGCGAGTTGTAGGCCGCCAGTGGGGACGGGCGCGGGGGGGGGTCAGGCGTGGAGGGTGGTGCTGGGCGGGCATCGGTAGAGGCGCTCGTAGTGGTCGGCGAAGCGGGTGGGGTGGAGGAATCCCCAGCGGGCGGCGATCCGGGTGACGGTCTCGATTGCCGGGTCGGCGTCGATCAGGTCGCGGTGTGCGCGGCGCAGCCGTACGTCGCGCAGGTAGGCCAGGGGGGTGGTGTCGAGGTGGTTGCGGAAGGCGTACTGCAAGGCGCGGGGGGTGACGTAGGCGCCGGCGGCGATGTCGGCGAGGGTGATGTCCCGGTGGGCGTGGTCGTTGATGAACGCAGCGGCGCGGCGGACGGTGCCGGGGCTGGCGTCGGTGTGGTCGACCGGTGTGTCCGGTGCCGCGGTGACGGTGTTGGGGAAGACGGCCAGGACGGTGGCGGCCAGCAGGTGGGCGGTATTGGCGACCAGCAGGGGGGCTGCGGTGCCGAGGTCGGGGTGGTCGAGGAGGCTGTTGACGTAGACGCGGGTGGCGCGCCAGTGCTCGGCCAGCGCCTGGCTGGCCGGTCGCGGGTGGGTGAACCGCAAGGGGTGGTTTTGCCCGGGGAGTTGGCCAGCGACCTTGTGGAGCAGGGGTAGCGGCAGTGTGGTGGTGCGCGTGTGGGCGTCGGTGGTGGTGAGGTGCACGGTTGCGGCCGGGCCGATCAGGGTGATGTCTCCGACTGCATGGCGTTCCTCGCCGGCCGGTGTGGGCAGGTCCATGGTTCCGGCGATGAGGCGGGTGACGACGACCTGGGGTGCCGGCGCGGAGGTGAACGAGAGCTTGCCTGGCAGTCGGTTCTCGCCGACCTGGAACAGGTGGGCGTCGGTGTGCTCCAGGTGGAACACCGTGCCGGGCTCGGGTGCGGTCATGCGGATCGGGGTGCGGTAGGCGGCGGTGAGCTCGTGGAGGGCGTGTTCGGGGTCGCTGGTGACCAGGTGGTGGCGGATCGGGGGCCCGGTGACGGCCGTGCCGGCGCGCGCGCTGGTGCCGGTGACTTCGGCTAAGACGCGGGCGCAGTGCCGGGGCAGGGTACGGCCGGTACGGGCGGCGTCGCGGGCCAGTTGGGCGCGCGCCGCGTCCGCGGTGGCGCCGGTCTGGTGCATGACCACGCCGGTGGCGCGCTCGACCACCGTGGTGTCCGGCAGTTGGTGGCGCAGACGCTGCGCGTGCGAGTAGGCGGGTGAGGTGTCCTGTTCGGCCACGGTCTCCTTCTCCGCTGCTTGCCCGTGCCCTGGTGCCCGGGGGCCTGTTCCACCGTATGCGGGCAGGTGCCGGGTGACGCCCCCGTCCGCTTGGACGGTCACCCGTCGAGGGCGGTTTCCCCTGGTGGGGGCGTCAACCCGACACACGGGCCCGCGACACGCCGAGGGCGTGCTCGCCCGCGACGCCCACACCACCTGCGACCACGCCTTCACTCTGCTGCGCGTCCGCAGCGGTCACCTGGCCTCCCGGATTGAACCGCGCGGCCTTGGATCCCGTCAGGTACCCCTGGCCGGTCCGGGCGCCGGCCGAGGATGCTGGGTGATGTCCGAGCTGGGGTGGTGGTCCCGCGCGCGGAAACCGGCGCCAAGCCCGCGTCGGTGCTGCTGGGCGGCTGACGAAGAGTCGGCGGTCGGACCCGTTCGACGTCTTGCCACGGACAACGCCGTCTTATTACCTATGGCAGCACGGACTACCGCGGCCCCGGGTACCGGCCGGGGCAGCTGGGAGAGGACACTGGTATCGGTCCCGCCCGCACGAGACTTCCGGAGGAACGGTGAGCGCCGCATCCCTGCACGGCCACCACGACGGCAGCCAGCCCATCCCGCGCACCCAGGACGCCGTCGCGGCCGCCCTGCCGCCGGCGCAGCGTATGGAGTTCTACCGGGAGATGGGTGAGGCGGACGACGCGGCGATCGGTGGTGTCCTGCGGCGCTGGTGGTTGCGGGCCGAGCTCTACCGGGATCCGGAGGGTGACCGCATCCATGCCGCGGTCCAGGCCGGTACTGCCCCCGGCACCCCGGCTTCTGCGGTCCTGCGGCGTCTCGGGGCCCTGTGAGCGAGTACATCGACTACCCGGACGAGGACGACCCGATCACCTTCTCCCCGGTGGTGGAGGAGTTTCTCGGCGACCCGGGGACGCCGGCTGACGTGTTCTCCGCCGTCGTCGCGTTCGTCGTCGACCTGCGTGAGGATCCCTTTCCTCATCTGAGCATGCCGGTCCCGGGACGTCCCGGCATGCACTCGGCGCCGCTGCGCCGGGATCTCGGGCTGGTGGAGTACGCGGTGAACGAGGCCACCGAGCCGCCGGCCATCTACGTTTCCCGGATCCTGCGCGCGGACTGACATCGGACGAAGCCCGGGGCCGCCGCAGCCGGCCAGGCGCGTCAACGAGATCGTCATCAACGCCGTCACCGGCGCCGAGCTGCCGACGCCCGGCGCGTCCCGACGGGGAAGAGCGCCTGCGCCTCCGGGGACGACGAGCCGGGGGACGTGGCCCGGTAGTAGGCACGTGGAAAGTGCCTTCCTGCTGGACTGACAAGGACCTAAGACAAGCCTCATCATCCCAGTTCAGAAGGCACTTTCGTGTTGCCGATCATGCTCCGGACACCGGCGCGTGTGAAACGCGCAGGCTAGAGCACCCAGCCGAGAATGGCGACGAGATTGCCGAGCAGATTGAGGATCATCGGATTCTCCTTTCAATCGTAGAATGGTGGTCCACGGTCTGGCTGGAGTAATTCCGGCCAGTGGAACAGTCGCGGTCTGCAGCCCACGCAAGCTCCGACCGGTTAACTGCCCGGACTAAACCTAATATCACTCGATCGTGTGCAAATTCACCCGAATGAGTTAGGTATCGAACTTTCGCCCGAATTAACGTTGATTTTTCGTGACGCCCTAGGCCCCAGCTGGCGGGTCATTTCAGTTGTCCGGGCTGATCGTTGATATGCCGGCGCCCGCCCAGCCTCGTTACCACGCACCCATTTCAGCCGGAGTGGTCTGGCGGCCGCGTCTGCCGGCGCCACCCTCCGGCCCGAAGAGGCCACCCGAGGCGTTGGCCGCTGGTGAGGTTCGGGCGTCAGTACAGCTCAGTGTCCGGTGGTAGTGGCCGGGGCTGCTCCGTCCGGGGGCGGCGGGGTTCGGCGGGATGGCGTGGCGGGCAGAGCTTGCGACATGACGACTCCCATGACTAGGCGCCGCTATCGTCGCCGCCGTGCGGCCGCGCCCACCCATCCCGGTCCCGCCACACGGGTCCGCGCCGCGAGGCAGACGGGCCCGGCCCAGTCGGGCGCCGACGGGTGCTGCCGGACCTGGTCCAGCGAGCACGTCACCCAGGGCGGCCTGGTCGTCCGTACGACCTGGCACGAGCCCGCCTGCCCGACCTGGGCCAGGCGGTGACCACCGACGGCACGGGCGCCGTGGTCCGGGTGCGGGTGTGCGTGTGCGTGGTCCTGGTTCACCACGGCCCCGTCTGCCTGATCCGCCGTTAGTGCCCGCCTGGCCACCGGACCGCGCCCAGGGCGAGCACCACCTCGATCACCATGAACACGGGGCTCGCACAGTCGAAGCAAAAGCAATATTGTATTCAGGATAGTCCATTTGGATGAATATGAATATTCGCCGATGACACGCACGCAACCCGTTGACATAATCAGGGGCAAGTATTTCGCGGGATGCGAATCCGCGGAAATCGTGCCCTCGGTGGAGGTTCGTCATGACCAACTGCCCAGCTGTCGACGCCCGGGCCGCTCTCGCCTTCCTCCAGAACAGCGGACTGATAAACATGAACACCACCCTGGAGCAGTTGGTCAGTGCGACCACCACGCTCGGGGAAATCTCCGGCTATGTGCTGGCCTGGGACAAGTACGTGCTCGTCGTCCCATCCGTGACCGAGGACGCCGCGCAGGCCTAGCTTCGGAACGCGCCGTACGGGGGCCGGCCGCGTCAGGCGGAACGCGTGCGGTCGGGTTGGATCGACTCACCAGGAGGGCGGCTGTGGCCGACATACGGCGCACAGTGGAACGCGGAGCAGTCGCTTGGCTGGCCGCGCACCGCACCCGCTTCGATCCCGACACCGCCGATAAGGGGCGCACGCTGTTCGTCCGCAAGGCGTTCGTCGAGGTCGCGTTGCTGGTCGGACTCCGTGCTCGGGCGGAGCCCGGCTCCTTCGACGGCGATGCCGACTATCGGATGCTGTACGACCAGGTCACCGCCGTGGCGGCCCGTGCTTCGTACCGTGAGCTCGTCGCACGCGATGAGCGGGCCCTGCTCCTGTACGCGGGCACCTACGCGTCACAGCGGTTGTGCGGGCGGCGCGACAGCGAATTCGAGCGCCTCATCGGCCGAGCGGTCGCCGGGCGTTATGCGGCCTGCTTCGAGCGCGTCCCCTTCCGGCAGCTGGATCTGCTGCACACGCTGGAGTTGGCCGGAGTCGATCACGGAATGCCGGCAGACAGTGCGGTACTGCCCTTCTCCCTGCTCTGTGCTGATCCATCCGTCGTGAAGCTGAGCGACAGCGATATTTACGCGGTCACGCATACCGTGTTCTACGCCACCGATTTCGGTCGGCGTATTCCCCGGTGGCCCACCGGATTCGGTCTGCCCCAGGCCGTAGAACTGTTGGAGGCGCTCAGCCTTCTGTGCCGCCAGAGGGAGAACGCCGACCTCGTCGCCGAACTGCTCTGCTGTCTGCTGTGCCTGGGGATCCAGGACTCACCCGAGATGGAACGCGCCTGGGCCTTTCTCGCCGGTGTACAGGAACCCGACGGGCGGGTCGCCGGGCCGGAGGGCATCCTCCCGCCGGAACTCGAGAACGGCGACGCGGGGTACCGCGACTGGGCCACCGGCTATCACACCACGATCGTCGCAGCGCTGGCCGGGCACCTCGCCCGTGACGGGGCCGTGATCCGGCAGCCGCGCCCCTCACCTCCCCGGACCGCCGGCAAGGGGCGACTTGAAGCTGCGATCCGGTGTGCCACCGCCTGGCTGACCCACGCCGCCCTCGAGGCGCCCTTCGACGACGCAGTCCCGGCAGCGGGCGCAGCCGCGCGAGCCGCACGCTCAGTCGGGGAGCCGCAACTCGCCGCCCGAGCTCTCACCAGTCTCGTACAACGTGCCGGCAACACCCTCACCCAGCCAATGGCCTGGGGCGGGCAAGGCGTCGACGCGGTAGCCGAGTGCGCGCGCGGCCTGTCGGCCTGCGGACTGGTCTGTGAATCCCTCGACCAGTTCCTGACGGACACGGCAGCAGCCCTCACCGGACTCACCGCCATTCCCACGGCCGCCGCCGGCGGAGTCAGACGACTGCGCGACCTTGGCCGACTCACCGCGCGGCAGGCGGACTCCCTCCTCGCCTCCACGAGCACTGCGAACCTGTTCGCTGGGAACCATGCGCCCGCGGTCACTGCCGTGGCCTTGGCGCAGTATGCCGACGGCCAACCGCTTCACCTCGGCAACGACGGCTCTGCCTGGCGTTCCGTCGCGGAGCGGTTCGCAGCCGCGCTGCCGGCCGCCTGCCAGAACTATCGGCTCGAAGAAGCCGCCGCGCTCCTGCAAGGGCTGGGACTGCTCGGCTGGGCCGATCACCGCATCACCCGCGACGGGGTCGACTTCCTGCTCTGCCAGCAGCACCCCACCGGTGCCTTCGGCTATCCGGCGCGCGACGACCACCTGGAGCGGGCAACGGCGCAACGCATCTGGACCCAGAGCTGTGTCGTCGCCCTCTCATGCCTGTACGGCTTGTACGACGGGCGAGCACCCCACCGCTCCCCCACTTCCGCCCCGGCTTCGATCCCGTGATTCCGTAACAAGGGCTGCGCCCACCGCTGAAGGAGTGGCCGGGCTGGACGCGGCTGGGCAGGTGCTCGGGATGGTCTGCTCAGAGATGGGCGGCACGGGCCCGGGGGGCCGGCCGTTCCGGTGCGCCGCACGTGATGGCGGTGAACGACAGAGCTCGCCTTTGTCCCGGGCGGCACTGCGGCGGGGCGGCGGGTGGGGTCGGCCACACCCGCGCCGGATTCCGGTCGCCCTGGTCGTCACCGACGCCGGACCCGCCGGGCGGTCGCCGCGGCAAAGGAACGCCGACGGGCCGGCCAACCCAGCTCCTACCTGCCCCGGATCACCGAGCCCGGCCTCTGGCTGCAGTTCACCTGGGGATTCGGCCCGAAGGCCCCAGGGCCGGGCGACGGACTGCCGCGCCAGGCGCTGTTGTTCTGCGTGTGGTTGGCCTGGTCCCGGGGGCGGGGGGCTGCCGGTCTGGACCGGACGCTGTGCGCGGGTGGCGACCCGGAAGCGCGGCTGTCCCCAGCGAGGGCTGCGGGAGGCCGGAAGGCCGGATCAGACATAGGTGAAGCCGTTGGTCGCGGTGCTGGTGCCGCCTGCGGTGGTGACCGAGACGTTGACCGCGCCGAGCAGAATCCCCGGAGGCGTGTAGAGGGACAGTGAGGTGGAACCGGCGACCGCGAACGGCACGGAGGTGCTGCCGAACAGGACCTGCGAGGTGGTCGTCGCGTCTGCGGTGGTCGTGATCGTCACATGGGTGCCGCCGGTGAGCAGTCCGGTGTTCGGAGTGATCGTCAGCGTGCCGGGGTTGGCGACATAGGTGTACGTCAGGCCGTCGAAGGTACCGGCGGCGGTGGTGACATGGACATCGGCCGCCCCGGCCGGGCCCGCCGGGGCGGTGACCGTGAGCTGGCCGTCGGTCTTCGCGGTCACCGTCGCGGCGTTGGTGCCGAAGAGGACGGCGCTGGTGGTGTTCAGGCCGCTGCCGGTGATGGTGACCGTGGAGCCGCTCGCGAGCGGGCCGGCCGCGGGGCTCAGCGTCGCCTCGACCGGCGCTGGAATGTAGTAGAAGGGCACACCGTTGGTGACCTCACCGTTGGCGAGGACCACGGTCACCTGTACCACGCCCGCCCCGGCAGGAGTGGTACAGGTGACGTGGTCGGCGCCCGCGTTGTAGGCGACATTGCTGGCCGGGGTGTCGCCGAACAGCACCTGGCTGACGGTACTCAGCGCGTTGGCCGTGGTGCTGGTTATCGTCACGGAGGTGTGGCCCCCCGTGGAGCCCTGGTTCGGGGACAGTGGCATCGGACTCTCCAAAGGGCGGGCACCGCGCAAGGGCACACTGGTTCGGATACACCAGTGGCCCAAATGAATGGGCGACTCCACAAGGGCGCTGACGACAATTCAACAGAATGGCCGAGCGCGTGAACTGTCCTCAGCGCCACCGCCTCGCGCCCACACCGGTGTCCCTTCCTTCGGCGTCCCGCCCAAGCCCCCGCATTAGTCGGCCGCTCGCCCCGCCCCAAGCCCGTCCCTGATCCGAGTAGGACCATCGAAGGCGTTCGTTCCGCCCATGAGGGCTGCCCCCTGCCATCCCGCCGGGGGCAGCATGGGGCGAACCGGCGCGCGGCAGTGCGGCACTCGCGGGAGCGGGGCGTCAGAGAACGTAGGCGTAGACCTTGTCGGGAGAGGTGCACAGGGCGCTGGTCGATTTCTCTCTGGCACCGCAGGTGGGGCGGCGTTGCGCACCTCGGCAGGTGTGAAGCGCCAGGTCGCGCTGCAGGGCGGGTGCTGGAGGCATCGCTGGCCTTTCGACCACGGGTGCGCGTGCACCGCTGGTGATGATCGGTGGCATCGCGGCGGAGTGCGGGGCGGGCGCCTGTTCGGTCCAGCGGTGCCGAGCACCGTCGCATCCCGGGGGGATGGTGCTCGGTCGCTTGGGTCGCTGGTGTTCGGTCGCTGGTGTTTTCGCAGGTCAGAGCGCTTGTGGCACGGTAGTAGCGACTGGAGCGACTCTGGGTTGGGCTTATAACGACATTCCTGCGTGCGCGTACGCGTTCATATACCCGACCTTCAGTCGCTTCAGTCGCTGATTCCCCACCATCACAGCCCTGACCTGCAGGGATGTGGCAGTGACTGGATCAGCGACCGAAAGCACTCGGTCGCTGCGGCTGGGGTCAGAGTCGCTGGGGCGGTCGAGCGACACGCCCGACTGAGGAGGCCCACGGAAGCCTGCGCAGCGGATCGGGCGGATCGGCTGCCCATCGCGGGGGGTTGCTGGCAGTTGCGGTTGGTCGCTTGGGTCGCTGGTGTTCGGTCGCTGGTGTTTTCGCAGGTCAGAGCGCTTGTGGCACGGTAGTAGCGACTGGAGCGACTCTGGGTTGGGC
>NZ_JARZAH010000080.1:0-10250 GCF_029892145.1 Kitasatospora sp. GP30
CCGCATCCGCTGCTGGTGGGGAACGGTTTGATGCGTCGTCAGGGCGATTCGGTGGAGCGGTTGTTCGCGGGGTTGGGGCGGTTGTGGGCGGACGGCGCGGTGAGCTGGACGCCACCCGTGACCGCGACGGTGGGGGTGTTGGGCGGGCGGGTGCCCTCGTACGCGTTCCAGCACCAGCACTACTGGCTCCACCCCACCACACCGGCACCGACCGGTGACGGCGGGATCGACCACCCGCTGCTGCGGGACGCCATGGAACTCCCCGACGACAACGGCGTGGTGCTGACGGGACAACTCGCCACCGCCGCGCAGCCGTGGCTCACCGAACACGTCATCGCGGGCTCGCCCTTGCTGCCCGCCGCGGCGTTCGTGGACCTGGCGCTCCGGGCCGGCGAACACGTCGGCTGCCCGGCGGTCGAGGACCTGACGCTGGAGACACCGCTGGTGGTCGCGGACGGCGTGCAGGTGTCCGTTACCGTCGGACCCGACCGGGCGGGCCGGCGCAGCGTCTCGATCCACTCGCGGGCGGACGGCGAGTGGGTCCGGCACGCCACCGGGACCCTGGGCGCCGTACCCGTCGCACCACAGGAGCCCTGGGCACGGCAGTGGCCGCCGCACGCCGAAGCCGTCGACCTCGACGCCTTCTACGACAACCTGGCCGACGCCGGATTTGCCTACGGCACGGCCTTCCAAGGTCTGCGAGCGGCCTGGCGCGACGGCGACACCCTCTATGCGGAGGTGGCCGTACCCCCCGGCGACACCCGGTTCGCCCTGCACCCCGCCCTGCTCGACGCCGCGATCCAGACCGTGACCGTCGCCGACGACCGGGCGAAGATGCCGTTCTCCTTCGCCGGGATCTCCTGGTGGCGCGGCGCCGAGCACGCCAGGGTCCGGCTGACCGTGACCGGCCAGGACACCTGCGCGATCGCCCTCGCCGACGAGTCGGGCGCGCCGGTCGCCGAGATCGCCTCGCTGGCCTTGCGCCGGCCGGCCGGGGCCACCACGCAGGACGTGCCGTACCAGCTGGCGTGGCCGGTCCTGGAAGCGGCGACCACCGAACCGGACATCCCGGTCCACCACGCCACATCGCCCGTCGAGACCCTGCGGGTGATCCAGGACTTCCTCACCACGGACACCCCGCGCATGGTGGTCGCCACGCGCAACGCCGTGCCGGTTCGGCCGGGCGAGGACGTCGACCCGCAGGCCGCCGCCGTCTGGGGCCTGGTCCGGTCGGCCGCCACCGAGCACCCCGGCCGGTTCGTGCTGGTCGACGGTGACGACGGCGACGAGGTCCGGCTGGCCGGCGACGAACCCCAGCTCGCGATCCGCGTCGGCGCCGTTCACGTCCCGCGCCTCGAACGGGCGCGGACCGAACCGCTGCCCTCGCCGCTCAGCCCCGAGGGCACGGTGCTCGTCACCGGCGGCACCGGCACCCTGGGCGGCACGATCGCCCGCCACCTCGCCGTACGGCACGGCGTGCGGCACCTGCTGCTGGTCAGCCGGAGCGGCCCGGACGCCCCCGGCACGGCCGCGCTGACCGCCGACCTGGCCGCGCTGGGCGCGGCCGCCGACATCGTGGCGTGCGACGTGTCCGACCGCGAGGCGGTGACGCGGCTGCTCGCCGAACACCCGGTCACCTCCGTGATCCATGCCGCGGGCACGCTGGCCGACACCGTCGTGGAATCCCTCACCCCGCAGCAGTTCGCGCGCGTGTGGGAGCCGAAGGCCCTCGCGGCCCGGCACCTCCACGAACTGACCTCGGACCTGGAGGCGTTCGTGCTGTTCTCGTCGGCGGCCGGTGTGCTGGGCGGCGCGGGCCAGGCGAACTACGCGGCGGCGAACGCGTACCTCGACGGCCTCGCCGCACACCGGCACGCCCAGGGACAGCCAGCCGTGTCGCTCGCCTGGGGCTACTGGGCGGAGGCCAGCGGCATGACCGGAGGTCTGACCGCCATCGACCGGCACCGCCTGGCCAGGGCCGGCGTACGGCCGCTGCCGACGACGGACGCGCTGGCCCTGTTCGACGCCGCGCTGACCGCGGGCACCCCCACCCTCGCCCCCGTCAGGTTCGACCTGCCGGCGCTGCGCCGCGCCGGCGACCCGCCCGCCCTGCTGCGGGAGCTGGTACGGCCCCGGCGCAGGCAGGCCGCCGACCGCGCGTGGACGCAGGCCGACGTGCTGCAACTCGTCGTGGGCCAGGTCGCCCTCGTCCTGGGGCACTCGTCACCGGAGGCGGTCAACCCCGAGCAGGCGTTCACCGACATCGGGTTCGACTCGCTCACCGCCGTGGAACTGCGCAACCAGCTCGACGCGGACACCGGCCTGCGCCTGCCCGCCACGCTCGTCTTCGACCACCCGACACCGGCCCGCCTCGCCGCCTTCGTGCACACACGGCTGCACGGCACCGAACCCGACCCCCTGCTCGCCGAACTCGACCAGCTCAAGTCCACCCTGGACGCGGCAGCCGCCGACGCCGACTACGAGACCGTCGCGGCCCGCCTCGAAGCACTTCTCTCGGCCTGGACCGCCAGACGTGCCGGCTCCGCGGCCGGTGTCGACGAGGTCAGCGACGACGAACTGTTCAGCCTTTTGGACGATACGCACCGCAGGACCGAGATCATCCGCTCGGGCGAGTCCCGCAACGCTGAGGAGTAGCGATGTCCGACGAAGAGAAGCTCCGCACCTACCTCAAGCGCGCCACGGCCGACCTGGGAGTGCTCGGTAAGCGCCTCGCCGACATGGAGGAAGCCGCGCGCGAGCCGATCGCGATCATCGGCATGGGCTGCCGCTACCCGGGCGGAGTGGAGTCCCCGGACGGCCTGTGGCGGCTTGTCTCGGACGGTGTCGACGCGATCACCGACTTCCCGCCGGACCGTGGATGGGACGTCGTCTACGACCCCGACCCGGACCGGCCGGGCACGACCTACAGCCGATCGGGCGGCTTCCTCGCCGACGGCGCCGGCTTCGACGCCGGGTTCTTCGGTATCTCGCCGCGCGAGGCACTGGCGATGGACCCGCAGCAGCGGGTGCTGCTGGAAACCGCCTGGGAGACCTTCGAGTACGCCGGCATCGACCCGACCACACTCGGCGGCAGCCGCACAGCCGTGTTCACCGGCCTGTGGTCCTCCGGCTACGGCAACCAGCCGCCGCCGGACCTCGAAGGTTTTCTCGCCACCGGAACAGCCACCAGCGCCACGTCCGGGCGGGTGTCGTATCTGCTGGGGCTGGAGGGTCCGGCGGTGTCGGTGGACACGGCGTGTTCGTCGTCGCTGGTGGCGATCCATCTGGCGGCGCAGGCATTGCGGGCGGGGGAGTGTTCGCTGGCGTTGGCCGGTGGTGTGACGGTGATGGCGACGCCGGCGGGGTTTGTTGAGTTCTCGCGGCAGCGGGGGCTTGCCGCCGATGGGCGGGTGAAGGCGTTTGCCGAGGCTGCTGATGGTACGGCGTGGGGTGAGGGCGCCGGCTTGGTGCTGCTGGAACGCCTGTCCGACGCCCGCCGTAACGGCCACCGGGTGCTGGCGGTCGTCCGGGGCTCGGCGGTGAACCAGGACGGCGCGTCGAACGGGCTTGCGGCGCCGAATGGTCCGTCCCAAGAACGCGTCATCCGGCAGGCGTTGGCGAATGCCGGACTGTCGACGGCGGACGTGGACGCGGCGGAGGCCCACGGCACCGGGACCACCCTTGGCGATCCCATCGAGGCTCAGGCACTCCTGGCGACCTACGGTCAGGGGCGGGATGAGCCGTTGTGGCTGGGGTCGGTGAAGTCGAACATCGGGCACACGCAGGCGGCGGCGGGTGTGGCTGGTGTGATCAAGATGGTCATGGCGATGCGGCACGGTGAACTGCCGCGGACCCTCCACGTGGACGCGCCGACCTCGCATGTCGACTGGTCGGCGGGCCATGTCTCACTGCTCACCGAGGCCCGGCCGTGGCCGGAGACGGGGCGTCCCCGCCGTGCCGGCGTGTCGGCGTTCGGCATCAGCGGCACCAACGCGCATGTGGTGATCGAGGCGGCTGCTGAAGAGTCGGTCGGGGTTTCGGCGGGGTCCGCAGGCGGGGTGGTGCCGTGGGTGTTGTCGGGGAAGTCGGATGTGGCGTTGCGGGAGCAGGCGCGTCGGCTGGGGGCGTTCCTGGCCGGGCATCCGGGGGTTGGTGCGGTTGCGGTGGGTCGGGCGTTGGCGGGGCGGTCGCGTTTCGAGCACCGTGCCGTGGTGCTGGGCGGTGTGGAGGCGTTGGAGGCGCTGGCGGAGGGCCGGTCGGTGCCGGGTCTGGTGACCGGGGCTGCCCGGCCGGTGGGTCGGTCGGTGTTTGTGTTTCCGGGGCAGGGTGCGCAGTGGGTGGGTATGGGTGGGGAGTTGTACGGGTCGGAGCCGGTGTTCCGGGAGGCGATCGATGCGTGTGGCGCGGCGCTGGCGCCGTACACCGATTGGTCGTTGGTGGAGGTGCTGGTCGGCGGTGGCTCGTTGGAGCGGGTGGATGTGGTGCAGCCCGCCCTGTTCGCGGTGATGGTGGCGCTGGCGGAGTTGTGGCGTGCGCATGGTGTGGGGCCTGATGCCGTGGTCGGGCATTCGCAGGGGGAGATCGCGGCGGCGTATGTGGCGGAGGCGTTGTCGTTGGAGGACGCCGCCAAGGTGGTGGCGTTACGGAGCAGGGCGCTGGCGGTGTTGGCCGACCAGGGCGGCATGGTCTCCATAGGGCTCGGGCATGAGCAGGCCGCCGAGTTCGTGGCCCGCTGGGACGGCCGGCTGACCGTGGCGGTGGTCAACTCGGCGGACAGCGTGGTGGTGTCGGGTGATCTGGACGCGCTGGACGAACTGCTGACGGCCTGTGAGGCCGACGGCATCCGCGCCCGCCGCCTGCCCGTCGACTACGCCGCTCACTCCGTCCAGGTAGAGGCGATCCGCGAGCAGTTGCTGACCGACCTGGCCGGCATCACACCGCGCCCGGCGAGGATCCCGTTCTACTCCACGGTCACCGCGGAACCGGTCGATACCTCCGCCCTCGACGCCGACTACTGGTACCGCAACCTCCGCGAACCCGTACGCTTCGACCTGGCCACCCGTGCGCTGCTCGACCACGGCCACACCGTCTTCGTCGAGGTCAGCCCGCACCCCGTCCTGGTCCCGGCCGTCGAGGAGACCGGTCACCAGCACGGCTCCGACCTCCTCGTCACCGGCACGCTCCGGCGTGACCAGGACGACTTCCTCGCCCCGCTCGGCCACCTGTACGTCCACGGTGTCCCGGTCGACTGGCGGTTCCCGGACGACACCGAGCCCGTCAGCCTGCCGACGTACGCCTTCCAGCGCCAGCCGTACTGGCTGCGGCCCGTCCCGACGGCGTCGGGCGACCACCCCCTGCTCAGCACGTTCGTGGAACTGCCCGACGGCGCGGTGCTCAGCGGACCGATCTCGCTCGCCACCCACCCGTGGCTGGCCGACCACGCCGTGCGGGGCTCCGTCCTCCTGCCCGGCACCGCGTTCGCGGAAATGGCGGCCTACGCGGCCGGCCGGCTCGGCCACGCGGTCGAGGAGCTGGTGCTCGAAACGCCGCTCGTCCTCGACGACACCCCGGTGCACCTCCAGGTCGTCGTGGGCCCCGAGGACGACGGCCGCAACCCGCTCATGGTGTACTCGCGCGACGGCGACGAGTGGGTGCGGCACGCCACCGGGACCCTGGGCGAGGAGCCGGTGCTGAGCGCCTGGGAATGGCCGTCGGCCGGTGAGCCCCTCGACGTCGACGGGCTCTACGACTCGCTGTCCGTGCTCGGCTACGAGTACGGGCCGGCGTTCCAGGGCGTCACGGCGGCCTGGCGGGTCGGCGACACCGTCTACGCCGAGGTCGAGCTTCCCGCCGAGGAACCGTTCGCCCTGCACCCCGCGCTGCTCGACGCCGCACTGCACCCCATGGCGTTCCTCACCGACCGCACCGGCCTGCCGTTCGCGTTCACCGGAGTGGCGATACGACCCGCGGGCCGCCGGACGCTGCGCGTACGCCTGTCCGCCACCGGGCCGGACACGTACACCGTGGCCGTGGCCGATCCGGACGGCACCCCGGTCGCGGTCATCACGTCGCTGACCGTCCGGGACGCCGCGGCCGTCCCGGACAGCCTGTACGCACTCGACTGGGTCCCCTTCGAATCGGCATCGACGGGCGGCGACCCCGCGGACCTGGTCGTCTACGAGGTGCCCGGGCCGGAGCCCGAGGCGGACACTGTCGAGGCGGCGTACGAGAGCGCGCGCAGCGTGCTCGCCGTGATCCGGGAGCACCTGGCGGGCGAGCGGACACGGCTGGCGGTCGTCACCCGCAACGCCGTCGCCGCCGCGCCCGGTGACGTGGTCGGCCTCCACCACTCGATGGTCTGGGGCCTGGTCCGCAGTGCGCAGGTCGAGCACCCGGACCGGTTCGTCCTGGTCGACGCCGACCCGACCTGGGACCCCGCGCTGATCGCCGGCACGGACGAGCCGGAACTGGCGGTACGCCAAGGGGCGCTGCGCGTCCCCCGCCTGGTCCGCGTCGGCGCGGGCCTCACCCCGCCACCCGGGACCTGGCGGCTGGAGGACACGGGCACCGGCAGCATTGACGACCTGGCCCTGGTGCCCCGCCCGGAGCTCATGGAGCCGCTGGGGCCCGGGCAGGTCCGGATCGCCGTGCGGGCGGCCGGCCTGAACTTCCGGGACGTGCTGATCGCCCTCGGCGTCTACCCCGGCGAGGCCCTGATGGGCGGCGAAGGCGCGGGCGTCGTCCTCGAAACCGGCCCGGACACCCGGTTCCGGCCCGGCGACCGCGTCATGGGCCTGGTCCCCGGCGCCTTCGGCCCGGTCACCGTCGCCGACCAGCGGCTGCTGGTCCGGATGCCCGACGACTGGCCGTTCGCCAGGGCCGCGTCAGTGCCCGTGGCGTTCCTGACCGCGTGGTACGGCCTGCGCGACCTGGGCGGGCTGAAGGCCGGTGACCGGGCCCTGATCCACGCCGGCACCGGCGGCGTCGGCATGGCGGCGATCCAACTGGCCCGGCGGCTCGGGGCTGAGGTGTTCGCCACCGCCGGCCCGGCCAAATGGCACACCCTGCGCGCCCTGGGACTGGACGAGGAGCACATCGCCTCGTCGCGCACCCTGGAGTTCGAGCAGAAGTTCCCGCCCATGGACGTGGTTCTGGACTCGCTGTCCGGCGAGTTCGTCGATGCCTCCCTGCGGCTGCTCGGGCCCGGCGGCCGGTTCGTGGAGATGGGCAAGACCGACATCCGCGACGCAGCCGACCATCCCGACATCGTCTACCGGGCGTTCGACATCGCCAACGCGGGGCCGGAACGGCTCGGCGAGATCCTGGACGCCGTCGTACGGGCCTTCACGGACGGCGGGTTCGCACCGCTGCCGTTGGACATGCGCGAGGTCCGGGACGCGGTCGACGTGTTCCGGTTCATGAGCCAGGCCGCTCACATCGGGAAGATCGTCCTCACTGTTCCTGCGGATCTCGATGCGGCCGGTACGGTGCTGATCACCGGTGGTACGGGGACGCTGGGGGGCCGTGTGGCCCGGCATCTGGTGGCCGAGCGGGGTGTGCGGCATTTGTTGCTGGTCAGCCGCGGTGGTGGCGGGGCGGCGTTGCGCGAGGAGCTGGCCGGGCTGGGCGCGGAGGTGACCGTGGCCGCCTGCGACGTGGCCGACCGGGACGCGCTGGCGGCCGTACTGGATTCGATCCCGGCCGCACACCCGCTGACCGCGGTCGTCCACGCCGCCGGCGTGCTCGACGACGCCGTGGTCGAGTCCCTGACCCCCGAACGTCTCGCAGCGGTCTGGGAGCCCAAGGCTCGGGCGGCCTGGCACCTGCACGAACTCACCCGGGGACGGGACCTGAGGGCGTTCGTCCTCTTCTCTTCGGCGGCCGGGACGCTCGGCAGCCCCGGGCAGGCCAACTACGCCGCGGCCAACGCCTACCTCGACGGCCTGGCCGCGTACCGGCGTGCCCAGGGCCTGCCGGGGGTGTCGCTGGCCTGGGGCTACTGGGCCGAGGCCAGCGGGCTGACCGGGCAGATGTCCGAGGCCGACGGTGAACGCCTCGCCCGCGCGGGGCTGCTGCCAATGGCGACCGACTACGGACTCGGGCTGTTCGACGGGGGCCTGGACACCGCGGAACCGGCGGTGGTCGCGGCCGGACTCAAGGTGTCCGCACTGGGCGACCGGCCGGTGCTGCGCGCGCTGGCACGCGCCCGCAAACCGGTGCGGACCACCGGACTGGCGGGCGAGCTGGGATCGCTCCCCGAGGCCCGGCAACGCGAGATTCTGCTCGACCTGGTCAGGACCCACGCCTCGGCCGTGCTGGGCCGCAGCGACGAGATCGGTGGCGACCTGGCCTTCAAGGACCTGGGCTTCGACTCCCTGACCGGCGTGGAACTGCGCAACCGGCTGTCCACGGCGGTCGGGACCCGGCTGTCGGCGACGATGGTCTTCGACCACCCGACCCCGGCCCGGCTGGCCGAATACCTGCGTGAGGTGGTCCTCGGCAAGGAGCGCCGGACGGTCGCGCCCGTGCCGGTTGGTGTTGCGGTGTCGGGTGATCCGGTGGTGGTGGTGGGGTTGGGGGCGCGGTATCCGGGTGGGGTGGGGTCGGCGCAGGAGTTGTGGGGTCTGGTGTCGGGTGGGGTTGATGCGGTGGGTGGGTTCCCGTCGGATCGCGGGTGGGACGTGGGGCGTCTTTACGATCCGGCGGGTGGTCCGGGGACCTCGTACACGCAGTCAGGGGGCTTCCTCGACGCCGCCGGCGGCTTCGATGCGGCGTTCTTCGGGATCTCGCCGCGTGAAGCGTTGGCGATGGATCCGCAGCAGCGGGTGTTGCTGGAGACGGTGTGGGAGACGTTCGAGGATGCGGGGATCGATCCGACGTCGTTGCGGGGCAGCCAGACGGGCGTCTTCACCGGCATCTGGGCATCCGGCTACGCGGGCGGAGTGGACCAGATCTCGCGCGACGCGGACGGCTATGTGGCTACCGGCACGGCGACGAGTGTGACCTCCGGGCGGGTGTCGTATCTGCTGGGGCTGGAGGGTCCGGCGGTGTCGGTGGACACGGCGTGTTCGTCGTCGCTGGTGGCAATTCACCTGGCGGCGCAGGCGCTGCGCTCGGGGGAGTGCTCGCTGGCCCTGGCCGGCGGTGTGACGGTCATGGCGACACCCGCCGCCTTCATCGACTTCTCCCGCCAGCGTGGGCTTGCGGCCGATGGGCGGGTGAAGGCGTTTGCCGAGGCTGCTGATGGTACGGCGTGGGGTGAGGGCGCGGGGTTGGTGCTGTTGGAGAGGTTGTCCGACGCGCGTCGCAGCGGTCACCGGGTGCTGGCGGTGGTCGCGGGAAGCGCGGTCAACCAGGACGGCGCGTCCAACGGCCTGACCGCGCCCAACGGCCCCTCCCAGGAGCGGGTGATCCGTCAGGCCCTCGCCAATGCCGGGTTGGCGCCGTCCGAGGTGGACGCGGTGGAGGCGCACGGCACCGGTACCACCCTTGGCGATCCGATCGAGGCTCAGGCACTGCTGGCGACGTACGGTCAGGACCGTTCCGGACCGCTGTGGTTGGGGTCGGTGAAGTCGAACATCGGGCACACCCAGGCGGCGGCCGGTGTGGCTGGTGTGATCAAGATGATCATGGCGATGCGGCACGGTGAACTGCCGCCGACGCTGCATGTTGATGCGCCGACCTCGCACGTCGACTGGTCGACGGGCCAGGTCGCACTGCTCACCGAGGCCCGGCCGTGGCCGGAGACGGGGCGTCCCCGCCGTGCCGGCATCTCGGCGTTCGGCATCAGCGGTACCAACGCGCACGTGATCCTGGAGGCACCGGCCGCAGACCCGGCCGACGAGACGTCGCCCGCAGCCGTCGTGCCGGTGCCGTGGCTGCTGTCGGCCAAGTCCGAGCAGGCGCTCCGGGCCCAGGCCCGCAGGCTGCAGGCGTACGCGGCCACGGCCCCCGACCCTGACGGAATCGGCGCCGCGCTCGCCGCGCGGACCCGGTTCGCCCACCGGGCCGTGGTGACCGGACCGGAGGCACTGGCGGCCCTGGTGCGCGGGGAGGCGCATCCCGGGCTGGTGACCGGAGAGGCCCGCGACTCGGGCAAGTCGGCGTTTGTGTTCTCTGGTCAGGGTGGTCAGTGGGTGGGGATGGGTCGGGGCCTGTATCGGGTCTTCCCGGTGTTCGCGCGGGTGTTGGACGAGGTGTGCGGGTTGTTGGGGTTGCCGGTCGAGGTGTTGTTCGAGGACGCGGAAGGG
>NZ_JARZAH010000081.1:0-10127 GCF_029892145.1 Kitasatospora sp. GP30
CGCCCGGGCGATGCGGATGTCGCGCCGGCTGGACTTCGGCTGCGTCTGGATCAACACCCACATCCCGCTGGTCGCCGAGATGCCGCACGGCGGCTTCAAGAAGTCCGGCTACGGCAAGGACCTCTCCTCCTACGGCTTCGAGGACTACACCCGCATCAAGCACGTCATGACCGCGATCTAGCGGGTCATCACCATCAGGCGCAGCATGACCGCGACCTGATGATTCGCTAGGTGGAGGGCCCGGGAGCAGCAGCTCCCGGGCCCTTTGCACAGTGTCAGCCCCGTCCGGTGACCACCTGACACCATGCCGCTGCCCGCCGCACCGGCGCTTTACCTACGCTGGCGGACATGAGCTTCCCCACCGCCGACCCCGCCGCCGGGCAGGCCGTCACGGCCGCCGACCGCGCGCACGTCTTCCACTCGTGGTCCGCCCAGGCCCAGATCGCCCCGCTCGCGGTGGCCGGCGCCGAGGGCTCGTACTTCTGGGACTACGAGGGCAACCGCTACCTCGACTTCTCCTCCCAGCTGGTCAACACCAACATCGGCCACCAGCACCCCAAGGTGGTCGCCGCGATCCAGCAGCAGGCGGCCGCGCTGTGCACCATGGCCCCGGGCTTCGCGGTCGAGCCCCGCAGCGAGGCGGCCCGGCTGATCGCCGAGCGCACCCCCGGTGACCTGGACAAGATCTTCTTCACCAACGGCGGCGCCGAGGCCAACGAGAACGCGATCCGGCTGGCCCGGCTGCACACCGGCCGGCAGAAGGTGCTCGCCACCTACCGCTCGTACCACGGCGCCACCGCCAATGCGATCGCCCTGACCGGCGACCCGCGCCGCTGGCCCAACGAGACCGGCACCTCGGGCGTGGTCCACTTCTGGGGCCCGTACCCCTACCGCTCCGCCTTCCACGCCGAGAACGAGGCGCAGGAGGGCGAGCGCGCCCTCGCCCACCTGGAGCAGGTGATCGCCTTCGAGGGCCCGCACACCGTGGCAGCGATCATCCTGGAGACCGTCGTCGGCACGGCCGGCGTCCTGGTCCCGCCGCCCGGCTACCTGGCCGGCGTCCGGGAGATCTGCGACCGCTACGGCATCGTCTTCATCCTGGACGAGGTGATGGCCGGCTTCGGCCGCACCGGCGCCTGGTTCGCCGCCGACCACTGGGGGATCACCCCCGACCTGCTGACCTTCGCCAAGGGCGTCAACTCCGGCTACGTGCCGCTGGGCGGCGTGGCGATCAGCGCCGAGATCGCCGCCACCTTCGCCGATCGCCCGTTCCCCGGCGGCCTCACCTACTCCGGGCACCCGCTGGCCTGCGCCTCCGCCGTGGCCACCATCAACGCGATGGCCGAGGAGGGCATCGTGGAGAACGCCCGGCGGATCGGCGAGACCGTGCTCGGCCCCGGTCTGCGCGAACTGGCCGAACGCCACCCGTCGGTCGGCGAGGTGCGCGGGCTCGGCGTCTTCTGGGCGCTCGACCTGGTCCGCGACCGCGCCACCCGGGAACCGCTGGTCCCCTACAACGCGGCCGGCGCCGCCAACGCGCCGATGGCCGAGCTGGCGGCCGCCTGCAAGAAGCGCGGGCTCTGGCCGTTCATCAACATGAACCGGTTCCATGTGGTGCCCCCGTGCACCGTCACCGCCGAGGAGGCCCGCGTCGGCTTGGCCGTGCTGGACGAGGTGCTCAACGCGGCCGACGCACACATGAATTGACGTACAGTCAGCGTCGGACGGCGTCCAGTGCCAGCAGGGCGACGTGCAGCGAGAGGCAGGACTCCACCTGGTCGAGGTCGACCGCCAGGATCCGCTCCACCTTGTGCAGCCGGTCGTAGAAGCTCGGCCGCGACAGATGCGCAGCGTCTGCCGCGGCCGACTTGTTGCGCCCCTGCTCCAGGTAGATCCGCAGCAACTGCACCAGCTGCGAGCCGTGTTCGGCGTCATGGGCCAGCAGCGGACCCAATTCCCGCTCCACATAGGTCTGCAGCCGGGCGTCGTCGCGCAGCAGGTGCAGCAGGCCGCGCAACCGGACGTCCGGCAGCCGGTAGTAGGAGGCCGAGCGTGCCCCTGGTGCGTCGTGCAGTGCGGCATCCGCGACCTGGGTGGCCTCCATCAGGGTCCGCCGGGCATCCCGCACCGACCCCACCGAGGAGCCCACCGCCACCACCGGTGCGGCCGCCTCGCGACCTCCGGTCGCCTCCCGTCCGCCGGCCGCCTCCCGTCCACCGTCCGCGGCCGTCCGGCTGTCCGCCACCATCCGGCGCAGCGTCGCCGCGAACGCCTCCAGCGAACTGTGCTCGTCCTGCTGCGAGCCCAGCGCGATCAGCAGCCCCACCCCCTCGTCGTCCAGCGCCCCGACCAGCGCCGAGAGCCGGCTGCCGCGGGCCGCGCCGGCCGCGAGCTCGGTGAAGTCCCGCAGCCTGGCCTGCGCCTCCAGCGCCGCGGGCAGCTGTCCGCCGCGCCGCCGCAGCACCACCCCGACCAGCCGCCGCCCCTCCAGCGGCACCCCCAACGCCTGGGCGCGCAGCGCCACTTCGGAGACCGTCAGGGCATGGGTCAGGATTCCGGACAGCAGCGTGCGGTGGGTCTGCCGCTCCAGGCTCTCCCGGTCCCGCACCAGCAGCCGGTTGAGCGCCAGCGTCGCCGCACCGCGCTCCAGCAGCATCGCGGCCGGGTGCGGCGCCCCGCCGGGCACCGGGCCCGGATCGCCCACCAGCACCAGCCGCCCCCAGTCCTCGCCGCGCGCCCCCACCGCGGTCACCAGCCAGCCGCTGCGCGGATCATGGCCGGTCCGCCCGGCCGGCCGCACCGCCCGCGAGCGGCGCTCCCAGCGCTCCAGCAGCTCGTCCTCGGTGCGCCCGGCCGGGTCGTGCGCCAGCACCTGGTGGCTGAGGTTCTCCAGCACCACCGGGTGTCCGGCCATCCGGGCGATCTGGCGCAGCACCTCGGTCGGCTCGGCGCCTTCCACCGCCAGCTCGTTGAAGACCTGGTGCACCGCCTCGGATGCCCGCAGCTGCTCCAGTTGCGCGTTCACCACCAGGGCGTGCACCGCCTCGGTCACCGCGACGAACCGGATCTCCCGCCGCAGCACCACCAGCGGCAGGCCGCGCTGCTCGGCGGCGTGCACCAGGGCCCGGGGCAGCGTGTCGAAGTAGCGGCGGCCGAACTCGACCACCAGACCGACCGCGCCCACCTCCACCAGTTCCCGGACGTAGCGGGCCAGCCCCTCGCGGTCCTCGGGCAGCGCGATCCCGGTGGTCAGCACCAGCTCCCCGCCCTGCAGCATCCCCGCCACGTCCGGCAGCTCGCTGACGTGCACCCAGCGCACCGGGCGGTCCAGCCGGTCGGCAGCCGCCACCACCTGCGGCAGGCCGCGCCGCATCACATCAAGGTCGAGCACTCGGGCGACGGTGGGCAGCACGGCGGTGCCTCCTGACGGGGGGAAACAGGTTGTCAGCTGAATCATGCATCCGGATGACGACCTGTCACCCCGTCAGGAGGCTTGCACCCTGTAAACCGGTTCGCGGTGCGACTGTCGGTGTGTCCCTTGCCCGGGTCGGCGGTGACGGGCAGGGTCGGCGGCACGAACCCGATGGAGGAGAACCCGACCCATGGAGCTCAGCAACTTCGAGGACGGCGCGCAGTACATCGGCGGCAGAGCCGGCGCCGGTAGCGGCTACGAGCCGTTCGACGTGGTCAACCCGGCCGACGGCAGCAGCGTCCAGCGGATCCGGCTCGCCTCCACCGACGACGTGGACGCCGCCGTGGCCGCCGCCACCGCCGCCCTGCCCGAGTGGGCGGGCGCCACCCCCGGCGCCCGCTCCGAGGCACTGCTGCGACTGAGCGGGATCCTGGCCGAGCACGCCGAGGACTTCGCCCGGGTGGAGACCGCGCAGACCGGCAAGCCGATCAAGCTGTCCACCGAGTTCGACGTGCCCGGCACCATCGACAACACGGCCTTCTTCGCCGGCGCCGCCCGAAACCTGGAGGGCAAGGCGGCCGGCGAGTACTCGGGCGACCACACCTCCTACGTGCGGCGCGAGCCGATCGGCGTGATCGGCTCCATCGCGCCCTGGAACTACCCGCTGCAGATGGCCGCCTGGAAGATCCTGCCGGCCATCGCGGCCGGCAACACCGTGGTGCTGAAGCCCGCCGAGCTCACCCCGCTCACCTCGCTGATGTTCGCGCGCGCCTGCACCGCGGCCGGGATCCCGGACGGCGTGGTCAACGTGGTCACCGGCGCGGGGCGGGACGCCGGCGAGCACCTGATCGGCCACCCCGGCGTCGCGATGGTCTCGTTCACCGGCTCCACCGTCGTCGGAAAGCGGGTCGCCGAACTGGCCACCGCCACCGTCAAGCGCACCCATCTGGAGCTCGGCGGCAAGGCCCCGTTCGTGGTCTTCGAGGACGCCGACCTGGAGGCGGCGGTGCACGGCGCGGTGGCCGGCGCGCTGATCAACAGCGGCCAGGACTGCACCGCCGCGACCCGCGCCTATGTGCAGCGCCCGCTGTACGACGACTTCGTGGCCGGCGTCGCCGAGCTGTTCGGCCGGATCCGGCTCGGCGACCCGCACAACCCTCGGACCGATCTCGGTCCGCTGGTCTCCTTCGCCCACCGCGACCGGGTGGCCGGCTTCGTCGAGCGGGCCCGCGGCTACGGCGCCACCGTGGTCACCGGCGGCGAGCGGCCCGGCGTCGGCCACGACGGCACCGACCTGACCCGCGGCGCCTACTACCTGCCCACCCTGATCACCGACGCGGACCAGCGCAGCGAGGTGGTGCAGGGCGAGGTCTTCGGCCCGGTGCTGGTGGTGCTGCCCTTCGACGCCGACGACGAGGGACTGCGGCTGGCCAACGACACCCCGTACGGCCTGGCCGCCTCCGCCTGGACCCGCGACGTGCACCGCTCGCTGCGCGCCACCCGGGAGCTGGCGGCCGGGTGCGTCTGGGTGAACGACCACATCCCGATCATCAGCGAGATGCCGCACGGCGGCTACAAGGCCTCCGGGTACGGAAAGGACATGTCGCAGTACTCGCTGGACGAGTACACCCAGGTCAAGCACGTCATGTACGACACCACGGCGGTGGCCCGGAAGGACTGGCACCGCACGGTCTTCGGCGATCGGGGCTGACGCGGTGTCGGAACCCGTGTAAGAGCCGGGGCCCGGCTCGCTCTCCTGCTGGTGACGGCGGCTGCCAGAAGCCCGCCGGCGAGCGGAGCGAGGAGACCCGCGGACATCACCCCACCTGCCGACGCCATGGCCTGGCTGGCCGCCGCCGCACCGGATCCGGACGCCTGCCGGCGCGAGTGGGAGCGGTCCGCGCTCGGTACCGCGCTGCTGCCCGCAGGCCGGTGCTGGGACGTGCTGATCGTCCCCGGCCGGCTGGGCCGGCCGGGCCAGTGGCTGCTGGACGGACTGCCGGGTGCCGGCCCGGTGCTGTTCGATCCGGGCGATGACACGGTGGCCTTCTTCGTACCGGTCGGCACAGCGGCCCGCTGGATCGGCACCGGGCTCCGGGCCGCGGGCGACGGCAGCTGGATCCTGGTGCCGCACCCCCGACGCGGCGAGCGGGGGCTGCACTGGCTGGTGCCGCCAGACGGGTCGGGGGCGCTGACCGACCCGATGGTGCTGGAGCTGGTGCTGCACGAGGCGGCCGCCGCGCTCGCCGAGCCCGGCGAGCATCTGTGAGGCGGTGGCAGACCGATGGGCCCTACGGGATGTAAGGCCGAAAGGGCGATCCCCGTCAGTGTGCTCGTTGAGTGACCTGCACGAGGTGACCAGACTGGAGTGAGAGCCCGCGATTTGGAGGCAGAGCACCGTGACCAAGCCCGCTGAGAAGCATGTCGTCCACTGGATCGGCGGCGCCCCGGTGCCGACCGCCGGCGCGGCGCCCCGCCGCGGCGACATCTACGACCCGGCCACCGGTCGGACCACCGGCCAGGTGGACTTCGCCGAGGTAGCCGAGGTCGACCAGGCGGTGGCCGCCGCTGCTGCCGCGTTCGCCGAGTGGCGGCACACCTCGATCGCCAGGCGCACCGCCGTGCTGTTCAAGTTCCGCGAGCTGTTCGACGCCCGCAAGGACGAACTGGCCGCGCTGATCGTCTCCGAGCACGGCAAGGTCCACTCGGACGCGCTCGGCGAGCTCGCCCGCGGCCAGGAGGTCCTCGAATACGCCTGCGGGATCCCGCAGTTGCTCAAGGGCGGCTTCACCGAGCAGGCCTCCACCGGTATCGACGTCTACTCGATCCGGCAGCCGCTCGGCCCGGTCGCCGTCATCTCGCCCTTCAACTTCCCGGCGATGGTGCCGATGTGGTTCTTCCCCATCGCCATCGCGGCCGGCAACACCGTGGTGCTCAAGCCCTCCGAGAAGGACCCCTCGGCGGCGGACTTCCTCGCACGGCTGTGGCAGGAGGCCGGGCTGCCGGACGGGGTGTTCAACGTGGTGCACGGCGACAAGGTCGCCGTCGACCGGCTGCTGGAGCACCCCGACATCAAGTCGGTCAGCTTCGTCGGCTCCACCCCGATCGCCCGCTACGTCTACGAGACCGGCACGCGCTACGGCAAGCGGGTGCAGGCGCTCGGCGGCGCCAAGAACCACATGCTGGTGCTTCCCGACGCCGACCTGGAGCTGAGCGCCGACGCCGCGGTCAACGCCGGCTTCGGCGCGGCCGGTGAGCGCTGCATGGCGGTCTCGGTGCTGGTCGCGGTCGACCCGATCGGTGACGAGCTGGTCGCGAGGATCAAGGAGCGGATGGCCGGCCTCAAGGTCGGCCCCGGCTGCAACGGCGACTCCGAGATGGGCCCGCTGGTCACCGGCCAGCACCGGGACAAGGTCACCGCCTATGTCGAGTCCGGCCTCGCCGACGGCGCGGAGCTGGTCGTCGACGGCCGAAAGCACCTGATCACGGCCGAGGACGCCAACGGTGACTCCACCGCCGACGGCTTCTGGCTCGGCCCGACCCTGTTCGACCACGTCAAGCCGGGCATGTCCGTCTACACCGACGAGATCTTCGGCCCCGTCCTCTCGGTGGTCCGGGTCTCCTCCTACGAGGAGGGCCTGGCGCTGATCAACGCCAACCCCTACGGCAACGGCACGGCCGTCTTCACCAACGACGGCGGCGCCGCCCGGCGCTTCCAGCACGAGGTCGAGGTCGGCATGATCGGCATCAACGTGCCGATCCCGGTGCCGGTCGCCTACTACTCCTTCGGCGGCTGGAAGGCTTCGCTCTTCGGCGACGCGCACGCCTACGGCGCGGACGGCGTGCAGTTCTTCACCCGGGGCAAGGCGGTCACCCAGCGCTGGCTGGACCCCTCGCACGGCGGGATCAACCTCGGCTTCCCGACCAACAGCTGACCGGGGCTCAGCCGCCGTTCGCGGTCCGGGCCGCGCTGCGCCGCAGCGCCGTCCGGACCGCGCGGTTCGCGACCGGGCCCAGCCCGTCCACCACCTCGACCAGCACGCCCAACCGGTCCAGCGCCTCGAAGGCCGCCGCCGCACCCGCCGGGTCCACGCCCTCGTACAGCTCCAGGCCGATGAACGAGGCCGACACCGCACGGGCCAGCCCCGGCAGGTCCAGCAGCTCGGCCAGCGGATGGTCCGCGAAGAGCCGCAGCAGCACCGCCTCCACCTCGTCGGTCCACAACCGAAGCGCCGCCACGCTCGCCTCGGCCAACTGCGGATAGGTGGAGGCTCCCGCCAGGAACTGGCCCAGCAGCGCGACCGATCCGTCGGCCCGTTCGGTTTCGTGCAGCTCGCGGCCGACCCGCAGCAGTTCGCGCAGCGAGCCCGCCGCCGCCAGCGCCGGCCGGTAGAGCGCCAGCCGGTTCTCGGTCTCCCGCACCGCGGCCGCGGCGAGCAGGCCCTCGACCGTCTTGAAGTGGTAGAAGACCAGCGCCTGGTTGGCCCCGCACTCGGCGGCGATCGTGCGCGCCGAGACACCCGAGATCCCCTGCCGCTTCATCAGGCTGATCGCGGCCGCCATCAGGCGCTCCCGTGTGTCGCTCATACCGAGCAGGGTATCGGCCGGGTCGGCGGCACCATCGGCCACGCGTGACTCGGGCGGGTCCGCACGCATCAGCTCCGGGCCTGCTCGCGCACCGGCCGCACATGGCGCGGGATTGCGGCCGGGTCCGTCACCGGTATGAACTCGGCCCGGAACGAGCCCGCGTAGCCGATCACCGGCCCGAGGACGGGATTGGTCACCTGCACGTTGATCCGGAAGCAGTCGGCCCGGTCGTCGAACCACTCGTGCACGCGGGCCTGGCCGGTGACCATCGCGGGGCAGCGCGGTGCGCCGGGCAGGCCGGTGAACCGCTGGTCCTGCGAGGTGATCAGCAGACCGCCGCTCCTGGTGACGCGGAACCGCAGGTCGGCGGCGATGTGCTGATGAGTGCCCAGATAGTCGAGCACCAGCTTCGGGTGCCGGTCCGAGGCGACCATGGTGGCGTCGAAGCGGCGCGGCCGGGTGAACTGGAAGGTCCGGACGAAGGTGACCGTCTCCCGACCGAACCGGTCGCGGTACGCGTAGTTGGCGATGGTGAAGTCGATGTCCCGGCCCTGTTCCGGAAAGAGCAGATTGCGGGTCGCACCCAAGTGCAGGAACGGTCGCAGCAGGTTCGAGCCGTGCCAGACCTGCTCCATCCGGCCGGTGCCGAGGCAGGCGATCTTGGACTCGCTGGAGAAGCCGAACCGCCGCTGCATCTGCGGGTGCATGAGCTCGAAGGCAGGTCCGATCGCCCGGCGGAAGATCGATTCGGTGGCCGTGGCCGGGGCGGCCGCGGTGACGGGCGTGGTCATGCCGGTGGTCGTGGTCACGGATCCTCCAGGGTGGTGAGCAGGTGCGGAGCCCGGGCGCCGTCGCGGCTTGCCGGCTGCCGCCGGCACCGTCGGGCGGCGGGGGTGCCCGGCAGCGGGGGCAGGAGTAGAACGAGGGCCAGCAGCGGCAGGCCGCCGGCCGGGCCGAGAAGCAGAGCCGCCAGCACGACCGCCGATGACCGGGCCATCACCTCGGCGGTCGCCTGCCGACGCGAACGCTCGGGCGGGATGCCGCGCTCGGCCCAGAGCCGCAGCCGGTCGAAGGACCAGGCGGTGAGCCAGCCGACCACCGGGCGGACACACCATCGGTCCGCCGCGGCGCCCAGGCGGCCGGGCCAGGGCCGGTAGTCGTAGCCGGTGCTGAACCTGACGCCGGTCGGATCGGCTCGGTAGCGCCAGTAGCCCGCGCCCTCGCCGAGGGGTGACAGCGCGCTGTCGGCACGGAACCGCAGCGCGCTGATCCGGCTGCCGTCCGGGCGGCAGCGATCAGCCGTCGTGATGCCGATGCCGGTCAACCGCGGCCCTCGCCGCGGTCCCTCGATCGGTCCGTTCGTCCCGTCCGTTCTGCTGCTCGTCCTCTCCGGGAGGCCGAGGACATAGCGGAAGCGCACCGGTGCGGCGGGGTCCGTGGACGGGAGGTAACTGATCCGGGTGAAGCGCGCGTCCCAGCGCTGATGGTGCTGCGGGAGCTGGGTGAGGTTCCAGACGAGTTCCTGGTCCGCAGCGATCAGGGTCTCGACGTAGAGGGGTTTCGGTCGTCCGACGGTGCTGGGCATGGCAGTTCCGTTCCCCGAGTGCTTTTGAGCGACTGCTCAACTGCCTGGCGGTCACTATGGCAGAGGTTTGAGCGATCGCTCAAGGGTGGGTACAGGGCGAGCCGGTGCGGAACCTGGCGCGGGGAGTCGGCCGCACCGGTGGCCGAGCACCGTTTGCATCAGCCGTGGGCGAGGCGTACTGTTCTCTAGTCGCTCGACAGGGAGCACCGGACACGCATCTGCGCGGACGGTCCCGGAGCGGCCAATCCCTTGGAACACCACTTCTGATCCGCAGCGGATCGCGCTCTGTCGCGTGTCCGTGCGAATTGCCGTGTGCGTTTATCTGGATTGTGGCCGGATTCGCCTTTCGAGGCGGTGATCGGCTAAAGTTTGAAACGTCGGACGGGCCGTCAGGTCGCAGAAGACGAAAGCAAGTCGGGAAGAGCACGAGCTCGGATCTGATAAGCTTGAAACACGAAAGAGCGAAGCGCCCGGAGGGGCCACGGAAGTGGCTGCGAAGGAAGCGTCCGTTCCTTGAGAACTCAACAGCGTGCCAAAAGTCAA
>NZ_JARZAH010000082.1:0-10014 GCF_029892145.1 Kitasatospora sp. GP30
ACCTCCGCCCTCGACGCCGGCTACTGGTACCGCAACCTCCGCGAACCCGTTCGGTTCGACCTGGCCACCGCCCGGCTCACCGCCGACGGCCACGAGGTGTTCGTGGAAGTCAGCCCGCACCCGGTGCTGGTGCAGGACCTGGACGGCGTGGCGACCGGCACCCTGCGCCGCGACCACGGCGCCATCGGGGAATTCCACACCGCCCTGGCCCGCCTCCACGTCCAGGGCGTCGCCGTGACGTGGCCGCACGACCGCCCGCACGGCGTCAGGCTGCCGCGCTACGCCTTCCAGCGCAGCACCTACTGGCTCACCCCCGCGGTCGGCGACCACGGCACCGGGCACCCGCTGGCGGGCACCACCGTCGAACTGCCCGACGGGAGCACCGTGCACAGTGGCCGCGTCTCCACCCGCACCCACCCCTGGCTGGCCGACCACGCCGTCGACGGCACGGTCCTGCTGCCGGGCACCGCCTTCCTCGAACTCGCCACCCTGGCCGGCGGGACCGTTGACGACCTCGTCCTGCACCTGCCCCTCGCGCTCTCGGACACACCCACGGACATCCAGGTCTCGGTCGGCGCCCCGGACGACGCCGGCCGCAGCCCGGTCGCCGTGCACTCCAAGGGCGGCGACGGCTGGGTCCGCCACGCGTCCGGAACTCTCGGCGGCCAGGTGACGGCCGGTCGCCTCGACTGGCCCGCGAGGAACGCCGAACCCGTGGACCCTGAAGGGTTCTATGCCTTCCTCGCCGGACTCGGATACCAGTACGGACCCGCGTTCCGGGGCGTGCGGAAGTTGTGGCGGGGCGAGGACGAGCTGTACGCCGAGGTGTCCGTCCCCGACGGCGCCCGCTTCGGCATCCACCCCGCGCTCCTGGACGCCGCACTCCAGCCGCTGATCCTGCTCAGCCCCGACACCCGGGTCCGGCTGCCGTTCTCCTTCTCCGGCGTCACCGTGCACACCACCGGTGTGTCGTCCGCCCGGGTCCACCTGGTCCGCACGGGCACCGGCACCTACCGCGCGACACTGACCGACCTGTCCGGCAACCCGGTCGCGGACATCACCGCGCTGACCGTCCGTCCGGCCGCCGAGGCCCGGGCCGCGGTGCTGCACACCGAGTGGGTGCCCCTCACCGCGAGCACACCGACCGAGGTGGTGCCGAGCCCGGTACTCACCGCGGAAGCCGACGCGGACTCCGTGCACGCTCTCGTCCAGCGGGCCCGCGCGATCGTCCAGGACTTCCTGGCCGAGCAGCCGGAGCGGGCGGGGGCCGCACGCCTGGCCGTCCTGACCCGCGGCGTGGCCGGCGCGGCCGTACGCGGCCTGGTCCGCAGCGCCGCCGCCGAGCACCCCGGCCGGTTCGTCCTGGTCGACATGGGCGACGCGTCCGAGGAGGACGCGGTCCGGGCCGCCATGACAGCCGGCGACGAACCCGAACTGGCCCTGCGCCAGGAAGGCGTCCTCGTGCCGCGGCAGGCCAGGTACGCGCCGGAACTGACCGCCCCCGACGGCGCGTACCGGCTGAGCGAGTCCGGCACCGGGCAACTGGACGACCTGGCCCTGCTGCCCTGGCAAGAGGCCGCGCTGGAACCCGGACAGGTACGGGTCGCCGTACGCGCGGCCGGTCTGAACTTCCGCGACGTGCTCATCACCCTCGCCATGTACCCGGACCGGCCCCCGTTGGGCGGCGAAGGCGCCGGCACCGTCCTCGACGTCGGCCCCGGCGTCACGGCCTGGCGGCCCGGCGACCGCGTCATGGGAATGATGCCCGGCGCCTTCGGGCCGCGCGCGGTCGCCGACCACCGGCTCCTGACGGCGATCCCCGACGGCTGGAGCTTCACCGAGGCGGCGTCGGTGCCCATCGCGTTCACCACCGCCTGGTACGGACTGTTCGACCTCGGCGAACTGCGCCCCGGCGACCGGGTCCTGGTCCACTCCGGCGCGGGCGGTGTGGGCATGGCCGCCATCCAGTTGGCCCTGAACAGCGGCGCGGAGGTCTTCGCCACCGCGAGCCCCGCCAAGTGGGACACCCTGCGGCGCCTCGGACTGACGGACGACCACATCGGTTCGTCCCGCGACACTCGGTTCGCCGACCGGTTCCCGGCCATGGACGTCGTCCTCAACTCGCTCGCGGGAGAACTCACCGACGCCTCCCTGCGGCTGCTCGCCGACGGCGGACGGTTCGTCGAGCTGGGCAAGACGGACGTCCGCTCACCCGAGGGCCTGATCTACCGGGCCTTCGACCTCAACGACGTCGACCCCGCGCGGCAGGGCGACATCCTCTCCAGGGTCGTGGCGATGGTCGCCGACGGGACGCTGGAGCCGCTGCCGGTCACCGCCGCGGACCTCCGCCAGGCCGTCGCCTCCTTCCGGCTGATGAGCCAGGCCCGCCACATCGGCAAGATCGTCCTCACCGTCCCCCAGCCGATCGACCCCGACGGCACCGTGCTGATCACCGGAGGCACCGGCACCCTCGGCCAGGCCGTCGCCCGGCACCTGGTGTCCCGCTACGGGGTGCGGTACCTGCTGCTCGTCAGCCGCGGCGGCGGCGCGGTGCCGCACCTGGAGCCGCAAGGGGACGTCGACGTGCGGGTCGTGGCCTGTGACGTCGCGGACCGGGACGCGCTGGCGGCCGTACTGGACTCGATCCCGGCCGAGCATCCGCTCACCGCCGTCGTCCACGCGGCCGGCGTGCTCGACGACACCGTCATGGAACGGCTGACCGCAGAGCAGCTCGACCGGGTGCTGCGTCCCAAGGTCGACGGCGCCTGGCACCTGCACGAGCTGATCCGCGAGGACCACCTCGCCGCCTTCGTGCTGTTCTCCGCGGCCGCGGGTGTACTCGGCAACGCCGGCCAGGCCGGCTACGCAGCCGCGAACTCCTACCTCGACGCGTTCGCCGCACACCGGCAGACCCTCGGACTGCCCGCCGTGTCGATGGCCTGGGGCTACTGGGAGCAGGAGAGCGGCATGACCGCCCACCTCACCGCGGCCGACCGCCAACGCCTCGCCCGCAAGGGCATCCGCCCCATCAGCATCGAACGCGCCCTGGCCATGTTCGACACCGCGCTGGCTGCCGGACGTCCCGCGCTGACCACGGCCGACCTCTCGATGCCGCAGACCCTGCCGACGCCAAAGGCCCCCCCGTCGGACCTGCTGTCCCTGGTCGCCGCCCACACCGCCACCGTCCTCGGCCACTCCGACGCCGCCGCGATCACCCCCGGACTCGCCTTCCGCGACCTCGGTTTCGATTCCCTGACCTCCGTCGAACTGCGGAACCGGCTCAACGTCGCCACCGGCCTGCGCCTGCCCGCGACCCTCGTCTTCGACCACCCCACCCCCGCCGACCTCGCCGACCACCTCACAGCCGAACTCTCCGGTGCGGGTGGGGGTGTGGTGTCGGTGGTGCCGGTGGGTGGGGTGGGTGGTGGGGCTGATCCGGTGGTGATTGTGGGCATGGGGTGCCGGTTGCCGGGTGGGGTGGGGTCGCCGGAGGAGCTGTGGGGCTTGGTGTCGGGTGGGGTGGATGCGATCGGGGAGTTTCCGGTTGATCGTGGGTGGGATGTTGAGGGGTTGTTCCATCCGGATGCGGATCATCCCGGGACGTCGTATGCGCGGTCGGGTGGTTTTCTCGCGGACGCGGCGGGGTTCGATGCCGATTTCTTCGGGATTTCGCCGCGTGAGGCGTTGGCGATGGATCCGCAGCAGCGGGTGTTGCTGGAGACCGCGTGGGAGACGTTCGAGGATGCGGGGATCGATCCGACGTCGTTGCGGGGCAGCCAGACGGGCGTGTTCACCGGCATCTGGTCCTCCGGCTACGTCGGCAGCCCCGACCAGGCACCGCCCGACACCGAGGGCTACCTCGCCACCGGCATCTCGCCGAGCATCACCTCCGGCCGGGTCTCCTACCTGCTGGGCCTCCAAGGCCAGGCCGTGTCCGTCGACTCCGCCTGCTCCTCGTCACTGATGGCGATCCACCTCGCCGCGCAGGCCCTGCGCTCGGGGGAGTGCACACTCGCCCTGGCCGGCGGGGTGACGGTGAGCGTGACCCCCCTGCAGTTCACGGAGTTCTCCCGCCAGCGTGCCCTGGCCCCTGACGGCCGGTGCAAGCCCTTCTCGTCGACGGCTGATGGTACGGCGTGGGGTGAGGGTGCGGGGTTGGTGCTGCTGGAGCGGTTGTCGGACGCCCGGCGCAACGGCCACCGGGTGCTGGCGGTGGTGCGGGGTTCGGCGGTCAATCAGGACGGGGCGTCCAATGGGTTGACCGCCCCCAACGGCTCCTCACAGGAACGCGTCATCCGCCAGGCGCTGGCGAACGCCGGGTTGGAGCCGTCCGAGGTCGACGCGGTGGAGGCGCACGGTACGGGGACGACGCTCGGCGATCCCATCGAGGCGCAGGCGCTGCTGGCGACTTACGGCCGGGACCGGGTGGAGCCGTTGTGGCTGGGGTCGGTGAAGTCGAACATCGGCCACACCCAGGCGGCGGCCGGTGTGGCTGGTGTGATCAAGATGGTGATGGCGATGCGGTATGCCGAACTGCCGCCGACGCTGCACGTCCAGGAGCCCACGCCGCATGTCGAGTGGGACGCCGGTGACATCCGGCTGCTGACCGAGGCCCGGCCGTGGCCGGAGACGGGGCGTCCCCGCCGCGCGGGCATCTCGGCCTTCGGGGCCAGCGGCACCAACGCCCACGTCGTCATCGAACAGTTCCCGGAAGAAACCCCCGAACAACCCGCCGCGGACGACTCCGCGGAGCCCACCGTGTGGCTGCTGTCCGGCAAGACGGACGACGCCCTCCGCGCCCAGGCCCGACGGCTCGCGGACCACATCACCGCCCACCCCGGACTCCGGTCGGCCGCGATCGGCCGGGCCCTCGCCACCACCCGCACCATGCTCGCCCACCGGGCGGCCCTGGTGGGCAGTACCCGGACCGACCTCATGGCGGAACTGGCCGCCCTCGCCGACGGAGACCCCCGCGTCATCACGGGTGTGGCCGGTTCGCCGGGTCGGTCGGTGTTTGTGTTTCCGGGGCAGGGTGCGCAGTGGGTGGGTATGGGCGGGGAGTTGTACGGGTCGGAGCCGGTGTTCCGGGAGGCGATCGATGCGTGTGACGTGGCGCTGGCGCCGTACACCGATTGGTCGTTGGTGGAGGTGCTGGTCGGTGGTGGCTCGTTGGAGCGGGTGGATGTGGTGCAGCCCGCCCTGTTCGCGGTGATGGTGGCGCTGGCGGAGTTGTGGCGTGCGCATGGTGTGGGGCCTGATGCCGTGGTCGGGCATTCGCAGGGGGAGATCGCGGCGGCGTATGTGGCGGGGGCGTTGTCGTTGGAGGACGCCGCCAAGGTGGTCGCCCTGCGCAGCAGGGCCCTGGTCGCCCTGGCGGACCAGGGCGGGATGGCGTCGGTGGGCCTCGGGCATGAGCAGGCCGCCGAGTTCGTGGCCCGCTGGGACGGCCGGCTGACGGTGGCGGTGGTCAATGCCCCCGGTTCGGTCGTCGTGTCGGGCGACCTGGACGCGCTGGAGGAACTGCTGACGTCCTGTGATATCGACGGCATCCGCGCCCGCCGCCTGCCCGTCAACTACGCCGCCCACTCCGCGCAGGTCGAGGCGATCCGCGACCAACTGCTCACCGAACTGGCCGACATCACGCCCCACTCGGCGACGGTCCCGTTCTACTCCACCGTCACCGGCGAGGAGATCGACACCTCCGCCCTCGACGCCGGCTACTGGTACCGCAACCTCCGCGAACCCGTACGCTTAGACCTCGCCGTCGAGGCCCTTACGCAGGACCGGCACGGCGTGTTCGTGGAGGTCAGCCCGCACCCCGTACTGGTGCCGGTGATGGACGGCGTTGTGACCGGCACGCTGCGCCGCGGCAGCGGCAGGCAGGAATTCCACCTCGCCCTGGCGCGCCTGCACACGCAAGGCGTGGCCGTCGACTGGACGCCAGTCTTCCCCTGCGAGCCCCACCATGTCCCGCTGCCGACGTACGCCTTCCAGCACCGGCCGTACTGGTTGAATCCCGCCGCCGCGAAGGGTGACGTGTCGGCGGCGGGACTGGACTCGGCCGGGCACCCGCTGCTCGGGGCCGTCGTCGAACTGGCCGGGGACCAGAGCGTCCTGCTCACGGGGCGGCTCTCGACGGCTACCCGGCCATGGCTGGCCGACCACGTCGTCCTGGGCTCCGTGCTGCTGCCCGGCACCGTGTTCGTCGAACTCGCCATGCACGCCGGACGGCAGACCGGCTGCGACGTCCTGGACGAACTGGTGCTGGAAGCCCCCATGATCCTGCCGGACGACGGTTCCGTGCCGGTCCAGGTCGTCGTCGGCGCACCGGACGGGACGGGCCGACGCCCCGTCACCGTGCACTCCCGGACGGGCGGCACCTGGCTGCGGCACGCCACCGGCATGCTGGCGACCGGCGACCGTCCCCACCCGTACGACACAGGCGAGCCCTGGCAGCCGACCGGTGAGCCCGTCGACCTGACCGACTTCTACGACATCCTCGCCGCCCAAGGCTACGAGTACGGGCCGGTGTTCGCGGGCGTACGCGAGATCCGGCAGCAGGGCGACGAGCTCTATGCCGAGGTGGCGCTGCCCGCCGACACCCGCGACCGCTTCGGTCTCCACCCCGCGCTGCTCGACGCCGCACTCCAGCCGCTGACCCTGCTGGCGGCCGGCCGCCTGCCGTTCTCCTTCGCCGGGGTGTCGATGCGGAAAGCCGGCTCCACGGCCCGGGTCCGCCTCACACCCATCGGCCCCGACACCTTCCGGGTCGCGCTCGCCGACGAATCCGGGCCGCTGGCGGTGATCGACGCGCTGACCGTGCGCCACCGGCCGCCGGGCCTGCCGGTCGCCGGGACCAACCAGCTCTTCCGCCTCGACTGGGTGCCCGTCGGGAGCACCGGCGAACCCCCGGCCGTCCACCACGTCACGCCCCCGGCGGGAGACCCCGTGGCGGCCGCGCACGCCGTCGCCGCCGAGACGCTGGGCGTGCTCCAGGACTTCCTGCGCAACGGGGACGGCCGGCTGGCCGTCGTGACCCGTGGGGCGGTTGGGCCGGACCCCGTCGACCTGCCGTCCAGCGTCGTCTGGGGCCTGGTCCGCGCGGCCCAGGCGGAACACCCCGACCGGTTCGTGCTCGTCGACACCGACGACCGCGTCCTCGTCGCGGGGGACGAACCGCAGCTCGTCGTCCGCGACGGCGCCGCCCACGCCGCCCGCCTGGTACGGGCCGAAGCTGCCCCGGCACCCGGCCCGCTCGACCCGAACGGCACCGTGCTGATCACCGGAGGCACCGGAACACTGGGCCGCCTCGTCGCCCAGCACCTGCGCGACCGGCACGGCATCCGGCACCTGCTGCTGCTCAGCAGGACCGCGGCGGAGGTGGACTTCGACGCCGAGGTGGTGGCCTGCGACGTGGCCGACCGGGACGCGCTGGCGGCAGTACTGGACTCGATCCCGGCCGCGCACCCGCTGACCGCGGTCGTGCACGCGGCCGGCGTGCTCGACGACGGAGTCGTCGAATCCCTCACGCCCGGCCGGATCGACCAGGTGCTGCGGCCCAAGGCCGACGCCGCCTGGCACCTGCACGAGCTGACGAAGGACCTCGGCCTGAGCGCATTCGTGCTCTTCTCGTCCGCCGCCGGTGTGCTGGGCGGCCCGGGCCAGGCGAACTATGCCGCCGCGAACGCCTTCCTGGACGCCCTCGCCGTGCATCGGCGTGCCCTGGGTCTGCCGGGCGTGTCGCTGGCCTGGGGACAATGGGCCGAGGCCAGCGGGCTGACCGAACACCTCACCGACACCGACCGCAAGCGCCTCGCCCGCGCCGGTGTGCTGCCGATGCCCACGAACCAGGCGCTGGCACTGTTCGACCTGGCCCTGGGCGCCGCCGATCCCGCGCTCGTCCCGGCACACCTCGACCTGTCGGCGGCGTCCACCCGCCCCCTGCTCAGCCGCCTCACCCGTACCAGGCCCGCCCGGCGCACGGACCGGCCGGGCCTGGGCAGGGAACTGGCGGCCCTGCCCGAGACCGAGCAGTACAGCCGCGTCCTGGAACTGGTCACCGGCCAGACGGCCGCGGTCCTCGGCCACACCGACACCGCGGCCGTCAGCGCCGAGCGGGCCTTCAAGGACCTGGGCTTCGACTCGCTCACCGCGGTGGAACTGCGCAACCGCCTGTCCGCGGTCGCCGGGGTACGGCTGCCCGCGACGCTGACCTTCGACTACCCGACCCCCGACGCGCTGGCCGGCCACCTGCGGAACCTCCTGGTCGGCGCCCGGCGCCAGGCCCTTGCCTCACCCGTGCCGGTTGGTGTTGCGGTGTCGGGTGATCCGGTGGCGGTGGTGGGGTTGGGGGCGCGGTATCCGGGTGGGGTGGGGTCGGCGCAGGAGTTGTGGGGTCTGGTGTCGGGTGGGGTGGATGCGGTGGGTGGGTTCCCGTCGGATCGCGGGTGGGACGTGGGGCGTCTTTACGATCCGGCGGGTGGTCCGGGGAGGTCGTACACGCAGTCAGGGGGCTTCCTCGACGCCGCCGGCGGCTTCGATGCGGCGTTCTTCGGGATCTCGCCGCGTGAGGCGTTGGCGATGGATCCGCAGCAGCGGGTGCTGCTGGAGACGGTGTGGGAGACGTTCGAGGATGCGGGGATCGATCCGACGTCGTTGCGGGGCAGCCAGACGGGCGTCTTCACCGGCATCTGGTCCTCGGGCTATGGCGGCGGGGCACAGCCGCCCGACCTGGAGGGCTACCTCTCGACGGGTACGGCGACGAGTGTGACCTCCGGGCGGGTGTCGTATCTGCTGGGGCTGGAGGGTCCGGCGGTGTCGGTGGACACGGCGTGTTCGTCGTCGCTGGTGGCGATCCACCTGGCGGCGCAGGCGCTGCGCTCGGGGGAGTGCTCACTGGCCCTGGCCGGCGGTGTGACGGTGATGGCGACGTCGGCGGGGTTCGTCGAGTTCTCGCGGCAGCGGGGGCTTGCGGTCGACGGCCGGGTGAAGGCGTTCGCCGAGGCGGCTGATGGTACGGCGTGGGGTGAGGGTGCGGGTGTCGTGCTGTTGGAGCGTTTGTCGGACGCCCGTCGTAACGGTCACCGGGTGCTGGCGGTGGTGCGGGGTTCTGCGGTGAATCAGGACGGGGCGTCCAATGGGTTGACCGCGCCGAATGGTCCGTCGCAGGAACGCGTCATCCGTCAGGCGCTGGCGAACGCCGGGTTGGCGCCGTCCGAGGTGGACGCGGTGGAGGCGCACGGCACCGGTACCACCCTTGGCGATCCGATCGAGGCTCAGGCGCTGCTGGCGACGTACGGTCAGGACCGTTCCGAGCCGCTGTGGTTGGGGTCGGTGAAGTCGAACATCGGGCACACCCAGGCGGCGGCCGGTGTGGCTGGTGTGATCAAGATGATCATGGCGATGCGGCACGGTGAACTGCCGCCGACGCTGCATGTTGATGCGCCGACCTCGCACGTCGACTGGGAGTCCGGGAGCGTCCGGCTGCTCACCGAGGCCCGGCCCTGGCCCGACAACGGCCACCCGCGTCGCGCGGGCATCTCGGCGTTCGGCATCAGCGGTACCAACGCGCACGTGATCCTGGAGGCACCGGCCGGGGATCCGGCCACGCCCGCCCCTGCGGCCGCGGTGCCGGTGCCGTGGCTGCTGTCGGCGAAGTCGGACGCGGCACTGCGCGACCAGGCCCGCCGACTGCGCGGGTTCCTTGTCGAGCACCCCGAGGTCACACCGGCCGAGGTGGCCGCGGAGCTGGCCGCGCGGGCCCGGTTCCCGCACCGTGCCGTGCTGACGGACCTGGCCGGCCTGGACGCGCTGATCGGCGGAGAACCCGGAATCGTCACGGGCACTGCTGCCTCCCCGGGCAAGTCGGCGTTTGTGTTCTCTGGTCAGGGTGGTCAGTGGGTGGGGATGGGTCGGGGCTTGTATCGGGTCTTCCCGGTGTTCGCGCGGGTGTTGGACGAGGTGTGCGGGTTGTTGGGGTTGCCGGTCGAGGTGTTGTTCGAGGACGCGGAAGGG
>NZ_JARZAH010000083.1:0-8958 GCF_029892145.1 Kitasatospora sp. GP30
CGCCGATCGTGCCGGTTGAGGGTCGGGTACCGTTCTGGTCGACCGTGACCGGTGGCTTCCTGGACACCAGGGAGCTCGACGCCGCGTACTGGTACGCCAACCTGCGTCAGACGGTGGAGTTCCGTCACGGCATTGAGAACCTCCTCACCCAAGGGCATGGCCTGTTCATCGAGGTCAGCTCGCACCCGGTCCTGGTTCCGGCGATCGAGGAGGTCATCGGCGAGCAGGACACCGACGCTGCGGCGATCGGCACCCTGCGTCGTGGTGAGGGCGGTTGGCCGCGCCTGACGGCGTCCCTGGCGCAGGCGTTCGTCAACGGCGCCCCGGTCGCCTGGAACACCCTCTTCGAGGGCACCGGCGCCCACCGCGTCGACCTGCCCACCTACGCCTTCCAACGCCAGCGCTACTGGCCGACGAACGCACCTGCCCGCACCTCCGCCACCGACGCTGTGGACGAGCAGTTCTGGGAGGTTGTCCAGGGCGAAGACCTGGAGGGACTGGCCCGCATCCTGGACCTGGGCGACGACGCCCAGGGGACCCTGGGCACCGTCCTGCCCGCGCTCTCGACCTACCGCCGACGCCGGCGCGAGAAGTCCGCCGGGGACGGGTGGCGCTACCGGGTGGTCTGGGAGCCGATGGCTTCCCCGCAGCCCGCGCCGGAGGACGGCTTCGCCGGCAGGTGGCTGCTGGTGACAGCCGCCGGGGCGGCCGACGCCGGCTGGGCGGGTGCCATCGCCGAGGCAGTCGACACCGCGGGCGGCGAGGTCCGCGTGCTGCAACTCGACCCGGCGGACGCCGCCGGAACCGACCGTGCCGGCCTGGCCCAGCGGATCGTCGAGGCCGTCGGCGCCGATCGAACCGGTGGAGCGGATGAGGCCGCCACCGAAGGCGGATTTTCCGGTGTCATCTCGCTGTTGGGGCTGGACGAGCGGCCGATGCCCGACCACGCGGGCGTGGGCGCCGGCCTGGCGGCGACCCTGCTCCTGGTGCAGGCGCTCGGCGACGCAGGTGTCGCCGCTCCGCTCTGGGTGTTGACACAGGGCGCCGTCCTGACCGACCGGTCGGAGTACTTGATCGCCCCCGAGCAGGCTCAGATCTGGGGTCTCGGACGCGTCGCCGCACTGGAACACCCCAGCCGCTGGGGCGGGTTGGTCGATCTGCCGGAGAAGCCGGACGGCACGGCGCTGGACCGGCTGCTCGCCGCACTGACCAACGGGGATGGCGAGGACCAGCTGGCGGTCCGGACGTCAGGCACCTTCGCCCGACGGCTGGTTCGCGCTCCCGGCGCTGACAAGGTGGTTCCGGCGCACGAGTGGCAGCCGTCCGGCACAGTGCTGGTCACCGGTGGCACAGGCGCCCTGGGCGGTCACGTGGCCCGCTGGCTGGCCGGCAACGGGGCACAGCACCTGCTGCTGGTGAGCCGGCGTGGCCCGCAGGCGCCCGGTGCGGACGATCTCGCGGCCGAACTGACCGCGCTGGGTGCGAAGGTGACGATCGCGGCCTGCGACATCGCCGACCGCGACGCCCTGTCCGCGCTGCTGGACGGCATCCCGGCCGAGCACCCGCTGACCGCGGTCGTCCACACCGCCGGTGACGGATCGTCGGGGCTGCTGGACGACTGCGGACTGGACGACCTGGCCGGCGTCGTGCGGGCCAAGATCGCGGGTGCGGTGAACCTCGATGACCTATTGGGCGACCGGGACTTGGACGCCTTCGTGCTCTTCTCCTCGAACGCCGGCGTCTGGGGCAGTGGTGGTCAGGGGGCCTATGCCGCGGCGAACGCGTTCCTGGACGCACTGGCCGAGCGGCGAAAGCTCGAAGGCCGTCCGGCGCTGTCCGTGGCCTGGGGCGCCTGGGCCGGGTCGGGCATGGCCGCCGACGAGGCCGTCGCCGAGCAGCTTCGGCGCCGGGGCGTGCTGGAGATGTCCCCGGCGCTCGCGGTGGCCCTGCTGGTGCAGGCGGTCGGTGAGGAGGCCGCGTGCCTGACCGTGGCGGACGTGGACTGGGAGCGGTTCGCGCCCGCGTTCACCTCGGTCCGCCGCAGTGCGTTGATCAGCAGGATCCCGGAAGCGGCCCGGGCTCTCGAACCCGCCGAGGGTGCGAACGGGGACGCGAGCCAGGACGAGGACCGGGCCCAGCAGCTGCGGGACCGGCTGGCTGCGGCGATTCCGGCTGAACAGCGGCGTATCCTGGTCGAGTTGGTGCGCGAACACGTGGCGGCCGTGCTGGGCCACGCGTCGACGTCGTCGGTGGAGCCGACCGCGGCCTTCTCGGAGCTAGGTTTCGACTCGCTCTCTGCGGTTCGGCTGCGCAACCAGCTGAACGCGGCCACGGGCCAGCGGCTGCCCGCGACAGCGGTCTTCGACTACCCGACCACCGCGGCTCTGTCCGACTACCTGCTGACCTGCCTGGTCGACGGTGAGGCGAGCCCGGACTCCTTCGTGCTGGCGGAGTTGGACAAGCTCGATCCGCTGATCGCCACCGCTTCGACGGACCAGTCGGGCAGCCGCAGGATCGAGGCGCGCCTGGAGGCCCTGCTCGCCAGGATCCGGGAGTCACGCGGCGGATCCGCGCTGTCCGGCCGGGCGGGAGGCACGGACGCGGACGCCGACCCGGGGCTCGCGTTCGACCAGCTCGACGCGGCGACCCCCGACGAGATCCTCAACTTCATCGACCAGCAGTTCGGGCGCTCCTGACCCCGTCTCCTCCCCCCACAGCCACCTGAACCGGCACGACGCAAGGGAATGAACGATGGCGAACGAAGAGAAGCTCGTCGACTACCTCAAGTGGATGACGGCCGACCTGCACAAGACCCGGGAGCGGGTCCGCGAACTTGAGGAGTCCGCGCGGGAGCCGATCGCGATCGTGGGGATGAGCTGCCGCTACCCGGGTGGTGTGCGCTCGCCGGAGGACCTCTGGAAGCTCGTCATGGACGGCGTGGACGCGGTCTCCGGCTTCCCCGAGGACCGTGGTTGGAACGTGGACGGGCTCTACGACCCCGACCCGGAGCGCTCCGGCACGTCGTACGTCCGGGACGGCGGCTTCCTCTACAACGCCGGCGACTTCGATGCGGACTTCTTCGGCATCTCGCCGCGTGAGGCGATGGCGATGGACCCGCAGCAGCGCCTGCTGCTGGAGACCTCCTGGGAGGCCTTCGAGCGAGCCGGCATCGACCCGCTGTCCGTGCAGGGAAGCGACACCGGCGTCTTCGCCGGCGTCATGTACAACGACTACGCCTCCGCGGTGAAGCAGGCCTCCGACGCGTTCGAGGGCTTCCTGGTCACCGGGAACCTCAGCTGCGTCGTGTCCGGGCGCATCTCCTACACCCTGGGCCTGGAGGGGCCCGCCGTCAGCCTCGACACGGGATGCTCGTCGTCGCTTGTCACCCTCCACATGGCCTGCGAGGCGCTGCGCAAGCAGGAATGCTCCTTGGCGCTGGCCGGCGGCGTGTCGGTGATGGCGACGCCGGGTGCGTTCGTCGAGTTCTCCCGGCAGCAGGGCCTCTCCTCGGACGGTCGGTGCAAGGCGTTCGCGGATGCCGCGGACGGCACGGGCTGGGCCGAGGGTGTCGGCATGCTGCTGGTGGAGCGGTTGTCGGATGCGGTGGCGAACGGGCACAAGGTGCTTGCGGTGGTGCGGGGTTCGGCGGTGAACCAGGACGGTGCGTCGAATGGTCTGACCGCGCCGAACGGTCCGTCGCAGCAGCGGGTGATCCGGCAGGCGCTGGCGAATGCGCGCCTGACGACCGGTGATGTGGACGTGGTGGAGGGGCACGGGACGGGGACGCGGTTGGGTGATCCGATCGAGGCGCAGGCGCTGCTGGCGACCTACGGTCGGGACCGGTCGGCCGAACAGCCGCTCTGGTTGGGCTCGTTGAAGTCGAACATCGGTCACACGCAGGCGGCTGCCGGTGTCGGTGGTGTGATCAAGATGGTGATGGCGCTGCGTGAGGGCGTGCTTCCGCAGACCCTGCATGTGGACGAGCCGTCGCGCGCCGTGGACTGGTCGGCGGGTGCGGTGGAGCTGTTGACGAAGTCGCAGGCGTGGCCGGAGGTTGGGCGTCTGAGGCGTGCGGGTGTGTCGTCGTTCGGTGTGAGTGGGACGAACGCGCACGTGATCTTGGAGCAGGTCGAGGAACCTGCGGTGGCGGCTGTTGGCGAGCCTGTGGTTGGGCTTCCGGTGGTGCCGTTGGTGGTGTCGGGCAAGTCCGAGGCGGCGGTGCGGGGTCAGGCCGCGGCGCTGTTGGAGCGGCTGGAGGCCGAGCCCGGGCTGGGGCTGCTGGATACGGCATTCTCGCTGGTTTCGTCGCGGTCGGTGTTCGGGTCCCGGGCGGTGGTGTTGGGCTCCGAGAGCAATGAAATTGTCGCTGGGCTCCGTGAGTTGGCGTCGGGTGGGGTGTCTTCGGGTGTGGTGTCGGGGTTGGTGGTTGATGGTGGTGTGGTGTTCGTGTTCCCGGGTCAGGGGTCGCAGTGGCTGGGGATGGCGGGGGAGTTGCTGGGGTCGTCGGAGGTGTTCGCGGCGCGGATGGGTGAGTGTGAGCGGGTGCTGAGTGGCTTGGTGGATTGGTCGTTGGGTGAGGTGGTGCGTTCGGGTGATGAGGGGTGGTTGGGGCGGGTCGATGTGGTGCAGCCGGTGTTGTGGGCGGTGATGGTGTCGCTGGCTGAGGTGTGGCGGTCGTTGGGGGTTGAGCCGGCGGCTGTGGTGGGTCACTCGCAGGGTGAGATCGCGGCTGCTGTCGTCGCGGGTGGGTTGTCGTTGGTGGACGGCGCGCGGGTGGTGGTGTTGCGCTCGAAGGCCATCGCGGAGGAGTTGGCGGGTTCGGGTGGCATGGTGTCGGTGGGCGCGGGTGCTGGTGAGGTGCGCGGGCTGCTGGAGCGGTGGGGCGGGGATGGCGTGTCGGTTGCGGCGGTGAACGGGGTTGCCTCGACGGTGGTTTCGGGCCCGGCCGTGCCGTTGGGCGAGTTCATGGCGTGGTGTGAGGGTCGTGGGGTGCGGGTGCGGCGGATCCCGGTGGACTATGCCTCGCATTCGCAGATGGTGGAGGGCCTGCGCGAGCGTCTGGCCCGCGATCTGGCGCCGATCGTGCCGGTTGAGGGTCGGGTGCCGTTCTGGTCGACCGTGACCGGTGGCTTCCTGGACACCAGGGGGCTCGACGCCGCGTACTGGTACACCAACCTGCGTCAGACGGTGGAGTTCCGTCACGGCATTGAGAACCTCCTTACCCAAGGGCATGGCCTGTTCATCGAGGTGAGCTCGCACCCGGTCCTGGTTCCGGCGATCGAGGAGGTCATCGGCGAGCAGGACACCGTCGCTGCGGCGATCGGCACCCTGCGTCGTGGTGAGGGCGGTTGGCCGCGCCTGACGGCGTCCTTGGCGCAGGCGTTCGTGCGCGGCGCTCCGGTCGCCTGGCCCACTCTGTTCGAGGGCACCGGCGCCCACCGCGTCGACCTGCCCACGTACGCGTTCCAGCACCAGCGTTACTGGCTGGACGTGCCGCTGCGGGGTGAGGCCGGCGTGGTGGATCCGGTGGATGAGGCGTTCTGGCGTGCGGTGGAGCAGGCGGATGTGTCGTCTGTTTCGGATGTGTTGGGTCTGGACGACGGGCAGGAGGAGTCGCTGGGAGCGGTGCTTCCGGTGCTGTCGTCGTGGCGTCGGCAGGTGCGGGAGGACTCGACGGTCGACGGGTGGCGCTACCGCACCACCTGGAAGCGCATCACGGTCCCGAACTCGCCTTCGCTGACCGGCAAGTGGCTCGTCGTCGCCGCTGCCGAGGGCGACACGCGGTCGGTGGAGCTCTGCCTGGACGCGCTGCGGGGCGCCGGTGCCGAGGCCGAGGTGATCGAGGTCGAGGCGGTGGCGGCGGACCGAGCCCGGCTGGCCGAACAGCTGGCGGACTTCGGGCACGTCGACGGTGTGCTCTCGCTGCTGGCTTCTGCCGAGGGCGAGCACCTGGCCGGAGATGCCGTGCCGGCCGGGCTGGCCGCGACCGTGCTCCTGGTGCAGGCACTGGGTGATGCGGCCGTGACCGCTCCGCTGTGGGTGGTCACCAGTGGCGCGGTGTCGGTCGGCGCGGAGGACCACCTGCTGAGCCCGGTCCAGGCGCAGCTGTGGGGCCTGGGCCGGGTCGCCGCGCTGGAGTACTCGGAGCGCTGGGGCGGGCTCGTCGATCTGGCCTGGGAGCAGGACGATCAGCGGGTGCGCGAAGGGCTGCTGGCGGCGCTGGCAGGTGCCGTCGAGGACCAGGTGGCCGTACGCGTGTCGGGAATGTTCGTCCCCCGCATGCTGGAGGCGCGGCTGGGCGGGCGTTCCGCGAAGCGTCAGTGGCGCCCGTCGGGCACGGTGCTGGTCACGGGTGGCACAGGTGCGCTGGGCGCGCAGGTGGCCCGGTGGCTGGCCGGCCATGGGGCCGAGCATCTGCTGCTGGTGAGCCGGCGTGGCCCGCAGGCACCGGGTGCGGACGAGCTCGCGGCCGAACTGGCCGCGCTGGGTGCGAAGGTGACGGTCGCGGCCTGCGACATCGCCGACCGCGACGCCCTGCACGCGCTGCTGGACGGCATCCCGACCGAGTACCCGCTGACCGCGGTGATGCACACCGCCGTTGCGCTGGACGACGGCATGCTGGACTCGCTCACGGTCGGGCGCTTCGACACCGTGCTCCGTTCCAAGGCCACGGCGGCCTGGAACCTGCACGAGGCGACCCGGGACCGCGAGCTCTCGGCCTTCGTCCTGTTCTCCTCGCTGGTGGGCACGCTGCCGTCGCTGGGACAGGCCAACTACGCACCGGCCAACACCTACCTGGATGCCCTGGCGGAGTTCCGCCGGGCGCACGGGCTCACCGCGACGTCGGTGGTCTGGGGCGCGTGGGGCGGCGCCGGACTGGCCACCGGTGAAACCGCTCAGCAGCAGCTGAGCCGCAACGGCATCCCCCCGATGGCGCCCGACCTCGGCATCAAGGCGCTCCAGCAGGCACTGGATCACGACGAGACCGTCGTGGTGGTCGCCGATGTGGACTGGTCGCGGCTCGCACAGCGACTCAACGCCCTGCGGAGCACTCCGCTCATCGCGGACCTGCCCCAGGTGCGCAGCCTCCGCGCAGCCGCGCCCGGTGCCGCCGGTACCACCGCCGGCACCGGGGCCCTCGCTGACCGCCTGAAGGGGCTCGGCAGGGAGGAGCAGGAGCGGCAGATCCTCGACCTGGTGCGATCGCACGTCGCCGTCGTCCTGGGACACGAGTCGGCGGACGGGATCCACGAGCGCCGCGCGTTCAAGGAGCTCGGATTCGACTCGCTGACCGCCGTCCAACTCCGCAACCGGCTGGCCACGGCCACCGGCACCCGCCTGCCCGCGACCCTCGTCTTCGACTACCCGACGCCCGAGGCGCTGGCCCGCCACCTCGGTGGCCAGCTGCTGGGCATCCAGCCGGACGCCTCGGTCGGGCCCCTCGGTGCCGGAGCCGCCGCGATGGCGGACGAGCCGATCGCGATCGTGGGGATGAGCTGTCGCTTCCCCGGCGGCGTGCGTTCGCCCGAAGAGCTGTGGCGCCTGGTCGCTGACGGCGTCGACGCGGTCTCCGGCTTCCCCACCGACCGCGGTTGGGACATGGGCAGCCTGTACGACCCCGACCCCGAGGTGCCGGGCAAGTCCTACGCCCGGGAAGGCGCGTTCCTGCAGAACGCCGAGGATTTCGACCCGGGGTTCTTCGGGATCTCGCCGCGTGAGGCGCTCGCGATGGACCCGCAGCAGCGCCTGCTGCTGGAAACCTCCTGGGAGGTGCTGGAGCGTGCCGGTATCGCGCCGGACCGGCTCAAGGGCAGCGCTACCGGCGTCTTCATCGGCACCAACGGCCAGAGCTACGTCCCGCTCCTGATGGAGAACGCCGGGGAGGCCAGTGAGCTCGAGGGCTATGTGATGACCGGGAACACGGCGAGTGTGATGTCGGGCCGGGTGTCGTACGTCTTCGGTCTGGAAGGGCCGGCGGTGACGGTGGACACGGCGTGTTCGTCGTCGCTGGTGGCGCTGCACCTGGCGGCGCAGGCGCTGCGGTCGGGCGAGTGCGACCTGGCGCTCGCCGGCGGTGTGACCGTGATGTCGACACCGGGCGCGTTCGTGGAGTTCTCGCGGCAGCGCGGTCTGGCCGCCGACGGTCGCTGCAAGGCGTTCGCGGATGCTGCGGACGGCACGGGCTGGGGCGAGGGTGTCGGCGTTCTGCTGGTCGAGCGGTTGTCGGACGCCCGCCGGCTCGGCCACAACGTGCTTGCGGTGGTGCGGGGTTCGGCGGTGAACCAGGACGGTGCGTCGAACGGTCTGACGGCGCCGAACGGGCCGTCGCAGCAGCGGGTGATCCGGCAAGCGCTGGCCAACGCCGGCTTGTCCACCTCGGAGGTCGACGTCGTCGAGGCGCACGGGACGGGGACGCGGTTGGGTGACCCGATCGAGGCGCAGGCGCTGCTGGCGACCTACGGCCAGGACCGGGACGCCGAACGTCCGTTGTGGTTGGGCTCGTTGAAGTCGAACATCGGTCACACGCAGGCGGCGGCCGGTGTGGCGGGTGTGATCAAGATGGTGATGGCGATGCGGGAGGGTGTCCTCCCGGAAACGCTGCATGTCGATGAGCCGTCGCAGGAGGTGGATTGGGCCTCCGGTGCGGTGGAGTTGCTGACGGAGCGGCGGGCCTGGCCGGAGGTGGCGCGTCCTCGGCGTGCGGGTGTGTCGTCGTTCGGTGTGAGTGGGACGAATGCGCACGTGATCCTGGAGCAGGTGGAGGAGCCTTCGGGGGTGGCGGAGTCGGGGGCTGTGGCTGGGCTTCCGGTGATGCCGTTGGTGGTGTCGGGCAAGTCTGAGGAGGCGGTGCGGGGTCAGGCTTCGGCGCTGCTGGAGTGGGTGCGTGAGGGCGATGTCCGGGTGCTGGATGCGGCGTTCTCGGTGTTGACGTCGCGTTCGGTGTTCGATCATCGGGCG
>NZ_JARZAH010000084.1:0-7494 GCF_029892145.1 Kitasatospora sp. GP30
CGTTCCAGCAGTACCTCGACGCTCACGAACTGCCCCGCCCCCGCTGGTGGCGCCAAGGACAGTGATCAAGGAAAACCAAGATCCCCGACAGAGTCACTCAGTGAGTGCGCAAGTCACGCACGAGCGCTGCGGGCCGCAATATCCTGGACTGAAGGCTCTGAGAACGGGCGGCCTCTCATCCAACAGCTGAGAACCGGTTCACCGACGTCAACCTGCAGGTGATCTTGGTGGTCACTTGGGCTGTGCCTCCCGCGTCCTCCTCCACCTTCTGGTTCGGCGCGACGTTGCTCGCAAGAGCCGCACCGTCCGCCAAGCGCGTACCGCTCGAATCGACGAACTCGACGCCGATGGTGTAGTTCGAGGACTTCGAACTGTGGTTGATGATCTCGACCTTGGCGTCCGGGATGGACGTGGTCGGGTCCACGCCGCAGGAAGTGATGGTCACATCCGCTTCCGGCGGATGCGTGGGATTCGTCGGGGTCGTCTTGCTGCCTCCACTTACGACCACAACGATGACGATGATGATCCCGACCAGCAGCACAACGGCGCTGATACAACCGACCAAAACGCCGCGACCGAAACGACGCTTAGGGGGCGGAGGGCCGGACGGCTGGCCCCAGCCTGGCGGTGGAGGGCCGGGCGGCGGCTGACTGGGAGGGAGCTGCTGCTCACCCCAGCCTTGGGCGGGGCCGGACTGTCCGCCTGCTGACGGTACCCCGTGCGGCTCCTCGGGCGGTTGTTGTTCGGCCATCGGGTCTCCCTCCGCAAAGGGCGCGCGAAGCACGCCGCATGGGAACCGTAAGAGACTGCGTTCCAGGCCAAACCGCCGACTCGCGGGCGCTACTCCGAACGGGGGGCTCCGCAACGCTTCCCTGCGCCAAGCCAGCGTTCCCACTCACGGCCAGTCCGGACCCCGCCAGATCATCGCGTTCGCCTCGGCCATGTGGGCCCTGGGCGTTTCGCCGGGATCGGCCGGACGGAGATGCGCGGCCACCGCTTCCCACTCCTCGCGCATGCCGCCGCCCGGCGGCCGGAGGGTCAGCCGCTGCGCGGCACCGTCGGTCCACGATCGCGAGCTTGTCCGCGCGGATGTCCACCACGACTGCTCAGATCTCGGTTGCGGGTCCTGTGCAGGCTGCGGCCCTCTTCGAAGGACATCGGCCTCTACCTTCCTGATCGGGTCATCAGGAAGGTAGAGGCCGGGGTTGGAAGCGAGAGGGATGAACTGTCCCCTCGCCCGAATGGGCTACGCCGCGCCCCCTACGGCCTCGGCCAGCTCCACCGGGTCTGCCCGGAGTGGCCCGTCGCGCTGCGGGTCTCAGGGCCGAGGCAGGGCACAGGAGGCCCTCATGCCGCGCATGCGCCGCCTGTTCTTCGCCACCAGGGCGTAGATCTGACGGGCGCAGGTTCGTACGCCGGGTAGGCCAGCCGCGGCGGCTGCCAGCTGGTACCGGCGGGCCGATGAGGACCCGACGAATCGAGCCAACGCGTCTGCGCCGCCGGCGCGGACCGCACCGTTGTGGAAGAGGAGCACCTCCCGGTCCAACCGCGCCAGGTGCGGGGAGGTGAGCTGCTCCGGCAGAACCTGCCACGGTACGGCTTCGATCTGCGGACCGGCCAGCTGTCGGATCCGATCGATCGTCACTTGGCAGAATCCGCAGTCCCCGTCATACGCCAGCACCGGTTCTGTGCTGCAGGCCGCGCCGCTCGTCTCGCCTGCGTCCACGGCCGGAACAGGTCCTCGCACGTCTTGGCCGCAGCCGGCCGATCCGGGCTGCGCCGGTACGACTGGGCTCTCCCGCTGGGGCGGTTCTCCTGCTCCCACGGCAACTTCCCGTTGAAAAGTGCGCCGCCATAGTTGTCCCAGGAACGTATAGAAGCGGTCCGGCAGGAATACGGCATCCGCGACGATCATGGCCCCGGAGAAGAGCGGAAGGCCCATCAGAACGGCGATGCCAATGTGCATCCCGAGCAGCGTTGTCAGGACGATGTACTTTAGCCTGCCGAACAGCACGAACGGGAAGGCAACCTGCAACAGCACCGTCATGTAGCTGACGACGGCGATCAGGTTTGGGTGGCTGTCCACCATGAGTGACAATGCGGGCCAGGGCCGGAATAGGTCGAGGCTCATGACGTAGTGGAGGGCAGTCCCGTTTCTCCAGAAGCCGCCCTGCACCTTGTACAAGCCTGCGGATCCGTAGACGATGCAAACCTGAGCCGCGATGACGAACATGGCGCAGTTGTGCAGCACCGTACTCAATAGCCTGCGTGTGAGCACGAGTTGATACCAGAAGCCGCGCGTTCTCGGACCCGCCACCGAATGCTCTACCTTGCCGGAGGCCACGAGGCGCGTCCTCCGCGCGTCCAGGGACCAGCGTCGGCCGCAATCAGTCAAGCAGAGGTACACGGCCATGAGGAGGATGAGGTTGTCTCCTCCGTCTGTCATGAAGATGGCCCGCGCATGGAACGAGGTCACCACGACCGCGAACAGGATCGACACCACCCTGGTCCGCCAGCCCATGACGAACAAAACGGACGCGACGACAGCCATCGCGTAGCAGAACTCGAAATACGCCTGACTGTCAGACAGGGTAAGAATACTGAACCAGCCGGTCTGATCGAACAGTTGCCTCGCCAGGGCGGGCGTCCACGGCGAGCCAGGACCCCAGATCTCGTCGCGGTGCGGGAACTCCCTCAGCAGGAAGGCCAGGTAGAGCAGCCCGTACCCGATACGCAGCACTGCCGCCGCGTACAGGGACATCGGTCGGTCGGTCACGGCGCTGCCGAACGCGCCGATTCGGCGGAACATCCGTTGGCTGTCGGCGTCACCGTTCCGCAGGGCCGTGTGGCGCGGAGGGAGCGCCGGAACTGGAGTCTGCTCAGTTTCCATTGGATGCCACCTTCCACCAGGGTAGATACCTGGTGTCGACCGAGGCTGGTGCAGTCGGGCGCGGGCCGCCCGGCGTGGTGGGCGCCGCGATGGGTGTAGTAATCACCCGCAACTGGACGGCCTCATACGTAACGTTCTGATGGACGGCGAGTCGCTCCATCGCAATGTTGCGAAGGTACGTCCGCAACATCACAGCCCGCTCAGAGTGCGGCTGGTCGTCGCTTCCATACGCTTCGAGATAAGCGATCCAGGCTCGACGCAGCATGTTCTGCGTTGTATGACTCGGGAAGACGTTGTGCTCGACGTGGGAGTCGTCGACCGCAGTCAGGTCAAACCAGTCACTGACCTCACGGTCACCGCCCGCTGAGGTCCGCTCGGTTCTCACGGAAATCTGCCAGGTCACGGACTCCGGGTCCGGAGCGAACAGCCGCCAGTTCTGCTCGAACAACGGAAAGATCCAGGCATTGAGCTGCCTGCCGTAGTACTGGGACAGTTGGTTCGGGGGAGCTACATACAGAAATACCAGAAGCACGTGGACAAGGGACGTTGCCAGGCACAGGGCCACAGCGACGACCGCGGCCGCACCCCACGGGCGCGACAGTCCTGACAGGCCATCAAGCTGCTCGCCAAGCTCGGTGACGGACGGCTGGGCGCCCTGCACTACGTCAACGGGGAGGCCGTCGTCGGCCAGTTGGCGGCCCGCTTGTTTCGTCTTCACGGACTCTGTGCCGCCCATCGCACGACTGGGCCCCGTCCTTACCACCGTGCCTGCTCCCTCGACTCTGCATGCCTTGAGCGTCTTGGGGCGCGCGACAGGATCCATAACGATCCGCCGCGCGCCACCAGTCCTGCGTTCCTCAAGCGGGCTGCCGCCTCGGGCGAAGCCCCAAGGGCTGGACGCCGGAGCCGCATTCACCACGAGGGCCTCTGCTCATGGCCCGCTTGTCGTGGTGCCCGCCTGGCTTCCCGAATCAGCTACGAGTTCAGGGGCTCGTTCCCCTTGTCGTCGCACGGAGAACACCCGTGGTCGCCGTGGTCGTCATGGTCACCGTGGTCGCCATGATCGTCGTGGTCACCGTGGTCACCGTGGTCGGCGTGGTCGCACGGAGAACACCCGTGGTCGCCATGGTCACCGTGGTCGCCATGGTCGCCATGGTCACCGTGGTCGGCGTGGTCGCACGGAGAACACCCGTGGTCGCCGTGGTCACCGTGGTCGCCATGGTCACCGTGGTCGCACGGAGAACACCCGTGGTCGCCGTGGTCACCGTGGTCGCCATGGTCACCGTGGTCGCCGTGGTCGCACGGAGAACACCCGTGGTCGCCGTGGTCACCGTGGTCGCCATGGTCACCGTGGTCGCCGTGGTCGCCGTGGTCGCCCTGGCTACCGCCTGTGGTAGCCCCGGTGACGCCACCCGTCGTGGTATTACCAGCGGTGTTGCCGGCGACCGAGCCCCCGGTGGAATTACCAGCGCTGTTGCCGGCGACCGCGCCACCCAGGAGACCGCTAGTCGTGCCACCCGTCGTAAGCACACCGCCGAGCACTCCACCAAGGAGACCGCTCGTGGTGCTGCCAGTGGTACCGGCAGTGGTGGCACCGCCAGTGGCACCAGTGGTACCGGCAGTGGTGCCAGTGGTACCGGCAGTGGTGGCACCGCCAGTGGCACCAGTGGTACCGGCAGTGGTGCCAGTGGTACCGGCAGTGGTACCGGCAGTGGTGGTACCGCCCGTGGTGGTACCACCCGTGGTGCCAACTGCGCAACTGGGCAGGGTGATCCGGTTGGTGTCCAGCGTGACGGAACCGTTGCGAGCCAGCGCTCGGCCATCGAGGCTCGCGCCGGTGTTAAGTCCGATCGAGGTCAGTGCCAGGATGTTGCCTACGAAGGTGGTGTTGGTGCCGAGCGTGGCAGAACTTCCGATCTGCCAGTAGACATTGCACGGCGAGGCACCGTTGACCATGAGCACACGGCTGGCGGATGCCGTCGTCAGGGTCGATCCAACCTGGAAGACCCAGACCGCGTTGGGGTTACCCTGCGCGTCGAGCGTGAGGGTGCCCGTGAGGCCGATGGAAGAAGCGGCGGTGTAGACACCCGGAACAAGCGTCTGGCCACCGAGGTCTCCAGGGGAGGTGAGGGTGACATCCGTGGCCTGGCTCGCGGCGTTGTTGTATGCCGTGACCAGATCGGCCTGGGCCTGAAGTGCGACCGCATCCGCCTGGTGAGTGGCCCCGCTCACCAGACCAGGCGGAAACCCGGTGACTGACGTGCCCGGGCTCACTCCGAGGTCTCCGGTGATAGCGGAGGGACCGGTGTTGGTGACCGACTGGCCACCCAGAACCGCGAAGCTGCTCGCCGTCCCCAGGGGAACGGCCGTGGCAATGGCCTGAGCCGGCATCAGCGATGTCGTGATTGCGGCGGCGGCGATGAAAACGACCGTCGCAACCCAAGTCGAAATTGTGCGCCAGCCAAGCGCACCAGAGATTTTCTGTGTCATCTGAAGGCCTATTTCTGTAGGGAAATATGGCAGGTTCGCGATCGTCGCTCTCCGACGACCTGACCCCCTTCCCATGGACAGGCATCGCAGATTTCGATGACTCATCTCTCGCTTTGCCGGGAAAGAGGTTCGGCACTAGAATAACCGGCACAAAAGATTCTTGTGCGATCCATAAGGGTGAATTCTAAATGGCTTCCTACTTATGGTCACATAATCACGCAATGCGCTCGCTGATCACCCTCTCCCAGTTGTGCCGAGTCGACAACGACCGAGGGCTTGCCTTCTGCTCTGCGTGATGAACGGACGGCGGCACCAGCCGGTCTTGCGCTAACGTCGCTGGATTTGACGAGGCAACAGAGAGCGACTGCTCACTCGGTGACGAAACGCTTACGATCCATGACAGGATTGCATGCCCCTGCGCCGCTGTCGCTGATAGACACAGTCGTTCTCTCGGCATGGTCTTGCCTGGCGACTATCGAACAACTCCAACGCCTGCGCCACCGTCTCCAGCTCCAGCGGCTCCGTCACCGCGCCATACTCTCGCGCCCGCGGCCGACCCACTCGATCCGCTCCGACACCGGCAGCAGGTCGCAACCCGAACGCAGCCGAACCGCCGGCGCCGCGAACGCCAGCCGGTTCCCCAACAACGCCGGCGCCGCCACCAGCGCCCTCGCCGCCCGCACGTACTCCTGCAGGGCGTCGCCGAAACGCAGCGCCCGCAGGCCCGCCATGGCCAAGGTCGCACGGCACTCGATCGCCTGGACCGTCACCGCGCCCACCCCAGCGGTGGGCGGAATCATGCCGTGCCCGACAGCCGATGACTTGAGCGTCGTCCCCCTTGCCCTTCTTCCCGGTGCCGTCGACCGGGTTCCACCCGCCCTCGGTCAGCTCCACGGTGTCGCCTGGGAAGTGCCACGCGTCGAACCGCCCCGCCGCCCTGACGCCACGCAGTGGACGCAAGCCCAGCATCTCCGAGCTGCAGGTACGGGGCACCTTCAGCTGCACCCTCCGCTTGCGGTGCGAGTCCCAGATACCGAACACCGGGTCCGACGGCGCCGATTCAAGGAAGGCCCGCACGTCACCCGTTGCCGCTCGCAAAGCGCCCGGCCCGCGCAGTACCGCGCGGGGCGGCGACATCACCGCCCTGAGCGCGCCGCGGGCACCCGTAACATCGGTGCCGGCCGCCTGACGCATCCGCCGGGCCGCGAACGCGCCGCCCAACGCCGCCACGCCGGCGACCGACAGCTCGACGGGCGAGACCGAGCTGATCGACACCACCGTCAGCCCGAGCAGCACAACACTCCACCACGCGTTCTCGACCCCAGCGCGCACCGCACCTGGCGTTGCCCGCCACATTGTTCGACCATCAGCTGGGCCGCCCCGCGCCAGGGGCGCCACGAGGAGACCTTCACCCGCAAGGCCGAGCACCACCGCGGGTTGCGTTCGGTCTGGCGGCCCGGGAGGTCCCCAACGGGTGCCACGATGGCGCTCGAACCCGTCACTGTCCCAAGCGAAGTGAGTCATACCACGACCACCGCGCATCCCACCGCCCACTGGGTCGGCCAGGCCGCCCGAAACCTGGCCATGGACCTTGAGGACGCCGAAGCCACTGTCAACTATCTGATCCGCGACCGGGACGCGAAGTTCCCGGCGCTCTTCGACCAGATCCTGGGCGACGCCGGCATCCAGGTTGTGCTCTCCGGCATCCACGTACCGCGGATGAACTCCATCATGGAGCGCTGGGTGCAGACCTGCCGTCATGAGCTGCTGGACCGGACCCTGATCTGGAATGAACGCCACTTGCGGCACGCCCTGCGCGAGTTCGAGCAGCATCACAACGAGCACCGGCCCCACCAGGCCATGAACCAGGCAGCGCCCCTGCGTGCGGTCCCCAAGCCGATCACCGACCCCGGACGGATCGCCCGCCTGGGCATACGCCGACACGATCGGCTCGGCGGAGTGATCCACGAGTACCGACATGCCGCTTGACCTGGCCGGATGAGGTATTCGGCAGGCGCACTGCTCCAGGTGGACCAGGGAGGTGTAGCCGCCGTCGACCAGGTGCTGGTCGGGCCGCAGTCCCCGGTGTTCCAGCCGGGTGTGGATGCCGGGCA
>NZ_JARZAH010000085.1:0-6486 GCF_029892145.1 Kitasatospora sp. GP30
GGGCTCCGTCTCTACCCCGCCTGTTGGTCCGGGCATCCTGCCCCCATACTGAACCCCCGCCGACCCCAGGCCGGCCCCCCCCCGGGGGCGGGGGCGGCCCCCTTCTCATGTTTCACGTGAAACCTCACCACTCCGGCGGGCGGCCGGAGCGACCGGGCGTCAGGCCAGGTCGAGGTCGGCGGCGGTGAAGACGGTGTAGTACGGCAGGCCGGCCTCCTCGATCGCCGGGGCGGCACCGCGCTCCACGATCACCGCGACGCCGACCACCTCGGCGCCCGCCTCGCGCAGCGCCTCGACGGCCGTCAGCACCGAACCACCGGTGGTGGAGGTGTCCTCGACCGCCAGCACCCGGCGGCCCTTGACGTCCGGGCCCTCGATCCGGCGCTGCAGGCCGTGCGCCTTGCCGGTCTTGCGGACCACGAAGGCGTCCAGCTCGCGGCCGCGGGCGGCGGCGGCGTGCAGCATCGCGGCGGCGACCGGGTCGGCGCCCAGGGTCAGGCCGCCGACCGCGTCGTACTCCAGGTCCGCGGTGGCGTCCAGCAGCACCCGGCCGACCAGCGGGGCGGCCTGGCCGTCCAGGGTGATCCGGCGCAGGTCGACGTAGTAGTCGGCCTCCTTGCCGGAGGAGAGGATCACCTTGCCGTGCACCACGGCCTTGGTCTTGATCTGGTCCAGCAGGGCGGCGCGGTCGTTGCTCGGGTTGCTCATGGACAGTCAGTCTATTCGGGTCTGCCGGCGCTTTTCGGCGCTGCGCGCGCCGGGGTCAGCGGCGGCGCAGCGCGCGGGCCACGATCACGGCACCGCCGAGCAGTGCCACCCCGCCGCCGATCACCCAGGGCGAGGCGAGCCGCTCGGCCAGCCTGGGGCCGCTCGCCGCCGCGTGCTCCTCGCCGTACCAGCGGCTGGCGGCCCGGGCCCGGGCGCTGCGCGCAGGCAGCGCGGGGGCGTACCGGCCGCGCGGCGGGGCGTGGTCCACCTCCTCGGCGGAGCGGCCGACGATGCTGCGCCGGACCGGGCCGGAGAGCACCTCCTCGGAGACCGGGTCGGGCACGGCGTGCGGGTAGGGCAGCTCGACCGGCTCGGGGTGCTCGGCGGCCTGGTCGCCGTCGCCGGTCTCGTCGTCCGAGGGCGAGAAGGCGATCAGGTCGGAGAGGTCCTCGGCGAAGAGGTCGTCCGGCAGCGGCTCCGGTTCGGGCACCACGGAGAGCGTCGGGGGCTCCGTGTCCTCGCCGTCTTCGCCGTCCTCGACATCCTCGGCCGACTCGGTGGCGTCGGGGGCGAGCTCCTCGCCGAGCGCGGCGGTGAAACGATCCAGCAGACGGCGCCCGGCCGCGGTGAGGGTCTCGTCATCGAAGTCGGTCAGCCGGCCGCCCGGGGTGAGGTCGCCGGTGAACCGCAGCCGGGTCTGATCCTCCCCCTCGGCGCTGACCGCGATCCGCACGGTGGCCGTCACCTCGCCGTCCCCGCGGGCCTCCTGGCCCTCGACGAAGGCGGTCACCACACCCGCCGCTCCGCTGCGGATCAGCGAGATGACGCCCCGGTACGTGATGGTGGAGCTGCCGATCCGCAGCTTCAGCCGGCCGCTGATCTCCGGCGGGCCGTCGGACGACCGGCGACCGGAGGGTGCGTCGGAGGCGTCGGTGCTGAGACCGGGAAGGCAGCGGGCGAGCAGCGCGGGATCGTCCAGAGCGGGCTGGACGAGCTCGGCCGGCAGCGGAATGACAACCTCATGCTCCATGACTGTGAGCCTACCGACCCGTTGGCCGGGTGGAAGGGCACGGCACCGCCCGGCTTCCGCGGTGTGCTGCACGGTGCCGGGTGAGCGCGGTTCGAGCACGGTGCTGGGCGGGGGAGCGGCGGCGGTCGGCGGGGGCTCGCACGCCGGTTGGGGTGACTGCGGGGGCGGGTCAGCGCGGTTCGAGCAGGGTGCTGGGGTCGGTGGCCGGCGAGCGGCTCGTAGGCCGGCCGGGGTGACCGAGGGGTGCCGGGTCAATGCGGTTCCAGGGTGCTGGGGTCGGTGGCTGGTGAGCCGGTTGGCGGCGGCTCGCACGTCGGCTGGGGTGACCGAGCGGTGCCGGGTGAGGGCGGTTCCAGCGCGTTGGGGTCGGCGGCGGCTCGTAGGCCGGCCGGGGTGAGCGGGCGTGGGTGGGTCAGTGCGGTTCCAGGAGGGTGCTGGGTGGGGGCAGCGGCTGGGGCCGGTGGCTGGCGAGCCGGTCGGCGGCGGCTCGCAGGCCGGCCGGGGTGACCGCGCGGGGTGCCGGGGCGTCGGCGGCCAGGCCCAGCTCCGGCGGGCCGCCGCGGGCCGCCAGCAGCACCGCCGCCCGCGTGCCGCTGCCCGCCGGATCGCAGGCCGGCCCGGACCCCGGCACCGGGAACGGCACGGTGGCCAGCCCGGCCGCGCGCAGCCCCGCCTCCGCCGTCCACAGCCCGGCCCCGGCCGGCGCCGGCACCGCCAGCCGCCCGGTGGCGGTCAGCCGGTCGGCGGCCAGGCCGTAGAACTCGGTCGTGTGGTACTCCCCGCGGGCGGCCCGCTGCGGCGCCGGGAGGTCGGCCAGCACCGCGTTGAACCGTTCGGTGCCGGTGCTCTGCCGCAGCCAGGCCAGCGGGTCGGCGTAGACCACCCGGACCCGGGGGTCGGCGAACGAGTGCCCGCCCAGCGCCGCCAGCGCCGGGTCGGTGCGGGCCAGTTGGGGCAGCGCCGGATCGGCGGTGACCACCAGTACCGAGGCGACGCCGCGGTGCCGCAGCACCTCGCGCAGCGCCAGGCCGTCCCCGCCGCCGAGCAGCAGCACCCGGGTGTCGGCGGGACCGGCCAGCGCCGGGTGCACCAGCGCCTCGTGGTAGCGGTACTCGTCGCTGCCGCAGGCGGCCAGCCGGCCGTCCAGGTAGAGGCGCAGCGGGTCGCCGCCCGGCGCTGGTATCCGGATCGGCCCGGTCAGCACGATCTCGCCCTGCCGGCTCTGCACCGCCTGCCGGGGCGCGGTGCCGTAGAGGGCGGAGCGGGCGGCGCGTTCGATCGCCCCGGTGCAGGCGGCGGCCAGCGCCAGCGCTGCCAGCACCGCGCCGCAGCCGGCCCAGAGCAGCGGGCGCACTCGCGGCCCCGGTTCGTCCCGGAACAGCCAGAGCACCACCGCGCCGCCGGCCACCGCGTTGACCGCGCCGGTGAGCAGTGCGCCGTCGGCCTGGCCGAGGTACGGCAGCAGCAGGAACGGGAAGGCCAGGCCGCCGATCAGCGCGCCCACGTAGTCGGCGGCGAACAGGTCGGCGGCGGCCCGGCCGGCCTCCTGGCGGCGGATCCGCTGCACCAGGGTCATCAGCAGCGGGATCTCGGCGCCGATCAGCAGCCCGATCACGCAGGTCAGGGTGGTCAGGGCGACCTGGTAGTGGCCCAGCCAGGCCCAACTCCCGTAGACCACGAGCACTGAGAGCCCGCCGACCAGTGCCAGCGAGCATTCGACCAGGGCGAAGGAGGTGGCCGGGCGGTGGGCGAGCCGCTTGGCCGCCAGCGAGCCGACGCCCATGGCGAAGACCATCACGGAGAGGACCACGGAGGTCTGGGTGACCGAGTCGCCGAGCAGGTAGCCGCCGAGGGCGACCAGCTCCAGTTCGTACACCAGTCCGCAGGCCGCGCAGAGGAACGCGGCGAACAGCACCAGCGGTTTGGCGGCACGGGGGCGCACGGGCCCGGTGGGCAGTGCCGCCGCATCCTCCATTCGGGTGCGTCCGTCCGGGGTACGGATGCGGGGTGGTCGCGGCTGCCGGACCCGCAGGCGGGCCCGGGACGGGTGGCGCCGCCGGTCCGGGCCGGTCGGGGGCGTCGCGGGGGCGGCCCGCCGCTCGGGTGGTTGGCATTCGCGGTTCCGGCCGCGGGTGCGCACCCGCGGCCGGACCGTTGGCAGCCACTCGGCGGGGTCGGTAACGTCGCGGTCGAGTTCGGGCGGCCCGGAGGGGCCCGGCGGCTGGTTGATCACGAAGAAACGCTAGGCGACACGGGCCGCCGATCGTTGCACCCTTTCGAGTGATGGAGTGCGGGTTTGAGTTGACAGTTCGTCAGGATGTTCGAGTCCGACTGGTCACCAGATCGATTGCCGGGCGGGGCTCAGGGGAGGCTCGGCCGGGCCATCGCGCAGCGCGCCGCCGGGCGCGTCGGCGCGCTGCCCGGCCCGCGCACCACCAGCGAGGACCGGGTGCAGACCAGCCGCCCCTCCTGCGGGTAGGCGTGCCAGGTGCGCCAGAGCACCCGCTCCGCGCTGCCCTGGGCGACCAGGGCGGTGAAGGCGCTCGGATCACCCGGGAAGATGCCGGCCAGCCCCCGCGGGTGCTCGTCCACCAGGGCCAGGATCTCCTGCGCCCGGGCGGCGAACACATGCGGCGGCAGCGCCTCGATCCGGGCCGCGAACTCGTACTCCCACCCGGCCACTTGCTCGGCCACCCGGGCGGGCAGCGGGGTCCGGCGGCCGGGCAGGCAGGCCACCGTCTCCAGGCACTCGCCCGGGTCGGCCGTGATCACCACCTGGTGCGAGGCACCCAGCAGGCGCAGCTGCAGGGTGCCGCTGCCGGTGCCGCTGCCGGTGCCGTTGCCGCCGGCGGTCGTGGCCGCCCGGCCGCCCTCGGGGGTGCGCCTCGCCCCGGCCGGGTCGGCGGCTCTGGGGCCTGGCGCGGCTGCGGGCCGGTCCGGGCCCGGCAGCGGCAGGTCGCGTACCGCCAGTGCGGGCAGCGGCCGGCCGCCGAGGCACCAGGCCAGGTCACCGGCACGGGTGTCGGTATAGGACGTCTGCAGTGTGGTGAGCATGCTGGGCTCCGCATTTCAGCTCCGTACGCGTCCGCCGTGCCGTCCGGCTCGGCCGAAGGCGAGGAGGCTCGCGGCTGTGCGATCCAGGACGCGGCCGACCGTGGAAGGAAGGATTCCGGCTGGAGATTCAGCAGCAGAGAAGCACGAATTCTCCGGGTCCGTCAGGGATTTACCTATTCTTGTTGCATATTCACCGTCTTGCGCATAGTGCTTGGTCGGATGTGATCAGGAAGCTGAACGAGATTGGTCGATGTGCGCCATTCGAGCGACGTCGCACGCCCTGCGGGATCCGTGGGCGCCGCCCCCGCGCAGGCGCGCTCACGGCGGGGTGGGCCGGGGGCGTGCGGGGGGCGTTCGCCTGATTGTTCGGAGAAGCCGGCCGGGGCTCGGGGGCGCTGGAAGTCATATAAACGAGCTGGCCTCCGCTGTACCGATCTCAGCGGCCCGTGCGGGAGGTGACCGGGCACGGGTGACGGAACATCACCAGCAAGCACAGCAGGGCCCGCAGTCGGCTTCAGTGAGCGCCGCCGGGCGTCCTTCCCATGCGGTGCAGTAGGCGCAACTGCTGTGACGCGTCGTGCGGGAGCGTGCTCTCGGGAGCGGCGAAGAACCGGTGGGTCGTGTCGGCGGCGGTGGGCGTTTCCGCCAAGCCTGCGTATATTTCGTCGAGATGCTCGTCGATCCATGCGACGAGGCCGGCGTCGAGGGACTCCTCCGCGCCGACGGCCCGTGCGAGGTCCCAGGTGTGGACGGTGCTGTCCGTGATCCTCACGGCGAGTGCCTGCCGCCCGGTCACCGGGCCCAGAGGATAGTCCAGGACCCGCTGCATGGCGCCGTCCTGGCCGAACGCCCGGGCGCACTCCCGGACGGACGAGACGTAGGCACCGACCGGATCCGCACCCAGCGCGTCGACATCCCGCAGCCGCAGGAACTCCGCGCTGTCGCCGCCGTGGAGCAGACGCACGTAGCTGAGGTTTCCCCGAGCCATGTGGTTGGCCAACTGCCGTACGTTCCACTCCGTACAGGGAGTCGGCCGGCTCCACTGTTCGGGTCGCACCGTTTGTAGCTTCTGTTCGAACTCGCTGCTGGAGAGGAGGAACCGATCGATGAGCCCGTCGAAAACGTTGACCATGGACCCAGCATGCGAATCGCCGGGTGCCCGGGCTGGCGGGTATCGGACGTCGAGGCAGAGCGCTCGCGCTGCCGATACCCGCATGGGTAACGTCCTGCTCTGACTCGTCCTCGGTGACGTGAATGACGAGACCCCCGCTCGGAGTTGAGCGGGGGCCTCGCGGCCTGCCAGGGCGCGGTCCTCGGAGGGGCGGGTCAGGCGGTGGTGAAGGTGCCGTTCTTGACACCCCGGAGGAAGGCGGTGAAGCCGTCGGCGGGGAAGTAGAGGGCGGGGCCTTCGGGGTCCTTGCTGTCGCGGACCGGGGTGACGCCGGGGAGGCCGGGAGCGACCTCGACGCAGTTGCCGCCGTTCTGGCTGTAGGACGACTTGACCCAGGCCATCGATGTGGAGTTGATCATCGGTCAGGTCCCTTCGCAGGTCTGCTGGTCGGTCTCAGGCGTTGCCGAGGGCGCCGGCCTTGACGCTCTGGAGGAAGGCGGTGAAGCCGTCGGCGGGGAAGTAGAGGGCGGGGCCTTCGGGGTCCTTGCTGTCGCGGACCGGGGTGACGCCGGGGAGGCCGGGA
>NZ_JARZAH010000086.1:0-6073 GCF_029892145.1 Kitasatospora sp. GP30
CTTCTCTCCGAGCTTATCAGATCCGCCTTCCGGCTTTTTCCGACTCGCTCTCGGTGTTTCCAACCTTACCAGGTCTTCCGCACCGCTTCGGCCTCAGGAGGCCTTCGCCGTATCGGACCTGACGGCCCGTCCGACGTGTTGAACTTTAGCTCAGCTCCGCCCCGAAAGGCGAATCCGGCCCACTCTCAAGAATTACCGGCACAGCAAAACAAACCCGCCCCGGAAACGCACGAAAAGGCATGCGCGCCGAAGCCGACGATCTCACTGAGGATGGTTTTTCAAAGGAGTGGCTGCTCTCGGGACCGTCCGCTCAGAGCTCGCGTCCGGTGCTCCCTGACAGGCAGCTCGAAGAACACTAGACCTCTTCGAGCTCCGAGTCAACCGCCGATGTCAGGCAGGGCTGCCCGGCCTCGTCGGTGCCGTCGGTCGGCAGCTGGAAGGCGAGCACGGCCACGTCGTCGTCGTGTTCGGCCGTCACCCCCATGGCTCGCAGCAGTCGGGCGCAGACCACCTCGGGTGACCCGACGGCGCCGGCCAACGTCCGGGAGAGCAGGCCCAGGCCCTGGTCGATGTCCTGGTCCCGGCGCTCGACCAGGCCGTCGGTGTAGAGGACTCCGGTGGTGCCGGGGAGCAGGCGCAGGGTGTGCGAGCTGTGGCTGCCGTCGCCGGTGCCGAGCGGCGGGCCGTTCTGCTGCTCGCCCTGGAGCACGGCGCCGTCGGGGGCGCGGAGCATCAGCGGCAGGTGGCCGGCGGAGGCGTAGGTGAGGGTGTGGGCCGGGGGGTCGTAGACGGCGTAGACGCAGGTGGCGATCTGGTTGGCGTCGATCTCCATGGCGATGCCGTCGAGCAGGGTCATCACCTGGTGCGGCGGCAGGTCGAGGCGGGCGTAGGCGCGCACGGCGGTGCGCAGCTGTCCCATCACGGCGGCGGCGCGCAGCCCGCGGCCCATCACGTCGCCGATCACCAGGGCGGTGCGCCCGGCGGGCAGGCCGATCACGTCGTACCAGTCGCCGCCGACCGCGGCCTCGGCGCCGCCGGGCCGGTAGGTGGCGGCGACCCGCAGGTCGGCGGGCTGCTCCAGTTCCTGCGGCAGCAGGCTGTGCTGCAGGGTGACGGCCGCCTCGCGCTGCTTGCGCTCGGCCTCCCGCAGCCGGGTGGCGACGGCGACCTGGTCGGTGACCTCGGCGGCGTAGATCAGCACACCGACGGCGGGCCGGGCGTGGCCGTCCTTGGTGCAGACCCGTTCGGTGGAGTGCAGCGGCACGCAGGACACGTTGAAGCAGTGGCGGCGGTCGGCGGTGCTGCGCGCCTTGACGCTGCGGCCGCGCCCGCTGCGCAGTACCTGGTCGAGCAGCGGGAGCAGGCCGAGCTCGGCGAGCTCGGGCAGGGCTTCGTCGGCGGACGCGCCGTTGGCACGGGTGCCGAAGAGTTCGCGGTAGGCGTCGTTGGCGTAGCCGAGGCGGTGCCGGCTGCCGTAGGTGATCACCACGGGGGCGGGCAGCCGGCCGAGCACGTCGCGCAGGTCGTAGAGCTCGTGCAGGTCGAGCAGCTGATCGGGTCCGGGCAGGCCGGAGGGGCCGAGCGGGTCGCGGGGCCCGGGGAGGGCGACCTGGTCGTCCTTGGGCGGTGCGACACGCCACGGCGCTCCGGTGAGCCGCGCACTCCAGCGCATGAGGTTCAACCGATCGTCGCTTTCCTCGGGGCTCCCGCCGCTCCGGATTCCGCCGGGGGCCACTCGGTCCGTCACGGTTCGTACTGATGTCCATACTGGCCGTGACGGGGCTTCACGCAGATCCTGTCAGGTGAAGGCCGGGTTCCGGAAGTCGTAGGTGTGTTGGTCGTGTTGTACGGCACGTCGACTGGCCGTCGTTCAAGGTACGTGCGGGCCGGATGCGAACAGCCCGCCCAGCAGCCAGTCGGCGAGGATCCGCACCCGCCGCTCGGCGCTCGGCACCCGGCGCAGCGTGCGGGCGCGGTGCACCAGCCACGCGCGGCGGCCGGTGAGGCGGCGCCCTCCGGCGTGCGCGACGGCGTTGCGCAGCCCGAGTGAGGCGGAGGCCTCGCCGGGCTCGGGGCGGTAGGGCTGCGATGCCGCGCCGGCCCGGGCGGCCAGCAGGTTGCCGGCCAGCAGCTCGGCCTGTGCCAGGGCGTGTTGGGCGCCGCGCCGGCAGTAGGCGTCCGGCGGGGCGGGCACGGCCGCGCAGTCCCCGGCCGCCCAGGCGCCGGGCAGTGGCCCGCCGTCGGGTCCGACCACCTGCAGGGTGTCCAGGCAGCGCACCCGGCCGTCGTCGGCCAGCGGCAGGTCGGTGGCGGCGAGCAGCGGGGCGGGGCGGGCTCCCGCCGTCCAGACCAGGGTGCGGGCGGCGAACTTGCTGCCGTCGGAGAGCACCAGCAGGCCGTCGTCGGCGGATTCCAGGGTGGTGCCGAGCCGGACGTCGACGTTCCGGTCACGCAGTTGCTGGAGGGCGTACTCGGCGAGTTCGGGGTCGGCCTCCGCGAGGATCCGGTCATCGGCCTCGACCAGCACCCAACGCAGGTCCTCCGGCTGGATGTTGGGATAGTCGCGGAGCACCCGCCCGACCAGGTCGGCCAGTTCGGCGAGGGCGCTGACGCCGCCGTAGCCGGCTCCGACGAAGACGAAGGTCAGGGCGGCGTGCCGGAGTTCGACGTCCCGGGTGGTGGAGGCCAGGTCCAGCTGGTCGAGCACCCGGGTGCGCAGGGCGAGCGCCTCGCCGACCGTCTCGAAGCCGAGGCCGTGGTCGGCGAGCCCGGGGATCGGCTGGGCGCGGCAGCTCGCGCCGACCGTCAGAACCAGTTCGTCGTACGGGAGTTCGACCTCGATGCCGTCCTGCGGTGCCAGCCAGGCGAGTCGGCGGCCGTGGTCGATCCGGGCGATCCGGGCGGTCAGCACCCGGCAGTCGGGCAGCGCCGGACGCAGCGGCACCACCACGTGCCGGGGGTCGATGGCGCCGGCGGCCACCTCGGCGAGCAGCGGACGGTACGTCAGGTAGGGTGCGGCCTCGACCAGGGTGATCTCCGCCCGGCCGGACCGCAGGTCCTGCTGGAGTTCCCGCTGGAGCCGCTGGGCGCTGGTGAGCCCGGCACAGCCGCCGCCCACGATCAGGATCCGGATGGTGCCACCCCCTGTCGATGTGACCTGGTTCACGCAACCATGACGCCCCGACCAAGGGGCTCTTGTCCACACTCCGGACCGGATTGCCCCAGTCGGCGCACTGTCAACCGTCACCCCGGGTGGTGAATCCATTACGGCCTGATTTACCGTTGGCCGACCAGCCCGACTGTCCCACGCTGAAACGGGGAAGGGTAGTCCGCGGATGATCCCTACTCGGATGTGGTGCGGGCCGTGCGGGTCCGGCGCGGGGGCCGGGTGCTGGGGCCGGACCCGTGGGCAGGTCACGGGCGGCTGCGACGACTACGCGCTAGGAGCCCGAAGCAGGCTCCTCCGGGGGAGGGTTGGGGATGATGGATCAGGATCAGTTGCTGGGCGAGTCGGCGATGCCGCAGGCCGGATCGCACACCGTGCCGGAGCAGCGCACACCGGAGCCGGGGCCGGCGTCCGTCCCGGCGTCGACCGAGGTACCGCCCCGCGCCGAGGATCGGCGGGCCACCCGGCTGCGGGTGGACGCACGGCGGAACCTGGAGAGCGTGCTGCGGGCGGCCCGCGAGGTCTTCGGCGAACTCGGGTACGACGCACCGATGGAGGAGGTCGCCCGGCGGGCCGGTGTCGGGGTCGGCACGGTCTACCGGCGGTTCCCGAGCAAGGAGGTGCTGGTTCAGCGGATCGCCGCCGAGGAGGTGGCCTGGCTCACCGCCCGGGCCCGGGAGGCTCTTTACGGGCCGGCCGGTCCATGGGAGGCACTGGCCGGGTACCTGGCCACCGCGGTCGGCACCGGCGCGGGCCGGCTGCTGCCGCCGGAGGCGTTCAGCTACGCCGAGGAGCTGGCTCGGGTGCCCGAGCAGCGGCTCTCTCCGGACGCCTACGGGTACGGCCACCCGAGCACCGAGGAACAGCCCGCTTCGAGCACCGGCGCGCCGCACGCGGACCCGCGGCTGCTGCTGCAGCTGCTGGCCGCACTGGTGGCCAGGGCCGCGGCGGCGGGTGAACTCCGGCCCGGGGTCACGGTGTCGGAGATCGTGCTGGTGCTGACGGCCGCGGTGCCGCCGGCGATCGGACGGGCCGTGGAGCCGCCGGGTGCGGGTGCGGACCCGGGCGAACGGCTGCTGCGGATCCTGCTGGACGGCTTGCGGGCGGCCTGATCGGCGCGCCTGCTCGTCGGGCTCCGCCGTCGGTGCCATGCTGTGCGGCGCGCGTGTTGACGTGCGCGCGCCGCGGCGTGCTCGGCGCCGCCCCGGTGCGGAACGGCTCGCGTCGGGGCGGGCGGACCGCTGCCCGGGCGCTCCCTCCAAAGGGGGGTCGGGTCGTTGACGGCTACCGGCGTCAGCGCCCCTATGCCATCCTTTGCCCGTGGTTGGAGCCATTGTCCCGGTGCGCGCCGTTGTCGGCAGTGCGGCGGCGCACGTCCGGTGGCACGTCCGGCGGCCGAGTGCGCCCCCGGCGGGCGCCTGGCGGGGCGGCACGCCACGGGACGGAGACGGCGCGGGCGGATCGGGCGAGGCGAGCTGATGAGTGCCGAGGAGCAGAACGAGCGCAGCGCCGAACCCGGCGCCCAGGCCCCGGCCGGCCAGGTGCCGGGCCAGGGCGGCGCCCCGGTCCGGGAGTCGCTCGCCCAGTCCCCCGACGGCCAGGGGCCCGACGGACCGGCACCCGACGGCCCGTCGCCGGCCGACTCACCGACGGGCTCATCGACGAGCTCACCGACGGGCTCACCGACGAGCGAGGCTCAGGCCCAGCCCCGGGTGCCCGGCCAGGCGGTGGCCGGGCAGGGCGGGGTGATGCCGGAGGCGTTCGTGGCGCACCTGCCCGGCAGCCCGGCCGACTTGGCCGCCGCGCAGCCCGAACTCACGGGCCCGCTCGCCAAGGTGCCCCCGCCGGCCGATCCGGTGGACGGCGACCGGCCGCCCTCCGACGCCGAGTTGACCGCCCTGGTGCGGGCCGGCGACGACTCCGCCTACGAGGAGCTCTACCGCCGGCACGTCGAGGCGGTGCGCCGCTATGCGCGCAGCTGCTGCCGCGACAGCTTCACCGCCGAGGACTTGGCCGGCGAGGTCTTCGCCCGCACCCTGCAGGCGCTGAAGGCCGGCAAGGGCCCGGAGTTCGCCGTCCGCGCCTATCTGCTCACCGCGGTGCGCAATGTGGCCGCCGCCTGGGGCCGTACCGGGCAGCGTGAGCAACTGATCGACGACTTCGGTGCGTTCGAGCAGTCCGCCACCGGTGCCGCCATCGACTTCGACCTGGCCGACCCGGGCGCCGACGCCTGGGCCATGGCGATGGCCGACCGCCGCATGGTGATGCGGGCCTTCGTCGAACTGCCCGAGGACGACCGGCTGCTGCTCTGGCACACCGAGGTCGAGCAGGAGTCACCGAAGACGGTCGCCGTGCTGCTCGGCAAGACGGCCAACGCCACGGCGGTGCAGGCGCACCGGGCCCGCTCCCGGCTGGCCGCCGCCTTCCTGCAGGCGCACGTCTCCGGCAGTCAGGAGCAGGGCTGCGAGGAGTACGCCAACCGGCTCGGCCAGTACGCCCGGGGGGCGTTGCGCAAGCGGGCCTCGACCGAGGTCGGCAACCACCTGCGCGACTGCGAGAAGTGCACCGCCGCGCTGCTGGAGCTGGTGGACATCAACCACGCGCTGCGGCTGGTGCTGCCCGGCGGTGTGCTGGTGTGGATCGGCGCGGGCGCGTTCTCGGCGGTCGCCGCGGCGCTCGGGGCCGGCGCGGTGGCGGGCGGCGCGGCTGCCGGTGGGGCCGCTGCGGCGGCGAGCGCGACGGGCGGTACGACGGCTGGGGCCGGGGCGGTCGGTGGTGCTGCGGGGGCGGCTGGTGGTGCTGCTGGCGCGGCCGGTGCGGGTGCGGCGGGCGCGGCCGGTGGTGGGTCAGGCGCCGGCGGTGCGGGTGCGGCGGGCGCGGCCGGTGGTGGGTCAGGCGCCGGCGGTG
>NZ_JARZAH010000087.1:0-5285 GCF_029892145.1 Kitasatospora sp. GP30
GGTACTGCAGGGGGGACCCTGTGGGAGAGTAGGACGCCGCCGAACAATTCTTCAGAAGAAGCCCCGACGGGCAACCGTCGGGGCTTCTTCGCGTTTCGGCCTCGCGCGCTACCCTCTCAGCCGGCACTACAGCTCGTATAGCTCGGACAGTTCGGCGGAGAGGCGCACGGCGTTGCAGAACCTGACCCTGTCATGGCAGAGCGCCGGTACCGCCGGGACGGTGCTCCTCGGAGCCGCCTACGCCGTGCACCGGTTGCGGCCGGCCAGGACGACCCTGATCGCCGTCCTCCGCGAGGCCGGCACCCTGCTGGCCCTGTTCGCGCTCTGGCAACTGGTCGGCCAGCTCTCGCTGATGTCCACGGACCACGCGCTGGACCGCGCCGAATGGATCCATCACACCGAGCTGAGGCTGGGCCTGCCCGACGAGGCGTCCTGGCAGCGGGCGGTGACGCCGCATCCGGTGCTGATCCGGCTTGCCGACTACTACTACGCGGTCATGCACTTCGGCGTGATGATCGCGACGCTCCTCTGGCTCTTCCTCCGGCACCGGGACCGCTATCCGTGGGTGCGGACCACGGTGGTGCTGGTCACCGCGAGCTGTCTGCTGATCCAGTTCGTCCCGGTGGCGCCACCCCGGATGCTGACCGACCACGGCTTCGTCGATGTCGCGGCGCAGTACGGCCAGTCCGTCTACACCGCGGGCGTCGGCGGGATGCACGCGGACGAGCTGTCGGCGATGCCCTCGGTGCACGTGGCGTGGTGCGTGCTGGTGGCGGTCGCGGTGATCGCGGTGTCCAAGTCCGCCTGGCGCTGGCTGATCCTGCTGCACCCGCTGCTGACCATCACCGTCGTGGTGGTGACGGCCAATCACTTCTGGGCCGACGGCATCGTCGCCCTCTGGCTGCTGATGCTCGCCTACGCGGCGCAGTACGGTTCGGGCCGTTGGCGGCGACGCAGGGCGGCGCGGGCCGGGCAGTGCACGCAAGACGCCCGAACTGGTGCCGCGCTGAACCGTCCTGGGCCCGGCAGGCGCCGCCCGCCGAGCCCAGGACGCGCTACCTCACTTGACCGGCAGTACCGCCCGGCCCCAGCCGCTGTTGGCCAGCGCGGCGGTGGCCCAGTACCAGCTGATCAGCCCGGCGGCCGCGGCGACCCAGCCGGCCAGCTTGACCAGCCAGCCGGCAGCCGAGGGTGCCGATCGCGTCCAGCAGCAGGGCGAGTGTCAGCACGGCTGCCGGGACCACTGGCACCGGGGAGGAATCCCGGTCAGCAGGTCCCTACCCGGGGTGACGGCGCTTGTACCCTTGTGAATGCCGGAATTTGTCGGTTCGTCAGCTGATCGAGTCTGGGCCGTGATGGGCCCGGCGGTGCGCCGGACCGTGTCTCAGCTGCGGGCTCAGCCCTGCCGCTGGGCCGGCAGCCGCAGGGCGATGATCGCCATGTCGTCGCACGGCGGCTCCGGGGCGAACCGCTCCACCGCGCGCTGCACCCGGGCCGCCACCGCTCCCGCCGTGAGCCCGGTACAGCCGGTGAGCACCTCGGCCAGCCCGTCCTCGCCGAGCATCCGCATCCCCTCGCGCCGCTCGGTCACCCCGTCGGTCACGCAGAGCAGTACCTCGCCCGGCTCCAGTACCACCCGTTCGACCGTGAGCTCCAGCGGCTCCATCACCCCGAGCAGCGGCTGTGAGGTGGCCGCCGCTGCCACCTGGCCGTCGGGGCGCAGGCGCAGCGGCAGCGGGTGGCCGGCGCAGACCAGGTCGAGTTCGGCCCGGCCGTCCGGCAGCGGCGTCAACTCCCCGTAGAGCAGGGTGAGGAAGCGGCCCCGGTCGCCCTCGTCGAGGATCGCCCGGTTGAGTCGGCTCAGCACCTGGGGCGCGTCCAGGCCCTCGCGGGCCAGCAGCCTCAGCGAGTTACGGGCCAACCCGGTCACCGACGCGGCCTGCGGTCCGGTGCCGCAGACGTCGCCGATCGCGAAGCCGTAGGTGCCCTCGCGGATCGCGAACAGGTCGTAGAAGTCGCCGCCGACCTCGTTGCCCTCGCCGGCGGCCTGGTAGAAGACCTCCACCTCGACCCCTGGGATCTTCGGCAGTTCCGGCGGCAGCAGGCTGCGCTGCAGCGCCTGGCTGGTGGCGCTGCGCTCGGAGTAGAGGCGGGAGTTGTCCATCGCCAGCGCTCCGCGCCGGGAGAGGTCCTCGGCCAGCTCCACGGTCTCCTGGCGGAACGACACCCCGGCCCGGGTGCCGAGGACCAGCAGCCCGATCGTCCGGTTGCGGGCGGACAGCGGCAGCACCACCGTCTCGCCGATCAGGCCGGCGGGCTCGGCCGCGGTCGCCGCCTCGGCCGGGCCGGTCCAGAACGCGGTGCCGTCGGCGGTGATCCGGGCCGCCGCCGGGGTGCGGCGCAGCAGCGCCCGCAGCGGGTCGATCCGGTCCTCCTCCTCGTGCAGCACGAAGGCGAGTTCGGCGAACTCGGTGCGCTCGGCCAGCGTGTAGACGGCGCACCAGGAGGCCAGGGTGGGCACCGCCATCTGCGCCATCAGGGCCAGCGTCTGCTGGTGCTCCAGGGTGCCGGCCAGCAGGTCGGAGGCCTCGACCAGGAAGGAGAGGGCACCGCGGCGCAGCCGCTCACGCTCGGCGAGCCGGGCGTTCTCCACGGTGAGGGCGATCCGGTCGGCGGCGAACTGCAGGCGCAGCGCATGGTCGTTGTCGTACTGGGCGGTTCGCCTCGCGGCCACCCCGAGCGAGCCGATCAGCCGGCCCTCCACCTTGAGCGGCACGGTGATCAGCGAGCGCAGCCCGCTGCCGATCAGCAGTGGGGCGCTGTGCGGCCGCGTCGTCAGGTCGTCGTGGACGGCGGGCAGCCGGGCGGAGTCGTAGCGGGACTGGCTGGAGTCGATCGGGAGCCGGACGTTCTTGGTGCGTTCGGCCGCGAGTCCGGTGGCGGCCCGGACCTCGAACTCGGTCTCGTCCTCGGTGGCCAGCAGCAGGTAGGAGGCGTCGCCGTCGAGCAGATCGCGGGCCCGCTCCACGGTCTGCTGCAGCAGCCCCGACAGGTCGTCGGCCCAGACGCCTTCGGGCAGCAGGTCCAGCGGTTCGAGGCCGCCGAGTGCGGGGCCGGCCGGGGCCTGGCGGTCGGGGCTGCGCAGCACGGCGCGATCGCGCTCGCGGACCATCAGGCAGAGCGTGGCGGGTGCTCCGGTGGGATCCAGCACCCGGACCTGGCAGCCGTAGACCTCGATGGTGCGCTGGTCGGCGCGGCGGACCCCGAACACGCCCTCCCAGCGGGCCAGTCGAAGCGCCGCCTCCAGTGGTCCGGCCGGGCTCTGCGGCCAGACCACCAGCTCCGCCCAGGCCCGCCCGACGGCCTCGGCGGCCGGGCGGCGGAACAGCTCCTCGGCATCGGTGTTCCAACTGCGGACCGTGCCCTCGGAGTCCAGCTGGGCGACGGCCACCAGCACCGGTCCGTCGGTGCTGGGCAGCACCTCGCCGGGAGCCTGGGGGAGCGCGAACCGGGTTCCGGGGAGCGCGCGTTGCAGCGGAAGCCGGAACCAGACGGTCTTCTGCCCGGCGGCGTACTCCACGCCCCAGCGGCTGGACAGCGCCGAACACATGAGCAGGCCGCGCCCGCCCTCGCCCTCGGCGTCCGCGAAGTGCTCCGAGTGCTCGGAGGCCGGTTCGTCGGCCGATCCGGCGGCCAGGGTCGGCAGGCCGCGTTCCGGATGGTGGTCGGTGACACCGATCTGGACGGAGTCCTCCTCGCGCAGGCAGCTCACCTCGGCGGCGGTGCCCGCGTGCACCACGGCGTTCGTGACCAGTTCGCTGACCAGGACGATCGCATCGTCGACCACCTCGGGCAGGCCCCAGCCCAGCAGGGCGTCCCGGACGAATCCGCGCGCGGCCGAAGCCGACCGGCCGTCCGGCTCGAAGGTGGCGGCTGCGCGCGCGGTGACCACGGGCTGCTTCTCCTCTGCGTCGGGTAGCTGCTCGGCGCCTGGTGCCTCCCCCAGCGTTCGGCTGGGCGGGGCCCCCATGGGTGGGTGGGCGTTTCCCGGGTGGATCGGGCCAGGGCGAAGTGCAGCGCTCCACCCTACTTTCCGGACGGCTTCCCCGTGGGCAAGGGTGACCGAAACGGGCACTCGAGGGTGATTCTGCCCACCACAGGCCTCTCACAATGATGAGAGGACTCGCAAGCGGGTCAACAACGTCGGTCGGTACTGTCAGACTGGGGGATCCGCCCGAGTCCGCAGCTGGACGCCGGGCGGCGGACACCAGCCAGTTGCGACGTGGGAGGGTCCCGTTGAGTTCGGCCACCAAGGACGCTGCCGGGCAGAGCGCCACCGGACAGAAGAGCGCGCCGGGTGCCCGTGGCGCACGGTCGACCACCGCACCACGGAGCGGTGCGAGTCGGCGCGCGGCGCACAGCCACGGAGCGGAGCCCGCCGAGCTGCGCAAGCTGCTCGGGGCGCTGACCGCGATGCGCGACGGAAACTTCCGCCGCCGCCTGACCGTGCCGGGCGACGGCCTGGTGGCCGAGATCGCGGCCGTGTTCAACGAGGTCGCCGAGCGCAACCAGCACCTCACGGGCGAGCTGTCCCGGGTGCGCCGCGCGGTGGGCCGCGAGGGCCGGCTGACCGCCCGGCTGGAGAGCGGTGCCGGTGAGGGCGCCTGGGCCTCGGCGGTGGACAACTGCAATGCGCTGATCGACGACCTGGCCCGGCCGATGGCCGAGGTGGGCCGGGTGCTGTCGTCGATCGCCGAGGGCGACCTGGACCAGCGGATGGAGCTGCGCTCGACCCTGCCGGACGGCGGCAGCCAGCCGCTGCGCGGGGAGTTCCTCAAGGTCGGCCGGACCGTGAACAGCCTGGTCGACCAGCTCTCGGAGTTCACCGACGAGGTGACCCGGGTGGCGATCGAGGTGGGCACCGAGGGCAAGCTGGGCGGTCAGGCCCGGGTGCGTTCGATGTCCGGCAGCTGGAAGGACCTGGCGGACTCGGTCAACACCATGGCGGGCCGGCTCACCGCCCAGGTGCGCAACATCGCCGAAGTGACCACGGCGGTGGCCAAGGGCGATCTGTCCCGCAAGGTCACGGTCGACGTGGCCGGCGAGATGCTGGAGCTGAAGAACACCGTCAACACGATGGTGGACCAGCTGAACTCCTTCGCCGCGCAGGTGACCAGGGTGGCCCGCGAGGTGGGTACCGAGGGTCGGCTGGGTGGTCAGGCGCAGGTGCCGGGTGTCGCGGGTGTGTGGCGTGATCTCACCGATTCGGTGAACTTCATGGCCAA
>NZ_JARZAH010000088.1:0-5172 GCF_029892145.1 Kitasatospora sp. GP30
CGTTGACTTTTGGCACGCTGTTGAGTTCTCAAGGAACGGACGCTTCCTTCGAATTCGCTTCCGCGTTTTCTCCGGGCGCTTCGTTCTTTCGTGTTCTCAGCTTATCAGATGCTTTCCGTACCGTTTACCGGCCGTTTTCCCATCCGAATTTCCCGCTGAGGGAGGAGGCTTGCCGGGCCGCATCCTGCTGGATGCCTCTCCTCGGCCTGCCGTGTCGTAGACACTACGCCTGGTCCGGTCTGTTGTCCAGCCCGTCCCAACCGTTCGAATCTACTAGCCGAGCAGTTCCGTGTCAACGGTTCTGACGGCGTGCAGAGAAGACTACCAGCTCGGGAGGGGTCAGCCCGCCACCGGCTGGAGGTCGCCGCGGTCGGCCGCCTCCAGGTCGCCGATCTCGCCGGCGGCGGCCGCGCGACGGCCCAGGACCAGGGCGTAGAGCAGGAAGAGCAGCTCGGCCAGGGCGCCGATCCCGATCCGGGCCCAGGTGGGCAGCCCGGAGGGAGTCACGAAGGCTTCGAGGCAGCCGCTCACCAGCAGCACGGCGGCCAGGCCGATCGCCATGCCGATCACCGCGCGCCCTTCCTCCGCGAGGGCGGCGGAGCGGGTGCGCGGGCCCGGATCGATCACCGTCCAGCCCAGGCGCAGGCCCAGGCCGGCCGCGACGAAGACCGCGGTGAGCTCCAGCAGGCCGTGCGGCAGCAGCAGGCCGAGGAAGAGGTCGAGGCGCCCGGCGGATGCCATCAGGCCCAGACCGATACCGAGGTTGAGGATGTTCCCGGCGAGCACCCAGAGCACCGGCAGCCCCAGGAACACCCCGAACACCAGGCACATCGCGGCGACCCGGGCGTTGTTCGTCCACACCTGGGCGGCGAACGAGCTGGCCGGGCGGTCGGTGTAGTAGGTCTCGTACTCGCCGCCGGGGCGGGTCATCTGGCGCAGTTCGGCGGGGGTGGCCAGGCTGTCGCGGACCTCGGGGTGGGTGGCCACCCACCAGGCGATCAGTGCGGCGGCGAGCAGCGAGACCACGGCTATCGGCACCCACCAGCGGCGCGAGCGGTAGAGCGCGGCGGGGAAACCCACCGTGAAGTAGCGCGCGGCGTCCCGCCAGCCGGCCGAGCGACTGCCGGTGACGGCGTTGCGGGCGCGGGCGACGAGGGTGGTCAGCCGCCCCACCAGGGCCGGGTCGGGCGCCGTGGCCTGGACCCGGGCGAGGTGGCCGGTGGCCCGCTGGTAGAGCAGCACCAGTTCGTCCGTCTCCTCGCCGCTGAGCCGCCGACGCTTGGTCAGGGCCTCCAGCCGGGCCCACTGCGCCTGATGGGCGGCGACGAAGACGTCCAGGTCCATGGGCGGGCTCACTCCAGATCACGGCGGGCGGTGACGGCAGGGGTCAGCTTGCCAGACCGGCCGGGCCGGGGACGGCCCTTCCCGGCCTCCGGGTGGCCCCGTATGTTGGGCGCGGACATCGGGGGGCGGGCCCAGCGGCGCGGCCTCCCGAGCGGCGGCGAGTTCGAAGCGGACGGGCGGGTTCAGTGAGCGACCTGGTGACGGGTGAGGCCGTGGTTCTCGGCCTGCGGACGGCCAAGCTGCCGAGCAGGGCGCTGGCGGTGCTCATCGACCTGGCGGTCGAGGTCGGGGGGTTCTTCCTGACCACGCTGGTGCTGCTGACCGTACTGACCGACCTGGACGATGCGGCGGCGGCCGCCCTGGTGGTCTGCCTGATGGTGCTCTTCCTGGTCGCCGTGCCGGTGGCGGTGGAGACGCTGAGCCGGGGGCGGTCGCTGGGGAAGCTCGCGATGGGGTTGCGGGTGGTGCGGCTGGACGGTGGGCCGATCCGGTTCCGGCACGCCTTGGTCCGGGGCCTCGTCGGCACGATCGAGATCATGACGCTGAGCGGCGTGCCGGCCGCCATCTGCTCGCTGATCTCGTCGGACGGGCGTCGGCTCGGTGACATCTTCGGCGGCACCCTGGTGGTGCGGGAGCGGGTGCCCGCTGCCCGCGCCGGGGTACCGGCGGTGACCGCGCCGCCGCAGCTGCTGGCCGCGGTGGGGAACGACCTGGTCCGCCTGGACCTGTCCGCGGTGCCCCCGGGACTGTGGTTGGCGATCCGCCAACTCCTGGGCCGGGCTGGGCAGTTGGATGAGGCAGTGGCGCTGCGGATGGCGCACCAGCTGGCCGGCGACCTGGCTTCCCGGGTGCACTGGCCGGTGCCACCGGGCCTGCATCCGGCGCTCTACCTGAGCGCGGTGCTGACCGAGCGCCGGCGCCGGGACTGGCAGCGGACGGCGGGAGCCTTCGCGGCGAACGCGATGCCGCCCGGGGGCACCGCCCAGCCGCCAGGCTGGGGGGCGCCGGCTCATCCGATGACGCCCGCGATGCCGCCGGGAGTGCCGATGCCGGGGATGCCCGCCGCGCCGATGCCCTCGGCACCCGTCATGCCCGCGCCCCTGATGCCGACAACACCGGTGTCCGCACCGGTGTCCGCACCGGTGTCCGCACCGGTGTCCGCACCGGTGTCCGCACCGGTGTCCGCACCGGTGTCCGCACCGGTGTCCGCACCCCCCACCGCGACCACGCCCGCCGCCGGCGGCAGCAGCGGCGCGGGCTTCGCGCTCCCCGGCTGATCGTCAGTCGAGTCAGTCGACGTCCCGCCAGGCGTTCGGCGGCGATTCCAGCTCCTCCAGCTCGATGCCGGGCGCGGCGAGCAGCACGTCCCCCGCCAGGTGGACCTCGCGCTGCTCGCCGGTCTCCAGGTCCGCCACCTGGTAGTGCTCCACCCGCAGCGGCCCGCTGTCCGTGGGGTGGTCCTCGACGGAGCGCAGCGTCCAGCCCTGGTCGAAGGTGCGTGGAGCCAGCGCCGCCCCGGTGAAGGAGACCAGGCGCACCCGGGCGGCGGCCCCCTCGTCGAGGCGGAGCAGTCGCGCGGTGGCGATCAGGAACGCCGGTGAGTCGCCGCTGAAGCCGTGCGCCCGGTCGTGGCCCTCGGTGGCGGTCGCACCGGTCGGGTCGGTGGCGGCGGTGCGGACCCAGGCGACACCGTCCACCGCTCCCCCGCGCACCTGCCAGCCGCCGGCCCGCAGTTCCATGCGCAGCGGGCGGCTGCGCGAGTCCAGGGTGAGGTCGACGCTGCCCAGCAGGTTGCCGTCCAGGGCGTAGCTTTTGGCGACGTAGCGCCAGCCGGCCGGGCCGGGGGCGCAGCTGAACCGCTCCTCGCCGAGGAGGGTGTGGTCGTGCGGGTCGTGGAGCGAGTAGCGGCCGTTCGGCATGACTCGACAGCCTACGTGCAACCTCCGGACGGCCCGGGTGCATCAGGGGGTCGGACGGTGCGTGGAGCGCTGCCGACGAGAGGAGTGGCCGTCGATGGCCAAAGCGGAGCGGGACGCCGAGTTCACCGAATTCGTGTCCTCCCGGGCGGCGTGGCTGCGCAAGGTCGCGTTCCTGCTGTGCGGGGACTGGCACCGCGCAGACGATCTGGTGCAGGAGACCATCACCCGGCTCTACACGTCGTGGGGGCGGGTCCGGCGCGCGGACAACATGGACGGCTATGCCCGGCGGACCCTGGTGAACGTCTTCCTGTCCGAGCAGCGGCGCGGCTGGCACCGGTTCACCAGCAGCCGGGAGACGGTGGAGGAGGAGATGGCGGTCGATCTCGATCTCGCCCGCGACCTCGATCTGCGGCACGCACTGGCCGCGCTCCCGGCCAGGCAGCGGGCCACCGTGGTGCTGCGCTACTACTGCGACCTCTCGGTGGAGCAGACCGCCGAGGCGCTGGAGTGCTCCACCGGCAATGTGAAGAGCCAGTCCTCGCGGGGGCTGAGCACACTGCGTCAGTTGCTGACGATCCGTTCGAACGTGCCTGTGGAGGGGCTGACGTGATGCCCGAGGATATGCCCGAACTGATGGAGCAGCTGAGCGAGTTGGCGGAGACGGGGGTCCCGGGCAGCCGGGTGGACACGGAGCTGGCGATCCGCGTCGGGCACGGTCGGCGCCGCCGGCGGCGGTTCGCGATGACCACAGCGGCCGCGGTGCTGGCGCTGGGGGTGGGCGGGCTGGCCGCACTGCCCGCGGTGGGGCACGGCAACCAGGTCGCTCCGGCGATGTCGGCCAGTGAGCCGGTCACGGACACCGCGCCGGCCACCCCGGTGAACCCGTATTTCGCGGCCGCCTCCATGCCGGCCGACAGTACGGACCCGAAGCAGTATGTGCCGGCGCTGGGCAGCGATCCATTGGTGGTGGAGGCCGGTTTCGGCTGGTTGCCGAGCTGGGCGGTCAACTGGGGCGGCCGGAGCGACTACCAGAGCAGCTACTGGGGGGGCGTCTTCACCTCGGTGACCGGCAGGACCTTCACCACGCCGGGCGGGATCGTCAAGACACCCAGCATGGCGCTCAGGCTCTACCCTGCTGGGGCCACCCCAGCGCCGGCGGCCAACGGTCTGCCGGAGGAGCTGAGGCCGGCCGACCCGGTCAACGGACGCGAGGCGTTCTGGATGACCAGCTCGACCCCGAGCGCGGATGTGCGGCTGCAGTGGATGACCGACACCGGCCGCTGGGCCGAGTTGGACGGGTACGAGCTGCCGGACACGGACCCGCAGGCGACCCTGCACCAGGTGGCCGACAGTGTGCGGCCGTCCGCGGCGCAGATCCCGCTGCCGGTCTGGCTCTCGGATCTGCCGCCCGCCTTCAAGCTCTCGGGCTCCCTGCTGATGCAACCGAACCAGGGCACCAAGGACCCCTGGTCACTTCAACTCGTCTTCACGAACGGGGACGGCGACATCACGGCCATGATCCGGCCGATTCCACCGGACGGGGCGTCGCCGACTCCCTCAGCCGACTCCACCCCGACTGCGCCGTCCGGCCAGGCCTGCCACGCCGGAAACGGCGTGCAGATCTGCCTCACCGCGCACCAGGCGGACCAGATGATGGCCGAGGTCGGCACGGACGCCAACCTGCTGGCCCACTTCCACCTGCTCGGCTCCGACCCGCGCACCTGGACCACCTGGGTGCAGCGCTGACCGCCTGGCCCGAAACGGCCGATGGGCCGGCGCACCACGCGGTGCGCCGGCCCATCGATCACTGATGGTGCGTCAGTAGCGGTACTGCTCCGCCTTGTACGGGCCCTCGACCGGGACGCCGATGTAGTCGGCCTGCTCCTGGGTCAGGGTGGTGAGCTTGACG
>NZ_JARZAH010000089.1:0-4980 GCF_029892145.1 Kitasatospora sp. GP30
GCCGAACGCACCAACCCCCACACCGCAGCACCAGCAAGATCAACAACATCCGACCCCGACTCCACACCCACCGCACCCCGCGTCACCACCACGAGCGGGGTGCCAGACACCCGCTCGTCGGCGAACCAGCGCTGGAGTGCGGCGAGCACGTCTGCCGTGGTCGCATGGGTCACCGCGGCAACGTCGGAGCCCCCCGCCGCTCCGGCAACCGGTACGAAGACCGCATCCGGCACGCCCGTCCCGGAGGCGATGGCGGAAAGCAGGTGGTCAAGGTCCTCATGGCTGTCAACCGTGCAGTGGTCCGTGCCGAGTGCGGTCGCGAGACCGAAGGCATCGGCACCCACCACGGCATACCGCGCGGTGGCACCGTCGGCAGTACCGGCCGAGGCCGCGGTGTCCGCCACCGGAAGCTCGGGCCAGTCCAGGGCGAAGAGCGGCGCGTTCGCCGTTGTGCCAGCGGCTTCGATCTGCTCGGCCGAAACCGGCCGCAGCAGCAGGGAGGCCACCGAGGCCAGCGGCCGCCCCGCAACGTCGCACAGCTGCAGCGAGACCGCGTCCGGGCCCGCCTCGGAGACCCTGACCCTGGCGTTCAACGCGCCGGCGGCGTGCAGGGACACACCCGACCAGGAGAAGGGCAGCCGAGCCCCGTCGGACTCCGCGGAGGTCAGGCCGACGGCCTGCACCGCCGCGTCCAAGAGCGCCGGATGCATGCCGAACCCGGCGGTCCGCACCTCGGGGCCTGCGGTCAGCGCCACCTCGGCCAGGAGATCACCCTCGTGCCGCCACGCCCGTCGGAGCCCCCGGAACAGCGGCCCGTAGGCGAAGCCCAGGGCCTCGGCCCGCTCATAGAAGCCGTCGAGGTCCACTGCCTCGGCACCGGCCGGCGGCCACTCACCCACCGCCACGGGCAGCGCGCGGGCCGAACCCGTACCGGCCGCCAGCGAACCCGCCGCATGCCGCCGCCACGCCTCCTCCACCCCATCCGAACCCACACCCTCCGGCCGCGAATACACACCCACCGCCCGCACCCCCGACCCATCCGGGGCACCCACCACCACCTGCAACTGCACCGCACCCCGCTCCGGCAACACCAGCGGAGCCTCCAACGTCAACTCCTCCAACACCCCACAACCCACCTGATCCGCAGCCCGCAACACCAACTCCACAAACCCCGTCCCCGGCAGCAACACACTGCCCAGAACCGTGTGGTCGGCCAGCCACGGATGAGTCGCAAGGGACAGACGGCCGGTCAGCACGACACCGCTGTCATCTGCCATCGCCACCGTGGCGCTCAGCAGAGGGTGCTCGGCGCCCACCAGGCCCAGGCTCTCAACGTCCGCCTCTGGTGCGGCCTCCAGCCAGTAGCGGCGGCGCTGGAACGCGTACGTCGGCAGGTCGACGCGGCGGGCGCCGGTGCCCTCGAACAGTCGCTCCCACGCGACCGGGGTGCCGGCGGCGTGCAGGCGCGCCAGCGCCTCCACCACGCCGCGGACCTGGTCGCGTCCCGAGCGCATCGTCGGCACCACGGCGCGGGCCGGGCCGTCCTGCGGCAGGCACTCCGCGACCATGCCGGACAGCACCGCATCCGGGCCCACCTCAACGAAGCTGCCAACACCCAGCTCCAGCATGGCGGCAACGCCATCAGCGAAACGCACCGCGTCGCGAACCTGGCGCACCCAGTACTGCGGCTGCGTCCACAACTCCGACTCCACCCGGCCGGTGACGGTGGAGACCAGTGGCAGCACCGGCTCGCGTAGGTCCAACCCGGCCACGACGGCCGCGAATTCCTCCAACATCGGATCCATCAGACCCGAGTGGAACGCATGGCTGACCGTCAGACGCCGCGTACGGCACCCCAGCTCCGCAAGCTTCGCGGCGGCGGCAAGGACCGGCTCCTCAAGGCCCGACAGCACCACCGACGACGGACCGTTCACCGCCGCCACCCACACACCCTCGGCCTGCGCCAGCACCTCGCGGACCATGTCCTCGGACCCGCCGACCGCCACCATCGCGCCACCCGTCGGCAACGCCTGCATCAACCGCCCGCGCGCCACCACCAGCGCACACGCATCCTCCAGCGACAACACCCCCGCCACATGCGCCGCCGCGATCTCACCCACCGAATGCCCCGCCAACACCCCGACCGTCACACCCCACGACTCCAACAGCCGGTACAACGCCACCTCCAACGCGAAAATCGCCGGCTGCGCAAACCCCGTCTGATGGATCAAGTCATCCAACGGCAGCTCCACCGCCAGCTGCGCGCACACCTCGTCATACGCCTGGGCGAACACCGGGAACGCCCCGCCCAGCTCCCGGCCCATGCCCGCCCACTGCGAACCCTGCCCCGAGAACACCGCCCCCAGGCGACCCGCCACCGTACTCGAAACAGCCACGCCACCCGAGGCCAACCCACCCAGAGCGGTGAGCAGTTCATCACGATCCGCGGCCACCACAGCCGCCCGGTGCTCGAACACCGAACGCGACGTCAACACCGAGAACGCCGCATCCAGCACCCGGACATCGCCCTCACGCACCCACTCCAGCAGCGCCGCCACCTGACCCCGAACGGCTTCCTCAGACTTGCCCGACACCACCAACGGCACCACCGGAAGCCCAACCAGAGGCTCCGCGACAACCGCCAATGCAGGCTCCTCCGCCTGCTCCAGGATCACGTGCGCATTCGTCCCACTCACCCCGAACGACGACACACCCGCACGCCGAGGACGATCCACCGCCGGCCACGCCCGCCGTTCCGTCAGCAACTCCACCGCACCGGAGGCCCAATCCACCTCCTGCGACGGCTCATCGACATGCAGCGTCTGCGGAAGGACACCCTCCCGCATCGCCATCACCATCTTGATCACACCCGCCACACCGGCCGCCGCCTGCGTGTGACCGATGTTCGACTTCAACGAGCCCAACCACAACGGACGTTCGCCATCGCGCCCCTGGCCGTAGGTCGCCAGCAGCGCCTGCGCCTCGATCGGGTCACCCAACCGCGTCCCCGTCCCGTGGCCCTCGACGGCGTCCACATCGACGGTGGACAAGCCGGCACTCGCCAGCGCCTGCCGGATCACCCGCTGCTGCGACGGACCGCTCGGCGCCGTCAGACCACTGCTGGCGCCGTCCTGGTTCACCGCCGAACCCCGCACCACCGCAAGCACCTTGTGCCCGTTCGTCACCGCGTCCGACAGCCGCTCCACCAGCAGCATGCCGGCACCCTCGCCCCAGCCCGTGCCGTCGGCGTCCGCCGAGTAGGACTTGCACCGGCCGTCCGTCGCCAGGCCGCGCTGGCGACTGAACTCGATGAACGTCCTCGGCGTGGACATCACCGTCACGCCACCGACCAACGCCATGGAGCACTCGCCCCGTTGGAGCGCCTGCGCCGCCAGGTGCAGCGCCACCAGCGACGACGAACACGCCGTGTCCACCGTCACCGCCGGACCCACCAGACCGAAGGTGTAGGCAACCCGGCCGGAGGCGATGCTGCCGGCGTTCCCGTTGCCGATGTAGCCCTCGTAGCCCTCCGGAATGGCCAGGAACCGCGCCGAATAGTCGTGGTACATGAGCCCGGTGAAGACTCCGACCTGCTCACCGCGCGCGGATTCCGGTCGGATTCCGGCCCGCTCGAAGGCCTCCCAGGTGAGTTCCAGGAGCAAGCGCTGCTGCGGATCCATGGCCGCTGCTTCCTTCGGGCCGATGCCGAAGAACGCGGGGTCGAACTCGGCCGCCTCGTGCAGGAAACCGCCCTCCCTGACGGTGGTCCGGCCCTTCGCGTCGGGGTCCGGGTCGTAGAGGCCGTCGACGTCCCAGCCACGGTCGACGGGGAAGCCGGAGACGGCGTCCGACCCGTTCACCACGAGGTTCCACAGGTCTTCGGGAGACCGGACGCCGCCCGGGTAGCGGCAGCTCATTCCGACGATGGCGATCGGCTCGCGCTCACCGGCCTCCAGCTCCTGGACGCGCTCACGCGTCTTCTGGAGGTCGGCGGTGACCCACTTCAGGTAGTCGACGAGCTTCTCTTCATTGGTGGTCATTGCGAAAGTCCTATGCGTTGCGGCGCCGGGGGAATGGTCGGATCGGTTGCCGAGTCAGGATCGGCCGAGTTCCTTGTCGATGAAGGCGAAGAGATCGTCGGCGGTCGCCGACCGGATCCGGTCTGCCGCATCGGAGCTTCCCGCGGACTTCTGGGCGGGGTTTCGCTTGGCCAGCAGCGACTGGAGCCGCTTCGTCACACTTGCGTTCAGCGGATCCTCCTGCGACAGGTTCGTCAACAGGGACTCCAACCGGTCGAGTTCCGCGAGAATCCGGGACTCACCGTCCTCCTGCTTCGGAGCGAGCCTTTCGGTCAGGTGCTCCACCAATGCCGCCGGCGTCCCGTAGTCGAACAGGATTGTCGCCGGCAGGCGCAGCCCGGTCGCGTTCCCGAGCTGGTTGCGGAGTTCGACCGCCGTGAGCGAGTCAAGGCCCAGGTCGAGGAAGCCGCGGTCACCGGGGACGGCATCGGCCGACGCGTATCCGAGGATCGACGCGACGTTGGCGCGCACGAGCTGCAGCAGGGCCTCGGCCCGCTCCGGACCGGCGAGACCCGCCAGGGTCTGCGCCACCGGTGCCGCGTCGGCCTTCGCCGCCCGACTGACCGGCCGAGTCGGTGCGCCCACCAACCCCCGCAGCACGAGCGGGAGTTCCCGACCGGCACGAAGACGTGACCGGTCCAACCCCATCGGCACCAGGTGCGAACGGTCGACGGTGAGTGAGGCGTCGAACAGCTCCAGCCCCTCGCTCGGCGACAGCGGCCTGACACCGGACTGGACGAGGCGGGCCTGGTCCGCGTCACCGAGCCGGCCCGTCATGCCACCGTCCAGATCCCACAGTCCCCAGCCCAGGGAGTGGGCGGGCAGGCCCTGCGCACGCCGATGCTGCGCCAACCCATCCAAGAACGCATTCGCCGCCGCATACCCCGCCTGCCCCGCCGGA
>NZ_JARZAH010000090.1:0-4935 GCF_029892145.1 Kitasatospora sp. GP30
GCTCCGGCGCCCGGCGCGCAGCCGCCGGCGGGTGGCCCGGCGATCGAGTACGCGCCGACCATGATGGCCTCCGACGGTCCGCCCGGGCTGATGGGCCTGCCGGGTGCGCCCGGCCCGGCCGCGCCGGGCACCGGTCGCGGCCGGGGTGACAACAGCGCCCCGCCGCCCCCGCCGCCGGCCGCCCTGCGCGGTGGCGCGGGCAGCGGCCCGTCCTCGTCCGCCGGTCGCGGCCGGGGTGACAACAGCGCCCCGCCGCCGCCCCCGCCGTCCGACCTGCGCGGCGGCAAGCCGGCCGCGCCCGTCGCGGCAGCCGCCGCGGCCGGTGCCGGCGACCTGGCCGACGCCTCGACCAGCAAGGCCGCGATGCCGCCGCGGGCCGGCGTCCCCGGTGCCGCAGCGCCGGTGCCGGGCCTGCCGCCGCAGGGCGCCCCGGTGCCGCCGGGCGTGCCCACGGTCGGCCCCGGCTACCTCGCGGTGCTCAGCTACCGGGCGCCCGACGGCTCCGAGCAGAAGGTGATGTTCCGCAGCGAGCCCGGCACCCCGCACCCGGAGTGGCGGCTGCTGCAGGAGGTGCGGCGCCTGGGCGTGCCCGCCGAGCAGGTGCTGGAGCTGCACACCGAGCTGGAGGCCTGCGACCTGCCCGGCGGCTACTGCCGCCGGCTGATCGCGGCCTCCTGGCCGAACGTGCGGATCAGCCACACTGCCGCCTACGGCCGCGACCTGCCCTCCCGGCAGGCCGGCATGGCGCACCTGCTCAACCACCTGGACGAGCTGCACCAGCTGGCCGGCGGCCCGCAGCGGCCGCGCCCGCTCCGGGCGCCGCTGCCCGCGCCGGGCACCGTGCAGCAGCTCCCGCCGGTGCCGCCGCAGCAGCTGGCGGCCGAGCTGGGGCAGTACTTCGGCCCGGCGGTGTTCCGCTACGAGCAGCGCGCCGTGTCCCGCGCCGGGGTGCCCGAGATCGTGGCGCAGAGCCTGGTCTGGGCCGGCATGCCGACCAACTTCGGCCCCTTCTTCTGGGCGCACGCCCCCGAGAACCGGCCGATCCCGACGCTGGCCGAGCTGGCGGCCGAGCGCGGCCACGCGGCCGCACCGGACGCCGGCGGCTACCTGGTGCTCGGCAACGACTACGGGCGCCAGCTCTGTGTGCAGTACGGCACAGCCGCCGTGGTCGCGGTGGATCTGGAGGGAACCAACGAGCCGCCGCGCTTCGTCAACACAGGTGTGCCGGAGTTCATCCGGTCGCTCGCCCTGCTCGGTCGGATGTGGCCGCTGCGCTACGGTCTGACTCCGGATCAGGCCGGGCGCTGGACCGCCGACTTCCAGGCGGAGCTGGCCGCGGTCGACCCGGCGGCCCTCCAGGCGCCGGACACCTGGTGGGCGGTCCTCCTGGAGCAGTTCTGGGACGGTCTGCTGTAGCCGCCCCCGTGGTGGTGGGGTCGGAGCGTCACCGTGGGTACGCTCCGGCCAGCGGTGCCGCTTCCTTGGGCTTTCCGGATGATCTGCGCAAAATAGGTCAAGAGGACAGGCATCGAGACCAGCCCGACCAGCCCGCCACTGAGGGGACCAGGACATGAGCGACGCCATCCCGTCGTACGGCTTCACCGCGGCCCGGCGCGGCTATGCGCCCGAGCAGGTCGATCGCGCGCTGGCCGCGCTGACGGCCCAGCGGGACGCGGCGTGGCAGCGGCTCAGCCAACTCGGCGCCCGGATCCGCGACCTGGAGACCGCGCTGGAGACCGCACGGCAGGAGGCCGCCGAGGCCCCCGCGCCCGACTACACCGCGCTCAGCGAGCAGGCCGCCGACCTGATGGCGATCGCCGAGAACGAGGCCCGCAACATCCGCGACAAGGCCGAGCGGTTCGCCGAGGACACCCGCGACGACACCTACCAGGCCGGCCAGGCGGCGCAGCAGTCCGCCGAGGAGTTCGCCACCACCACCCGGGCCGAGGCCGACCAGGCCGCCCGCCGGACCGATGAGCGCAGCCGCGCCGAGGCCGAGCGGCTGCGCGGCGAGGCCGACCGAGACGCCCGCGCCATCCGCGACACCGCCACCGCCGAGGCCGCCAAGCTGCGGGTCGCCGCCGCCGAGGCCGGCGAGCGGGCCGAGACCAAGCTGGCCGAGCTGCGCCGCGAGGCCGACGAGCGGTTCGCCGCCGAGGAGGCCGCCGCCCAGGCTGCGGACGCCAAGAGCTCGGCGCTCGCCGAGCAGCGCCTGAAGGAGTCCGAGCAGCACCGCGAGGCCACCATCGGCATGGTCAAGCAGATCGACACCGAGGCCCAGGCCCGCGCCGACCAGCTGGTCGAGCAGGCCCGCCGGGAGGCCGAGCGGATCAACACCGCCTCGGCCGAGGAGCAGGCCGCCTTCGAGGAGCGGCTGACCACCGTGCAGACCCACCTGGACACCATCAAGGGCACCCTGGCCTCGCTCACCGGCCGCGCGGTCGGCATGATCGAGCCGGGCGAGGCGCGCGCGGCCGCACCGGTCGCCGTGCCCGCCCCGGCACCGGCCGCCGTGCCCACCTCCGTGCCCGCTTCCGCGCCGAGCGCCGCACCGGCTGTCGCGCCGGTCGCCGTGCCCGCCTCCGAGGCGGACACCAGCGAGGTGCCGCAGCCGGTCGTCCCGGCCGATGCCCCGACCACCGTGCTGCGCCTGCCCGCCGAGTTGCGCCAGGCCGCCGCCGACCCGCGCACCGCCGCCCCCCAGGACGCCCGGCCGGCCCCCGTCGCCGCCCCGGATCCTGCCGCGGCTCCGGCCCCCGCCGCCGCTCCGGCGGTGCCGGTGCCCCCGCGCCCGCTGGCCCCGCCGGCACCGGCCGCACCGCCCGCGCAGCCGGCGGCCGCCGCCCCGGAGGACGAGACGGCGATCATCCCCAAGATCGTCATCATCGACGACGGCGTCACCATGGACACCCTGCCGGGCACGGTCGGCCGCCGCCGGCTCTGAGCGGGCGGCGGACCGTTTCGCCGGCGCGGTGGTGGCCGGGCTCAGCTGACGTCGAGCGGGATGCCGAGCAGGTACCGGGTGCGGGCGGCTGACCGTGGCGGACCGTTTCGCCGGCGCGGTGGTGGCCGGGCTCAGCTGACGTCGAGCGGGATGCCGAGCAGGTACCAGGTGCGGGCGGCTGACCGTGGCGGACCGTTTCGCCGGCGCGGTGGTGGCCGGGCTCAGCTGACGCCGAGCGGGATGCCGAGCAGGTACCAGGCGATGAAGAAGGCGACCCAGACGATCCAGGCGACGGCGGCGACCGGGAGGGTGAACGACGCGAGGGTGCCGATCCCGGCACCCTTGCGGTACTGCCGCAGGTAGCCGACGGCCATCATGAAGAACGGGCTCATCGGGGTCACGCACTTGGTGACCGAGTCGGCGACCCGGTACATGGCCTGAGTGGTCTCCGGGTGGACCCCGACGAGCATCAGCATGGGCACCAGGACCGGGGCGACCAGCGCCCACAGCGCGGAGCCGCTGGTGACCAGCAGGTTCATCACCGCGATCAGCACGGCGATGCCGATCAGCACCAGCCAGCCGCTGAGGTGCAGGTCGCGCAGCGCCTGGGCGCCCTTGACGGCCAGGACGTTGCCGAGGTTCGTCCAGCTGAAGTAGGCGAGGAACTGGGAGATCGCGAAGAACAGGACCAGCGTCGGGGCCATCGTCCTGGTGCCGTCGGCCATCGCGGCGACGACGTCGGGGGCACCGCCGAAGGTCCCGGACAGGCGGCCGTAGACCCAGCCGACCAGGGTGAAGAACACGCCGAGGACCAGGGCCATGCCGCTGAACACCGGCGAGTCGACGATGCCGCCGTGTGCCCCGCGCAGCGGTGAGGACGCCGGGACCATCGCCCCGACCAGGAGCACCGCGAAGCCCAGCGCGACCAGCCCGGTGAGCCGCAGCGCGCGGCGCTGCCGGACTGTCGCCTCGACCGTCCGCGGCTCGCCGTCGGCCGGTGCGGCCGCCGGTTCGTCGGGCTCCAGGTCCGAGCGCCGGGCCAGGACCTTCTCGACCACGACCGTGATCACGAATGCCATCAGGACGGACGACGCGAGCCCGAAGTAGTAGTTCGCCACCGGTGTCACCACGTAGTGCGGGTCGACGACATGGGCCGCGGCGGTGGAGATCGACGACAGCAGTACGTCGGTCGTGGTGAGGGACGGCGAGGCGTTGAAGCCCGCGGAGACCGAGACGAAGGCGACGACGCAGCCGAGCACGGGGCTGCGGCCGGCGGCCCGGTAGAGCGCCGCCCCGAGCGGGATCAGCGTCACGTAGGCGGCGTCGCCGGCGACATGGCTGACCATCGCCGTCAGGGCCAGCGCGAACGTCAGGTACCTGCCCGGCACCCGTGCGACCAGGCGGTGCAGCAGGGTTTCGAACAGCCCGCTCTTCTCGGCGACGACGATGCCGAACATCACGACCAGGACGGTCGCCAGGGGCGGGAACTGCGCGAAGTTGTCGACGGCGTGCTGGACGGCGAGCACCAGCCCGTCCCTGCTGAGCAGGCTCTGCACCCTGACGGTCTTGTGCGTCCCGGGCAGCACGGTGCCGACGTGCAGCCCGGCCAGTACCGCGCTGAGTACGGCGACGACGCCCGCGAGGATCCAGAACAGCCAGAACGGGTCGGGCAGCCGGTTGCCCGCCTTCTCGATCGCCGCCAGGCCGCGGAACACGGCACGCAGCCATCTCGAACCGGGCTCGGTCTCCCGGGATTCGGTCACGGTGGCACTCATCGCTACCCCTCCAACGAGTCGGCGTCCAGGCCGTGTTCATGCTGCGCCTGGACGCCGTCCGCGGCGAGACCTCCGGCCGCTGATGCTCCCTCAGAGCACCTCCACCGCCGCTCCCGCGAGCCGGCGGCGGCAGTCCAGGAGGTAGCGGGCGTGCTCGGTGATCTGCGGGTAGTCGAAGTCGTCGTGGTCGGCGAGCAGCACCACGGCGTCGGCGGC
>NZ_JARZAH010000091.1:0-4437 GCF_029892145.1 Kitasatospora sp. GP30
CTCAGGGGGTGCGAAGGAGTTCGAGGTCCGCGAGGATCGGCGACCGCAAGGGCGCAAGAGGCTGCAAGCCGAACCGGCGGAATACTTCCGGCTCGTGCAGCAGGGATACAGCAACGCCGAGGCAGCCAAGCGTGCAGGCGTCCACCCGCGGACCGGCCGCGGGTGGCGCAACGGACGCTTCCGAGGAAACGGCAGAAGGGTCGAGCCGCCCGTTCGTTCGCAACGGGCGGCCGCCCCTACCGCGACCGGCCGGTACCTCAGCGAGGAGGAGCGCATCCACATCGCTGACCGGATGCGGGAGAAGGCGTCCACGCTTCCGGGCTCACCGGAAAGGCGTTCACAGCCTCTGGCTCTCGGCCTGTCCCCGGACTTCCTGCGCGCGCCGCAGTGCGGCAACGGCGATGCTGGTGTCCTCCGCCACCAGATCGGCGTTGATCGCGGCAGCACTCACGTTGCCGGCCGCCGCCGCACCGACGACCTGAGCGGCCAGGTCGGTGGCATTGCCGGCCACCCACACGCCCGGCACCGCGGTGCGGCCGGTCGCATCGGCCTCGATGTGCTCGCCGACTCCCATCGGGTGCTCGACCGGCTCGAGGCCGAGGCTCAACAGCACGTTGCCGGCACGCATCCGTGGACTCAACGCCACCGCCGTGACCTCGACCAGTCGGCCGGAGGCCAGCCGGATCCCGGTCAGCCGGTCCTCGTCCACCTCGACAGCCGCCACCGCGCCCTCCACCACGTCGATACCGCGCGCAGTCAACTGTTCGCGCTGATAATCGGTAACCTCGACGCGGTCGGCGGGGAACAGGGTGATGCGTGAGGTCCACTGTCGGAAGAGCAGTGCCTGGTGCACCGACATCGGCCCCGTCCCCAGCACCCCCAGGGGCTGGTCGCGGATCTCCCACCCGTGGCAGTAGGGGCAGTGCAGAACATCGCGTCCCCACCTCTCGGCGAGACCGGGCACCTCGGGTAGCTCGTCGGTCAGACCCGTGGCCACCAGCAGCCGCCGGGCACTGTAGCGCTCGCCGGCCTCCGTCGTGACCTCGAACCGGCAGTCGGCGTGCGCGGCCGAGACTACACGACCAGCCACCACGCTGCCGCCGTAGCGGGCCACCTCCTCCTGCCCACGGGCGACGAGATCGCGAGGCAGCATGCCGTCGCGCGAGAGGAATCCGTGCACGCCGGAAGCAGGCGCGTTGCGCGGCTCCCCCGCGTCGATCACCAGCACGGAGCGGCGCGCCCGGGCCAGGGTCAACGCCCCGGACAGACCGGCGGCACCACCGCCGATGACGATCACTTCCACAGGCTGCTTTGTCTTCATGACAGGCATGTTCACTCGCCAAAACCGAGGCGACAAAGGAAGTTGCCGATTCAGCAAAGCCGCCCCAGCCGGGCGGCGGCGAGCAGCGGACCTGCGTGCACTCGCGTGTCCGGAACGGTCGGACACCGACACGAGGCGCCGTCCCCCATGGGACGAGACGTTGCGCCTGAGGTTCCCCCGCTGCGACGTGGTTTCAGGTTCGCTGGTTCGGCGGCTTCCTGGTTGACGAGGTGCTTCTCTTCGAACTCTCGCGCCCTTCCCGGAACGGCAGTCGAGTCGGCACGGAGCGCGGTGCCGGGATTGCTCCCGGTCCGGTTCTCCGTGCCGCTCGCCGAGTGAAGTAGGCCGCCGACGAGGTGCCTCTGGTGGAGGTCCTTTTCCGACGGCCCCTTCCCGAACCGGACTGGCCAGGTTCCCGGCATCCGGCTCTCCTGTGATCATTTCTGTGGTGGTGCGGTGCCTCGTCCGGCATGGATGTCTTCGTGGCAGCGGCGGCAGATCACCAGGGTCTTTCGCCGTCGTTTCGCCATGAGGTGCACCCATGCGGGCTTGTCCCGACGTCCGGGCTGGTTGAGGTCGGCGAGCTTGCGGACGTGGTGGACCTCAAGGTTCGTCCGGGCTTCGCAGATCTCGCAGCACTCGGCGAGGAGCCGGTGGATCAGCTCGTTTCGCTTCGTGCTGGCCATGACCGGCCGTTGGTCGGTGAGGACTGCCGTGCGCTGTCGTTTGAGCGGGATGCCGCCGAAGCGGGCGACCAGCGGCTTCCTTCCCCGGTCGCGTGGGACGGTGACGGTCAGACAGGTTCGCGGTCCTTCAGGTGTCTCGACGGCGCTCTTGTACTTCCGAGCCATCTTCGTGACCGTTGACCGGTGCTTCCCGGCCAGCGTCTTCAGCAGCGAGGTCTCCATGACCCACTGGAGCCTTCCCAGGCGGAACACGTCCTGGGCGAGGAGGTAGTACTGGACCAACCCCCGGTACTCGGCCTGGTACTTCGCGACGATCGTGAAGTCCTCGTCGTGCAGCAGCACACCGCGTTGCGCGGGTCGTCCCTTGCTCATGTATTGCGCGCATTTCTGCCTGATCACCTGCTTGGGCACGAACAGGCCGATCGCTCCGTTGACCGCCCGACGGTTCCGGGTGATCTTCGTGTCGGAGTGCTGGGCTCTGATCTCGTAGCCGAGGAAGTGCGCCGCCTGGCTGGTGGCGTGGGTGATCACGGTCTTGGAGACGGAGAGTTCCAGCCTGAGCTCGTCGCGCAGGAACTCACCGATCCTCGTCTTGATCTCCTCGGCTTCGTGCTTGGGGCCGGCGAACCCCAGGAGCCAGTCGTCGGCGTAACGGACGTAGCGCAGTCGCCGGTAGTTCGGATCGTTCGGGTCCTGGCTCGGCAGGGAGCGACGCTGGAGCCGAAGCGCCTGCACCGCCTCCCGGTCGCCGTGCCGTTTGGCCTTCTCGATCGCGTAACCGATGACCTGATACGCCCGGTTGGGCTGCCGTCGCAGGCCCTTGTTGTACTCGGGCAGCAGAGACTGTTCGATGAACTGGTCCAGCCGGTCGAGGTAGATGTTCGAGAGGATCGGCGAGGCCACCCCGCCCTGCGGCGCGCCGCTGAGCGTGGCGTGCCAGCGCCAGTCCTCCAGGTATCCGACCTTGAGCATGTGGCTGATCAGCCGTAGAAACCGGCCGTCGTGGATCTTCTCCGCCAGCGTCGACAGCATCACCTCGTGATCGAGGCTGCCGAAGCAGTCGGAGATATCTCCCTCGACGAACCAGTGGGTTCCCTTCCAGACTTCCACGACCTCGCTGAGCGCGGTGTGACAGCCACGTCCGGGCCGGAACCCGTGGGAGCGGTCGGAGAACTGGACGTCGTAGTACGCCTCAAGGAGCAGACGCACCACCTCGGCGACCAGCTTGTCCGACCAGGTCGGCAAGCCCAGCGGGCGCTTCTTCGTTGACCCTTTCTTCTCGATGTAGACCCGCTTAACCGGGGACCATCGGTAGCGTTCGGCGCGCAAGGCGTCGATGATGCTGCCGACCTTCTCCAGCGACATGCCGTCCGCGGTCTCCCCAGTGGTCCCGGGCGTCATCGCACCCGCGTTGGCATAGATGCGTCCGTAGGCCACCAAGTACAGCTGAGGGTTGAACAGTTGCCGATACAGCCTCTCGACCGGCAGTCCTCTCTCACCGCGCTTACGGATGACGTCCAGCACCGCTTCGGCGCTCTGCATTACGCATGCCTCCCTTCACTGGACATCTCGATCACCTGTGCCCCTTTGCCCTGCGGACGGCTTTCCCGTCCTCCCTGGCAGGTCGTCACTCCTGCGACTACTACGGGCACTCCGTCGCCATAGGGCTCGCGCCCCGTAGGCGATCCCGTGGTACGTCTTCGCCGTACGTATCGAGCACGACGTAGGCCGCCCACTCATCTCCTTGACCGCCCTCGCTGGGCGATGCTCCACGTCACGGAGGTTGTCCGGTCCTCGGGTTCATGACCGGACATGACGTGGCGTCGGCTTCAGGTGTCGTTCCGACGAGTGCGCACTTTCACTGCTGGAGATTGGGCTTCAAGCAATCCAGCCTTGGCCATATCGCGCGGGTCTCGCGGCGCCCCGCCCCGGACACCTCCGGGCGGCCACCGCTTCCCTGACATGCTCTTGTCCCCTCGCGCTTTCGCGTCCAGGTGAGTCAGGTGACCCAGGAACCTCCCTCCGAGTTCCTCCCGACTGCGTCGGGGATACAACGAAGCGCCTCACGGCGCACACCCGTCGTGCGCCTCTCGACGCAACGGGCTCTCCACGGAGACTGTCGTCAAAGGGTCTGTGGAGCCCAGGGGTTGGGGATGCGAGCGCCTCGCCATCGGTAGCGGGTCACGGTGACCTTGCCCATGCCGTGTGCGGAGCATCCGGATCAGCCGCCACCAGATCAAGCTGGCCAGCGTGCTGAACTGGCTCTTCGCCACCGCATGCCGGAAGTAGGCGGACCATCCGCGCGTGATCTGGTTGATCCGGATCAGCACGGATCTGAGGTCCTGTTGCGACGTCCTGTGCGTCAGCGCACGGATCTTCGCCTTCAGCTGCCGGACGGGCCGGGCGGCGATGAAGGTGTAGACGTGCCAC
>NZ_JARZAH010000092.1:0-4093 GCF_029892145.1 Kitasatospora sp. GP30
GGGGCTGGGGCTACGGGCCCTGGCGCGGCGTGGCTCCAATTTGGAGCTGCTATTGGTCGGCGGTCAGTGCTGCTTGCTGTTGGTCTGCTCGGTGGCGTTCTGGGTGATGGTGGTTGTCCATGCCTTGTCGCTGGTCTCGGGGTAGTCGTGGGGCGGCGTGTGCAGGACTCGCGGGTGCCGGCTTGGGTCGAGCGTGTCGATGTCGGGGGGCTCGTGGTCGGGCGCGGGGGTTTCCAGGGGTTGGTGGCGGGAGTGGTGGGCGCGTTCGCGGCTGGCCGGGGTGGGCGGTTGGGCGGTCGCTGTGTTCGACGGGGCCGCGGTCTGGTGGTGGCGGCTGGGTGGGTGGTCGGCGGGCCCGTTTTGGGTCTTGCTGACGGTGGGTGTTGTGGTGTCAGGCGCCGAGGCCGATGTGGGAGACGTACTGGTAGGCCCCGTAGTCGCTGTCCAGTTCGCTGATGATGTCGTCCCAGATGCTTTCCAGGGTGTCGGCGTCGCCGGCGGTCAGGGCGTCGACGGCGTCGTCCCAGACGTAGCGGACCTGGAACGAGCGCACTCTCAGGTTGTCGCGCCGGCGGGGCTCGTCCACGATGTCCTGGTTGATCGGGTGGATCTCGATCCGGGTCCCGCGGCCGCCGTTGTTCAGGTGCGCCTTCAGCAGCGCTGGGTTGGCCAGTACGTTGGCCGCGCGTAGCGACCAGTAGGCGGTGTCGATCGCCTCCAAGTTGGCGGGGCGGGGGCGCTGGGTGCCCTTGGTCCAGGCGCGGATCGTGGCCGGGCGGGCGGTGATGCCGGCGTCGGCGAGGGCCTGGCGGCCGCCTTTGTGGGTGGTCAGGTAGCGCATGCGGGCCTTGAGGCCGCGCCGGCTGGTGGCGGGGGATTTGATGCCGCCTTCGAGGATCATGCGTTCCACGGTGTCTTCGAGGGCGCGGCCGAGTGCGATTTTTCCGTGGACGTTTCCGGGGTCGCGGTCGGCGCCGTAGCGGCCGAAGTTCTTCCATCCGTCGGTGGACATTTCAGGCGCTTCGCTTCCGGTTGAGGGGCAGGGTGTATTGGTCCTTGAGTTTCATCTGGGTGGTGAGGCGGCCTTCGGTGAAGACGGTGCGCCAGTCGGTTTCTCCGGTGACGTGGAGTTCGTCGGTGCCGCGCAGCCGAACAATCGTCAAGCCGGCTTTGTGGGCGCGGTGGGCCTTGTACCAGAGGTTCGCGAAGGCTTGGGAGCGGATGATGTGCATCCAGTCGGGGCGGCGGATGTCGCGGTTGTAGGTGGATTCGCCGATCGTGGATGCGAATTTTGCGTACATCGCCTTGACGTACTTCTCGGTCACTTGGTCGCGGTCGGTGATGGCGTTTTCGCGGGCCTGGGTGAGGACGCGGCGGAATTTCTCCAGGAGGCCCTCGGACGTGCCGGAGGTCCAGGCCTCGGTGATGTGTGGGGCCTCGCACAGGCCGAGCTTGTGGCAGCGGATCAGCAGGCGCACCGTGGCGTCGTCCAGGAGCACGGGGCCGGCTTCGTGGCGGTTGCCGATCGGGTCGGGTAGGTGCGGGTGTTCCCAGGTCGGGCGGGCTGGGAGTAGGTAGATCCCGGAGCGTTTCGGGTCGAAGCCGCCGCTTGGTTGGTGTTGTAGGGCGCCGATCGGTAGGTGGGTCTTCAGTGCCGAGCAGTAGGCGGCGTTGGTGTCCAGGACGTCCACCGTCGCTTCGGCTGTATGGTCCCGGCGCATGGCCTCCAGCAGCGGGGTGTTCTCCCACTTGTGGCGGCCCTCCCAGATCTCGTCCGCTCCGTTTCGGGTCTTTTTCGAGAGGAATTCCAGGCGCTCCGGATAGACGGTGTGCTCGTAGACGGCGCCGACTCGGGTCGCGGCGAAGAGTGTCATTGAATGTGGAATGGCTTTCTTTTCCAGTGCGGCACTCGCCGCCTCGGTGTCGCCCTCGTACTCCTGAAGGGCTTGCTCGACCGCACTGTTGATCATGTCGAGGTAGTAGGACAGGTCTCGGCCGGTCGAGCCGTACTCGACCTGGGCGCCTGCGATGGCCGGCTGGGGCGCAGCGACCGGGTGCGGCGCGGGGGCGGGGGCGGGCGCAGCGACCGGGTGCGGCGCGGGGGCGGGGGCGGCGGCGACGTCGGTGGCCTCGGTGGCCTCGGTGGCGGTCTGGTGGTGGGTGGTCGGGGTGGCGGAGGTCTGGGGTGCGGCGCCTGGGCCGGGGGCGGGGGTGCACCAGCCGCCCAGGTGCAGCGGGCGGCCGTTGACCCGGTGGGTGACCGGCTGGCCGCAGCGTTCGCACGGCGCCGGTGGGTGCGGCACCGCTTCGCCGTGGTGGTCCCGGTCGTAGTCCGTGGTCGGCTCGGTCGGCTGATCACCGGTCAGGACGGTGTCGCTGGTTGCGGGGTCGGCGGGGTGGGCGGTGCGCTGGTGCTGAGGAGCGGTCGGCTTCGGTGGGTTCTCGGGGCTCGGGTCGGCCGGTGTGGCGGGTGCCGGTTCGGCTGGGGGTGGAGCCGCGGTGGGCTGTGTGGCGGTGAAGGTGGCCGGGGGCGGCGCCTGCGGCGCCACCGGCTGCGGTTGGGGGTCGGCGGGGTGGGGGGGCCAGGTCAGGGCCTGGGCGGCGTGGGTGGGGCCGGCGAGCAGGTCCAGCGGGCTCATGCCCCAGTGTTTGGCCAGGGCGTCGACCTCGTCCAGGGACCAGGGTTGGGCGCCGGATTGACGTCTGCTCACCTTGTCTTGGGTCAGTTCGACGGCGGTGGCGAGTTCGCGCTGGCTTTCGCCGGTGCGCTGCCGCAGGGCGGCCACGGTAAGTCGCAGCGTCTCCAATGTACTGAGCGTCATAGAGGGCATCCTATCAGTGGAGTATGGGATTTTTGCATTAAGCATGGGCTGAGTCGGTAGCCGATGTGGAAGGCCTTGATGCCTCCGGCCATGGCGGATCCACATCGATGTGTGCAGGTCGCACTGTTCGCAGCACATGTCACCCGAGGATGCTCCCGTGCTCTGCAGATCTTGGGATGTCCCGGGCTCGGCGGGCCTGCTCATGCTCCCTTGAGGCGGTGCCACGCCCGGTCGAGCAGGGCGCTGCCGGAGCAGGCGAGCAGGTCGGTCGGCGCCATGTCGATGATGGGTGTCGTGAACTGGGCGTAGGCGCGGAGGATCCCCCGGGCTCCCTGGTCGTCGGTCCCTGCCAGGTCGCGTAGCGGTATCCGTGCCCACAGCGGGTGGAACGCTGAGAGGACGGTCGGGGCCTGGCCCTGCGCCAGTGGGGGGATACGGCAGCGGATCAGGACGCGGGAGGCCGGTTCCGGGACGCGCAGTACGCCCTCGGTGCCGGCCGTTCCGGCCAGGACCAGGGCGGTCGGGGTGCCGGGGCCCTGGACCCGTCGGCACAGGTAGTCCAGGCATGGCGCCGACAGGCGCTGCGCGTCGTCGAGGACCAGCAGGTCCGGTGCCCGCAGGGCCGCTGCGATTTTGCGTCCGGTATCGCTTCGCCGGTTGGGGTGCTACGCGGTAAGGCACAGCGCGTCGGCGATGGTGCAGGGCGGCCGGGCGGCGGCCGCGCCCACGGGTAGCGGGATACGGCGTACCGCGGGCCCTTGGGACAGGCGCGCCAGGGCATACCGGAGAGCGACGGCTTGCCGGATCCGGCGTCACCACCGACACACATCACGCCGCCGCCGGCGGCGACGTGCCGGATGTCCGAGGCGGCGCGGTGGAACGCCTTCGGTCACCACCACACCCGCTTCCGGCACCAGCAGACCCGCCCCGACCGCGACCTCGTGGCCAAGGCCTCCACGTTCCTCGCCGGGACCGCGACGGGCCCGCAACAGCGGCGCGTTCAAATCCGCAGTGGGACACGACCGACACTACCGGCGGCGACGAGCCCCTGGCCCGCCGGAACCAGGACCCCCAAGCGGGCCCAGACCACTCCCCCCCCCGGACGCCTCCAGGAACGGGGTCGCACGGGCCGCCGCGCAACCGACAACCCACCACGCCGTCGCGGACAATACCGCCCCAGTCCATATGGACCTGGCCCTGTACGGACCCGACCGGGCCCTCGGAAAGCGGAAAGCGGAAGGCAGGCGGCAGGCAGCAGGCAGCAGGCAGCA
>NZ_JARZAH010000093.1:0-3852 GCF_029892145.1 Kitasatospora sp. GP30
TTCGTCCCACTCACACCGAACGACGACACGCCCGCACGCCGAGGACGATCCACCCCCGGCCAAGCCCGCGACTCCGTCAGCAACTCCACCGCACCGGAGGTCCAATCCACCTCCTGCGAAGGCTCGTTGACGTGCAGCGTCTGCGGAAGGACACCCTCCCGCATCGCCATGACCATCTTGATCACACCCGCCACACCGGCGGCGGCCTGTGCATGGCCGATGTTGGACTTCACCGAGCCGAGCCACAGCGGCTGTTCGACATCCCGGCCCTGACCGTAGGTGGCCAGCAGCGCCTGCGCCTCGATCGGGTCGCCCAACCGCGTCCCGGTCCCGTGCGCCTCCACCACGTCCACGTCGCCGGTCGTCAACTGCGCGTTGGCCAGCGCCTGCCGGATCACCCGCTGCTGGGAGGGGCCGTTCGGCGCGGTCAGCCCGTTCGAGGCACCGTCCTGGTTGACGGCCGAACCCCGCACCACCGCAAGCACATTGTGGCCGTTCGCCACCGCGTCCGACAGCCGCTCCAGCAGCAGGAGTCCGACGCCCTCACCCAGACCGGTGCCGTCCGCGGCATCCGCGAACGCCTTGCACCGGCCGTCCGCCGAAAGCCCGCGCTGGCGGCTGAACTCGACGAACGCACCCGGGCTGGACATCACGGTCACACCGCCGGCCAGCGCGAGGTCGCACTCGCCGGCCCGCAGCGCCTGCGCCGCCAGGTGCAGCGCCACCAGCGACGACGAACACGCCGTGTCCACCGTCACCGCCGGCCCCTCCAGGCCCAGCGAGTACGACAGCCGGCCCGACACCACGGCAGCCGTGTTGCCGGTGACGAAGTACCCCTCCAGCTGGGTCGGGTCGCCCTGGGCGAGCGCCGCGTAGTCCTGGCCGTTGGTCCCGGCGAACACACCGGTCCGGCTGCCCCGTAGCGACTCCGGGTCGAAGCCCGCGCGCTCCAACGCCTCCCAGGAGGTCTCCAGCAGCAGCCGTTGCTGCGGGTCCATCGCCATCGCCTCACGCGGCGAGATGCCGAAGAAGTCCGCATCGAACTCGGCTGCGCTGTCGAGGAATCCACCGTTCCGGACGTAGGAGGCACCCGACTTGTCGGGGTCCGGATCGTACAGGCCGTCGATGTCCCAGCCGCGGTCCACCGGGAAGGGCGTCAGGGCGTCCACCCCGTCGGCAACCAGCCGCCACAGGTCCTCGGGCGAGCGCACGCCGCCCGGGTACCGGCAGCTCATGCCGATGATGGCAATCGGCTCCCGCTCCCGCTGCTCCGCGAGGGTCGCGCGCTCGCGGTACTTGTACAACTCCGCCGTCGCCCACTGCAAGTGACTCAGCAGCTCGTTCTCGTTGCCCATCAGAAAGCCCTCTCCCCGCACTCGACCAAAGCTTGCAAAGAACTGCTGCTGCTCACGACTTGCCGAAGTCGCGGTTGAGCATGGCGATCAGCTCGTCAGCCGTCGCCGCTCCGAGATCGGGTCGCTCCGCCGGCCGACCCTGGTCCGACGCACCGCTCTTCCACCTCGCCAGGACCTCTTCGAGCTGGGTCAGCACCACCGCGTGCAGGTCCCCGTTCTCCGCGGTTCGGGCCAGCAGTTCGTCCACCCCGCTCACCTGGGCCAGGGCCCGCTCCTCCAGAGCCTCGTCATCCTGCCGGGTGAGACCGCGGTGCAGGTGCTCGGCCAGCTGGACGGCCGTCGGGTAGTCGAAGACCAGGCTGGCCGGCAGTCGCAGCCCGGTGGCCGTGGTCAGCCGGTTGCGGAGTTCGACGGCGACGACGGAGTCGAAGCCGAGGTCGCGGAACGCCCGCTTCGGATCGATGCTGCCAGCCGACTTGTGGCCAAGCACCGCCGCCACGTGGTCCCGCACCAGGTCCGCCAGCAGCCGGACCTGGTCCTCGGCGCTCTTGCCCGCCAGCCGCTCCAGCAGTGCATCGGCCGCGCCGGCCGCGCGCTCGTTGCGGCTCACACCGGCGGTGACCTCACGGACCTCCGGAAACTCGCTGAGGAAGGCGCTCGGCCGGGTGGCGGTGTAGGCGACCGCGAACCGGGGCCAGTCGATGTCCGCGATGGCCAGGAAGGTCTCGTCGCGGTCAAGCGCCTGCTTCATGGCCGCGACCGCGAGATCGGGGTCCATCGCGGGAATCCCGTGCCGGCGGGCCACTTCACCGACCGCCGTGCCGTCGGCCATGCCCGCGCCGCCCCAGACGCCCCAGGCGATCGAGGTCGCGGTGAAGCCGTCGTGCCGACGCTGCTCCGCGAGCGCGTCCAGGAAGGCGTTGCCGGGTGCGTAGTTTCCCTGGCCCGACGCGGCGAAGGTGCCGGCCAGCGCCGAGAACAGCACGAAGGCGTCGATGTTCTGACTGCGTGTCAACTCGTCCAGATGGCGGGCCGACGCAGCCTTGACCCGGGCGACGCTGTCCAACTGATCGACGCTCAGGGAGTCGAGTACACCGTCGTCCAGCACCGCCGCGGTGTGGAAGACGGCGGTCAGCGGGTGCTCGGCCGGGATGCCGTCCAGCAGCGCGGACAGGGCGTCGCGGTCGGCGATGTCGCAGGCCGCGATCGTCACCTTCGCACCCAGCGCGGCCAGTTCGGCGGACAACTCGTCCGCGCCGGGCGCCTGCGGGCCACGCCGGCTGACCAGCAGCAGATGCTCGGCCCCATGGCCGGCCAGCCACCGGGCCACGTGTGCTCCCAGAGCACCCGTGCCACCCGTCACCAGCACCGTGCCCGACGGACGCCAGTCACGCACGGCTTCGGGACCGGTGGGCACCGCACGCGCCAAACGCCGTCCGAACACCCCCGAACCACGAACCGCCACCTGGTCCTCGACCACACCACCCGCGCCGGGACCGGATGCCAGCACACCCACCAGGCGCCGAACCACGCCCTCGTCCAGCACCTCAGGCAGGTCAACCAGACCACCCCAGCGCTCCGGGTGCTCCAATGCCGCCACCCGGCCAAGACCCCACACCTGCGCCTGAAGCGGGCTCAGCACGCGGTCCTCCGCGCCCACCGACACCGCACCACCGGTGACCGTCCACAGCGGAGCGGACACGGCCGCATCACCCAGGGCCTGCACCAGGAGCAGCGTCCCCGCCACCCCCGCAGCCACCGAGTCGGCGTGCGCGTGCGCCCCCTCGTCAAGCGCCAGCAGCGACAGCACACCCGCCACCTCGCCCACGCCGGAGAGGCGCTCGGCCAGGCCGGCACGGTCGACGGAGGCTGCATCGACCTCCAGCACGGTGGTGTCAGCACCAGCGATCCGCAGCCCGTCCAGCATCAGCGGCAGCCACTCGTTCGCGGTGCGGGCCGCCGGCACGACAACCAGCCATGTACCACCGCCCACCAGCACGCCCGGACGGTCGGGCAGCGGACGCCAGACGGTGCGGTAACGCCAGGACTCCGTCACGGAGTTCTCGCGCCGGCGTCGGCGGTAGGTCGAGAGCGCGGGCAGGACGGTGCCCAGAGTCCCGTGGGCGTCGTCGCCCAGGTCCAGGATGCGGGCCAGTCCCTCCAGGTCCTCGCCCTGGACGGCTTGCCAGAAGGCTTCGTCGGCCGGGTCCAGCGGGGCGGTGTCGTCGCGAAGCGGCACGTCAAGCCAGTAGCGCTGGCGTTGGAAGGCGTAGGTGGGCAGGTCGACGCGGTGGGCGCCGGTGCCCTCGAACAGAGTGGGCCAGGCGACCGGAGCGCCGTTGACGAACGCCTGCGCCAAGGACGCCGTCAGACGCGGCCAACCGCCCTCACCACGACGCAGCGTGCCGATCGCCGCAGCGGCGATGTCCTGCTCGCCGATGACCTCCTCGATCGCCGGAACCAGGACCGGGTGCGAGCTGACCTCGATGAACAGGCC
>NZ_JARZAH010000094.1:0-3176 GCF_029892145.1 Kitasatospora sp. GP30
GAGTGTGGGTGTCTGGTCGTTGTTTGAGAACTGCACAGTGGACGCGAGCATCTGTGGCCAAGTTTTTAAGGGCGCACGGTGGATGCCTTGGCACCAGGAACCGATGAAGGACGTGGGAGGCCGCGATAGGCCCCGGGGAGCTGTCAACCGAGCTTTGATCCGGGGGTGTCCGAATGGGGAAACCCGGCAGCCGTCATGGGCTGTCACCCATACCTGAACACATAGGGTATGTGGAGGGAACGCGGGGAAGTGAAACATCTCAGTACCCGCAGGAAGAGAAAACAACCGTGATTCCGGGAGTAGTGGCGAGCGAAACCGGATGAGGCTAAACCTTGAGTGTGTGAGACCCGGCAGGGGTTGCGCTTGAGGGGTCGTGGGAATGAGCTTGATCGGTCTGCCGGCCGGTCGGCGAGTCAGAAACCGTTGGTGTAGTCGAAGGACATGCGAAAGGTCCGGCGTAGAGGGTAAGACCCCCGTAGACGAAACATTAGCGGCTTGCTTGCTCATCTCCCAAGTAGCACGGGGCCCGAGAAATCCCGTGTGAATCTGGCGGGACCACCCGCTAAGCCTAAATATTCCCTGGTGACCGATAGCGGATAGTACCGTGAGGGAATGGTGAAAAGTACCGCGGGAGCGGAGTGAAATAGTACCTGAAACCGTGTGCCTACAAGCCGTGGGAGCGTCGTTGGTCGGTTTGCCGGCCAGCCGTGACTGCGTGCCTTTTGAAGAATGAGCCTGCGAGTTTGCGGTGTGTAGCGAGGTTAACCCGTGTGGGGTAGCCGTAGCGAAAGCGAGTCCGAATAGGGCGACTCAGTTGCATGCCCAAGACCCGAAGCGGAGTGATCTAGCCATGGGCAGGTTGAAGCGCGGGTAAGACCGTGTGGAGGACCGAACCCACCAGGGTTGAAAACCTGGGGGATGACCTGTGGTTAGGGGTGAAAGGCCAATCAAACTCCGTGATAGCTGGTTCTCCCCGAAATGCATTTAGGTGCAGCGTCGCGTGTTTCTTGCCGGAGGTAGAGCACTGGATAGGCGATGGGCCTTACCGGGTTACTGACCTTAGCCAAACTCCGAATGCCGGTAAGTGAGAGCGCGGCAGTGAGACTGTGGGGGATAAGCTCCATGGTCGAGAGGGAAACAGCCCAGAACACCGACTAAGGTCCCTAAGCGTGTGCTAAGTGGGAAAGGATGTGGAGTCGCAGAGACAACCAGGAGGTTGGCTTAGAAGCAGCCACCCTTGAAAGAGTGCGTAATAGCTCACTGGTCAAGTGATTCCGCGCCGACAATGTAGCGGGGCTCAAGTACACCACCGAAGTCGTGTCATTCACAGAATACGCCCAACGGCGCTGTGGATGGGTAGGGGAGCGTCGTGTGCCGGGTGAAGCGGCCGAGGAATCGAGTCGTGGACGGTATACGAGTGAGAATGCAGGCATGAGTAGCGATACAAGAGTGGGAAACTCTTGCGCCGATTGACCAAGGGTTCCTGGGTCAAGCTGATCTGCCCAGGGTAAGTCGGGACCTAAGGCGAGGCCGACAGGCGTAGTCGATGGACAACGGGTTGATATTCCCGTACCCGCTTTGAAGCGCCAACGGCGAACCAGGTAATGCTAAGCCCGTGAAGCCGCCCCGGAGTCTTCGGACAAGGGGGAGTGGTGGAGCCGGTGACCCAAGCCTGTAGTAGCTGAGCGATGGGGTGACGCAGGAAGGTAGTCCAGCCCGGGCGGTGGTTGTCCCGGGGTAAGGGTGTAGGGCGTTGCGTAGGCAAATCCGCGCAACATGTGCCTGAGACCTGATGCCGAGCCGATTGTGGTGAAGTGGATGATCCTATGCTGTCGAGAAAAGCCTCTAGCGAGTTTCATGGCGGCCCGTACCCCAAACCGACTCAGGTGGTCAGGTAGAGAATACCGAGGCGTTCGGGTGAACTATGGTTAAGGAACTCGGCAAAATGCCCCCGTAACTTCGGGAGAAGGGGGGCCCCTCCTGGTGATGGCACGTGCTGCCTGAGCTGGGGGTGGCCGCAGAGACCAGCGAGAAGCGACTGTTTACTAAAAACACAGGTCCGTGCGAAGCCGTAAGGCGATGTATACGGACTGACGCCTGCCCGGTGCTGGAACGTTAAGGGGACCGGTTAGCTCTGATTCGTCGGGGCGAAGCTGAGAACTTAAGCGCCAGTAAACGGCGGTGGTAACTATAACCATCCTAAGGTAGCGAAATTCCTTGTCGGGTAAGTTCCGACCTGCACGAATGGCGTAACGACTTCTCGACTGTCTCAACCATAGGCCCGGTGAAATTGCATTACGAGTAAAGATGCTCGTTTCGCGCAGCAGGACGGAAAGACCCCGGGACCTTTACTATAGCTTGATATTGGTGTTCGGTTCGGCTTGTGTAGGATAGGTGGGAGACTGTGAAGCAGCAACGCCAGTTGTTGTGGAGTCGCCGTTGAAATACCACTCTGGTCGTGCTGGATGTCTAACCTGGGTCCGTGATCCGGATCAGGGACAGTGTCTGGTGGGTAGTTTAACTGGGGCGGTTGCCTCCTAAAGGGTAACGGAGGCGCCCAAAGGTTCCCTCAGCCTGGTTGGCAATCAGGTGTTGAGTGTAAGTGCACAAGGGAGCTTGACTGTGAGACCGACGGGTCGAGCAGGTGCGAAAGCAGGGACTAGTGATCCGGCGGTGGCTTGTGGAAGCGCCGTCGCTCAACGGATAAAAGGTACCCCGGGGATAACAGGCTGATCTTCCCCAAGAGTCCATATCGACGGGATGGTTTGGCACCTCGATGTCGGCTCGTCGCATCCTGGGGCTGGAGTAGGTCCCAAGGGTTGGGCTGTTCGCCCATTAAAGCGGTACGCGAGCTGGGTTTAGAACGTCGTGAGACAGTTCGGTCCCTATCCGCTGTGCGCGTAGGAGTGTTGAGAAGGGCTGTCCCTAGTACGAGAGGACCGGGACGGACGAACCTCTGGTGTGCCAGTTGTTCTGCCAAGGGCATGGCTGGTTGGCTACGTTCGGGAGGGATAACCGCTGAAAGCATCTAAGCGGGAAGCCTGCTTCGAGATGAGCACTCCCACCTCCTTGAGAGGGTAAGGCTCCCAGTAGACGACTGGGTTGATAGGCCGGATGTGGAAGCCCTGTGAGGGGTGGAGCTGACCGGTACTAATAGGCCGAGGGCTTGTCCTCAG
>NZ_JARZAH010000095.1:0-2500 GCF_029892145.1 Kitasatospora sp. GP30
CTGAGGAGTTCCCGCAAGAGAAGAAGGCAACGGTGCCTCTCGCGGCCTCCTGTCCCTACACCAGGTTCCACAGGCGGACGCTGCCGTCGTGGCCACCACACGCGAAGGTCTTGCCGTCGGGACTGAAGGCCACGGACCACACGGTTTCGGTATGTCCGTCGAGAGTGGCGATGGAGCTCCCGGACGCGACATCCCACAGACCGACGCTGTGATAGTCGCCGCCACTGACGAGGGTCTTGCCGTCAGGGCTGAAGGCCACCCCGGACACACCGCCGGTTCCTCGGAGAGTGGCGACCGAGCTCTTGGCAGCGGCGTCCCAGAGGTAGACGTCGTAGTCGCCGCAGCCGGCGGCGAGGGTCTTGCCGTCGGAGCTGAAGGCCACCGCGGACACACTGCTGACATGCGTATCGAGAGTGGCGACGGACCTCCTGGACGCTACGTCCCACAGGCGGACGTTGCCGTCGCAGCCGGCGGCGAGGGTCTTGCCGTCAGGGCTGAAAGCCACCGCGGACACGCCGCTAGTGTGCCCGTCGAGAGTGGCGATGGAGCTCTTCGAAGCGACGTCCCACAGGCGGACGGTGCGGTCCTCGCTGCCACTGGCGAGGGTCTTGCCGTCAGGGCTGAAGGCCACCCCATGCACGTAGCTGGTGTGTCCTTGGAGATCGGCGACGGAGCTCTTGGAGGCGACGTCCCACAGGCGGACCCCGTTGTCGAGGCTACTGGCGAGCGCCTTGCCATCAGGGCTGAAAGCCACCGACTTCACGGTGTCGCCGCCGAGAGTGGCGATGGAGCTCTTGGCACCGACGTCCCACAGGCGGAGACTGCCCTCGCCGCCAGCGGCGAGAGTCTTGCCGTCAGGACTGAAGGCCACCGCGTACACATTGATGTAGGTGTCGGGAGTGGCGAGGCTGGCCGCCAGGAGCGCCCCATGGATATCGGACCGCCTCGCCGGCCTGGCGCCCATCTGCGACAGCGCCGCCCCGATGCCGGCGGCGGCTAGAACACCGGCGCCGGCGCCGCCGAGGATCAGGGTGCGCCTCCGCATCCCCGTCACCCGGCCTGAACTCGGGGCGGGAGCGGCGGCAGGTGCTGCTGCGGATTCGGTGGGGGCGGCCGACAGACCGGGGGCGGCTTCGGGGCGGGACGGGCCCGCGCTCATGGGCAGATCCGGTACCGTCCGGATCGGCGTGGCACGCAGAGCGGGTGAGGGCGCCGGCGAGGGAACGGCGATGAGGGCGAGCAGGCGGCGTGCCGTCTCCGCCGCATCCGGCCGCATGCCCGGCTCCCGGACCAGGAGCGCGGCCAGGACGTCCGCGAGTGGTCCGGCATGCGCGGCCGTGGGCACCGGTTTCACCAGTACGGCGGTGAGGATCTCCATCAGAGTCTGACCGGTGAAGGGCGGATGCCCCTCCACGGCAGTGAAGAGCGTCGCCCCCAAGGACCACAAGTCTGCGGACGCCCCCACCGCCTGACCGTTCAACTGCTCGGGCGGCATGAACTGCGGTGTCCCGACCACGGTATGCGTCGCGGTCAGCGTCGAGGCGGTGTCCAGGATCCGGGCGATCCCGAAATCAGTGAGCACCGCCTGCTCGCCGTCCATGAGGACGTTGTCCGGCTTGAGATCGCGGTGCACCACACCAACACTGTGCGCGTGAGCGAGGGACTGAGCCATCTGCGCCCCGATCACGGCTACTTGCTCCCAGCCCAGCCGCTCCTGACGGGCGATCAGAGCGCCGAGCGAGGGACCATCAACGTACGCCATAACGATCCACGGCACGCCGTCCTGCTCGACCACATCGTGCACGGTGATGATCCCCGCGTGCCTCAGCCGTGCCGCTGCCTGCGCCTCCACCTTGGTTCGGCGGATGAGCTGGGACCGCTCCTCGGCGGACAGTTCGGGGGCCGGCAGCACTTCCTTGACCGCAACCTGGCGTCCGAGCACCTCGTCCCAGCCGCGCCAGACGCGGCCCATGCCCCCCTGCCCCACCACCGCTGTGAGGCGATAGCGCCCGCCAACCAGATTCCCGCCGGTCCCCGTCATGCCGGAATCGTACTCATGTCGCGTCGGGCCCCGCCCGGGAGTTCAGGGCTCTGGCGCAGTCCGCCAGCGGCAGACAGACGCGACGGAAGATTTCAAGTCCAGTGAGACGGTCGTGATGCTATGAGGTTTGTGGTGCAGGTTCCCCGCGCCTGCTGGGGTCGTTGATCCATGCTGTCTGCGGGATCTCGGGCGGCCGGGGACGGCGTCCGAAGCGTTCGCGATGCCGGGCGTAGGCCTCGACGAGGGTGGCGGCGCGCTGGTCGCGGATCTCCTCGGCGGTGCCGAAGTGGACGCTGGCCGGCGTGTGGAGGCCGATGCCTGAATGCCGGTGCTCGTGGTTGTAGTAGGAGATGAAGGCGTCGAACCATTCGCGGGCATGGGCCAGGGATTCGAACCGCCGCGGGAAGTCGGCCATGTATTTGGTGGCCTTGAACTGGGCCTCGCTATAAGGGCTCTCAT
>NZ_JARZAH010000096.1:0-2481 GCF_029892145.1 Kitasatospora sp. GP30
TACCGACCGCAGACCAACGGCAAGGTCGAACGCTTCAAGTGCGCCACGAGGCGCTCTGTCGTATCCCCGACATAACCGGGAGGAAATCGAGAGGAGGTTCCTGGGCCTAATGGCTTACCTGGATCCGAAAGGTGAAGGGGACAAGAGCATGCCAGGAAACCGGCGACCGGGTCCAGGCGTAAGGGACGGTGCGTCGGGAAGGCCCGCGCGATATGGCGAAAGCTTGATTGCTTGAATCCCAATCTCCAGGAGATGGAAGTTCACATCCACCGGAAAGACGCCTGAAACCGGTGCCATCCCTGCGGAGGCCGCGTTGAACGGGATCCGCAACTCTCGGGGACAGGAGCGATGCCCAGTGAGGGCATTCAAGGAGATGAATGGGACGCCTACGTCACGCTATGACGTACGACAGAGACGAACGTGGGATCGCCTAACGGGCGCGAGCCCCATGGCGACGGAGGCCCCGTAGTAGTCGCCGGAGTCACGACCGGCCGGGGAGGACGGGAAAGCCGTCCACATCGGGCGAAGGGGGCCAGGTGATCGGACACCCGAGGACGGGGAGGTATGCGAAATGCAGAGCGCCGAAACGGTGCTGGGTGTCCTGCGTGAGCGCGGCAGGCGTGGTCTGCCGTGTGGGGAACTGTATCGACAGATGTTCAACCCGCAGTTGTATCTGCTGGCCTACGGACGCATCTACTCCAACAAGGGGGCGATGACACCAGGGGTCACGCAGGAGACCGTGGACGGCATGTCGATGGGACGGATCAATCGCATTATCGATGCAATGCGTCACGAACGCTATCGATTCCGTCCGGTAAGGCGAGTTCATATCCCGAAGAAACAGAGCGGGAAGACTCGTCCTCTCGGCCTGCCCACTTGGTCGGACAAGCTGGTCGGCGAGGTGGTGCGTCTCCTGCTGGAGGCGTACTACGAGCCGGCTTTCTCCAGCCGATCCCATGGATTCCGGCCCCGGAGAGGATGCCACACCGCACTGCGCGAAGTGGCAAACACCTGGACGGGGACGACCTGGTTCATCGAGGGCGACATCGCCGACTGCTTCGGAAGCCTGGACCACGGGGTCCTGCTTCGAGCCCTGGGCGAGAACGTCCACGACAACCGGTTCCTGCGGCTGGTGCGGAACATGCTGACAGCCGGATACCTGGAGGACTGGACCTGGCACACGACGCTCAGCGGAGCCCCGCAGGGCGGCGTGGCCTCACCGATCCTGTCCAACATCTACCTGCATAAACTGGATACGTTTGTCGAGAAGGAATTAATCCCGGAATACACCCGAGGCGGCCTCCGAGCTCGTAGCTCGGAATACCGCCGAGTGGAATCGGCAATCGCACGAGCCCGACGAAAGGGCGACCGGACCGAGGCTCGGTCCCTCTACCGACGGCTGCACGCGCTGCCCAGCCAGGACCCCTACGATCCCGGCTACCGCAGGCTGCGATACGTGCGGTACGCCGACGACACCCTCCTCGGGTTCGTCGGGCCGAAGGCCGAGGCCGGGGAAATCAAACAGCGTCTGGCGACGTTCCTGCGTGAAGATCTCAAGCTGGAGATGTCACAGGACAAAACGCTGATCACCCACGCCCGAACAGGCAGGGCGAGATTCCTTGGATACGAGATCGCGACGGCGAGCACGGACCGCAGAACACGACGCCCCTCCGGGACGGATCGGAGAAACCGCCGATCCCTCAACGGGGCAATCACTCTGCACGTGCCCAAAACAGTGATCAAGGCCAAGTCATCCCCGTATATGGCAGGCGGAAAACCCGCGTGCCAGAACTCATTGGTGAATGAAACCGACTACGTCATCGTCGGCAAGTTCGCCGTCGAGTACCGGGGAGTCGTCCAGTACTACCTGATGGCCGGTGACGTCTTCCGACTTCACAGGCTGCGATGGGTCATGGAAACAGCAATGCTCAGGACCCTCGCAAGAAAGCACGGCTCAACGGTGTCGAAGATGGCGGTCCGCTTCAAGGCCAAGATCCAGACCCCGTACGGGTCGCGCACTTGTTTCGAGGCACGCATGCCTCGCGACAACAGGAAGGAGCTGGTTGCACGGTTCGGAGGGATTCCTCTAAAGCGGCAGAAGACGGCCGAACTGACCGATCGTCTGACCGGTTCCGTCTACCCGCAAAAGGAGGTGATCCGTCGACTCCAGGGAAATCGGTGCGAGGTTTGTGAACAGACTGGTGAGGTGGAGGTTCACCACATCAGGTCACTCAACGACCTCACCCGACTTGACGGGCCATCCCCCGAATGGGCGAACCTCATGGCCAAGCGCCGGCGGAAGGCCCTCGTGGTCTGCGGCGCCTGCCACGAGCGGATCCACACCGGGAAGCCGAGCCCGAGGCTCACGCAGTAGTCACTGGAGAGCCGGATGCTCGGAAACGGGCCAGTCCGGTTCGGAGGGAGGCCGAGCGGAAAAGGGCCTGCACCGGCAGGCACCTCGCCGCTCGGCCGACCCTACCC
>NZ_JARZAH010000097.1:0-2290 GCF_029892145.1 Kitasatospora sp. GP30
TCTCAGCGACGGTTGAAAACTGACCGCTGAACGGCGGATGAAACGGGACCCACCGGAGTAAATCCGACCCTTCTTGCGATCGTCTGATCATCCTGATCCCCGTCGAGGGTCAGGAGGAGAGGGTGATTCCCGTGGAGGACTGGGCTGAGATCCGCCGGCTGCATCGGGCCGAGGAGATGCCGATCCGGGCGATCGCCCGGCACCTGGGCATCTCGAAGAACACGGTGAAACGAGCCTTGGCCACCGACCGGCCGCCGGTCTACCAGCGCCCGCTGAAGGGCTCGGCGGTGGACGCGGTCGAGCCGGCCATCCGCGAGCTGCTCAAGCAGACCCCGACGATGCCGGCCACGGTGATCGCGGAGCGTATCGGCTGGCAGCGCGGGCTGACGATCCTCAAGGAACGCGTGCGCGAGCTGCGACCGGCCTACCTGCCCGCCGATCCGGTCTCGCGGACGGTCTACCAGCCGGGCGAGCTCGCCCAGTGCGACTTTTGGTTCCCGGCGGTGGACATCCCGCTCGGCTACGGCCAGTGCGGCCGGCCCCCGGTCCTGGTCATCGTCTCCGGCTACTCGCGGGTGATCACTGCCCGGATGCTGCCCTCCAGGCAGACCGGCGATCTGATCGACGGCCACTGGCGCCTGCTCGCCGGCGGCTGGGGAGCCGTTCCGAAAATGCTGGTCTGGGACAACGAGACCGGTGTCGGCAAAGGCAAACTGACCAGCGAGTTCGCCGCGTTCGCCGGCCTGCTCGCGGTCAGGATCCACCTCTGCCGGCCCCGCGACCCGGAGGCGAAGGGCCTGGTCGAGCGCGCGAACGGCTACCTGGAGACCAGCTTCCTGCCCGGACGCACGTTCACCGGCCCCACCGACTTCAACACCCAGCTGGCCGGCTGGCTGCAGATCGCCAACCGGCGCCAGCACCGCTCGATCGACGCCCGCCCGGTGGACCGCTGGGAGGCCGACCGCGCCGCGATGCTCACCATCCCACCCGTCAGCCCGCCCCACTGGTGGCGCTTCCACACCCGCATCGGCCGCGACCACTACATCCGCGTCGACACCAACGACTACTCCGTCCACCCCCGCGCCATCGGCAAGACCGTGATGGTCCGCGCCGACAACGAGGAGGTCACCGTCATCGCCGGCAACGACATCGTGGCCCGCCATGCCCGCTGCTGGGCCAAGCACCAGAGCCTGACCGACCCCGAGCACGCCGCCGCGGCCCGCGTCCTGCGCGGCGAGGTGATCCACCAACAGGCAGCCCGAGTGCACGCCGCCCGCGCCGCCCTCCTGGCCCCCGACAGCCTCGGCATCGAGGTCGAGCAACGCGAACTGGGCACCTATGACCGCATGTTCACCCTCATCGAGGGCGGCGCCGGACAAGAGGAGGGCACCTGATGGCCCGCACCACCACGACCGAGGCCGTCAAGCCCGACGGCCAGGCGGCCCGCACCGGCCGCCAGACCGCCGCCGACCTGGTCTTCTACGCACGCGCGATGAAGGCCCCCGCCCTGCTGGACGCCGCCGAACGCCTCGCCGAACGCGCCCAGGCCGAGTCCTGGACCCACCTCGAGTACTTGGTCGCCTGCCTGCAGCGCGAGGTCTCCGCCCGCGACAGCCACGGAGGCGAGGGCCGCATCCGAGCCGCCCGCTTCCCCGCGATCAAGACCATCGAAGAACTGGACGTCACCCACCTGCGCGGCCTGACGCGCCAACAACTCTCCCATCTGGGAACATTGGACTTCATAGCGGCCAAGGAGAACGCGATCTTCCTGGGGCCGCCGGGCACTGGCAAGACCCACCTCGCCACCGGGCTCGCCATCCGCGCCTGCCAGGCCGGACACCGGGTCGCGTTCGCTACCGCCTCCCAGTGGGTCGACCGCCTGGCCGCCGCCCACCAAGCCGGACGCCTCCAGGACGAACTCGTCAAACTCGGCCGCTACCCGCTGATCGTGATCGACGAGGTCGGCTACATCCCATTCGAGGCCGAGGCCGCGAACCTGTTCTTCCAGCTGATCTCGAACCGATACGAGAGGGCCAGCGTGATCGTCACCTCGAACAAGCCGTTCGGACGCTGGGGAGAGGTCTTCGGCGACGAGACCGTCGCCGCCGCCATGATCGACCGACTCGTCCATCACGCCGAGGTCCACTCCCTCAAGGGCGAGTCCTACCGCATGCGGGGCCGCGAACTCGGCCGCACCCGCACCACCGACAACGACTGAACAAGGCCAACGACGACGCGAGGGTCAGAACTCAACCGTCCAAAGTGGGTCACGGTTCAGCCGCCGCCGACA
>NZ_JARZAH010000098.1:0-1962 GCF_029892145.1 Kitasatospora sp. GP30
TGCCCGGCATCCACACCCGGCTGGAACACCGGGGACTGCGGCCCGACCAGCACCTGGTCGACGGCGGCTACACCTCCCTGGTCCACCTGGAGCAGGCCGAGCGCGAGCACCGGATCACCGTCGTCGGACCGCTGCCGGGCAACCCCACTCACCAGGGCGAGGGCTTCGCCCGTGACGACTTCCGCATCGACTTCGACCGCCAGGAGGTCACCTGCCCGCAGGGCCAGGTCAGCCGGGGCTGGCACGGCCCCTACCCGACATCCTCACCGACCGCCGCCCCGCTGATCGTGGCCCGCTTCACCAAGAGCCAGTGCCAGCCCTGCCCGGTCCGGGCCAAGTGCACCACCTCCCGCGACGCTGCCCGCAATGTGGGATTCCCTCCGCGTGAACTGCACGAACTGCAGATACGCAACCGTGCCGAGCAGCAGGAACCGGCCTGGCACAAGCGCTACGCGGTGCGGTCCGGCATCGAGGGCACGATCTGCGAGTTCGCCCACGGCCACGGCATGCGCCACTGCCGGTACCGAGGCCTGGCCAAGGCCCACCTGCAGCACGTGCTCACCGCCATCGCCGTCAACATCGAACGCCTCAGCCGGCAGTCTCCGGGCGAGAGCACACCCCCACGATCACCGACTGCCTTCCAGAACCACCTCGACCAGCAAGGCATCCAGCGCCTGCGGTCCTGGCGGGCCGTCAGCTGACGCCGCAGCGACCAAGATCCCCGACAGCGTCAAGCTCAGTAGCTGTTGCTCAATCGATCTTGGTGATCGTGAGTTCGAGCCCGCCGACCCAGTGGGGTGGCCCTCTGATCAGATGGGCATGAAAGTGAGGCCTCCCGCACAGCTCGGGTGCCAGGACACCGCGGGGCCTTGCCCTCCCGCCCCCGGTGTCACCGGTAACGGATAGCCTCGGCGGGAGCGGGCGGTTGACGGGAGTGGACGTGGACATCGAGGAGATGCTGGAGAGGCTCGGCGCGGTGATCGGGCCGCCGCCTGCGGGCGGAGTGGTCCCGGTCCGGTGGGAGCTCGGGCGCGAGGAGCTCGGTGTCCAGCTGCCCGCGGACTACCGGGCGTTCGCCGACCGGTACGGGATGGTCAGCATCAGCGACGAGCTGCACATCTACACACCATCGACAGCGCTCGGTCCCTACGTCGGGGGACCGGTCGGCTTCGAGGGATTCCTCTACTTCACGACGGAACCATACGGATACTGCGCCATGCTGGCCCAGGCCTACGAGGGCGGGGACCACGACGAGTGCCCGTATCCGCTGTTCCCGACCGAGGGCGGACTGCTGAAGTGGGGCAACAACTACAACTCCGACCACTTCTTCTGGCTGATGCGGGGCCCGGACCCGGACCAGTGGCCGATCACCGCCAAGTTCGACTCGATGCTGGAGTGGGACCTGTTCGAGGGCGGCTTCCTGGAGTTCCTGCTGGCCGCGGTGACGGAGCAATATCCATACCACGGGGACGTCGTTCCCGGCGGGATGAAGCAGGTCGGGGACGGCCGTGCCTATCGCCCTCGGGGTGACTGGTCGAAGATTCGGAAGTGAGCCCGCGAACATGGTCAACGGCCGGGTTGGGGCGGCTCCGGCTTGGCGACCTGGCCAGCCGTTGTCGTGCTGATCGCGGTGGACATGGGTTCGATTGCGGTAGCTCGGTCGGGTGGTTTTGTCGGGCGCTGTGCATGAAAGCAGCGCCCCTGGTGCAGCTCGGGTCTGTCGAAGACCGTGAACACGCCAGGAGGCCCTGTTGCCGCAGTTGTACGCCCTCGCGCCTGCCGATTCCAACTCGGCTGCACGATCGTGTGATTGCCTCGCCCACCGGTTCGGGAACGCCGGTGACCGGCCGCAATGGGGGGCCGAGGTTGTAGGTGCCAAGAACCACGTCCGTGCTGGTCAGTTGACATGTGGGCGCTGTCGCGAGGCCGGCCGGTCCAGTGACAGCGAAGGTCTCGCTCGCT
>NZ_JARZAH010000099.1:0-1862 GCF_029892145.1 Kitasatospora sp. GP30
GGCCACCGAGGGGCGCGGCTGGAACCACTTCGGGTCGGGCTGGGCCTGCTCGTTGGGGTCGTTGGGGTTCTTCTTGGGCAGGTTGTAGTTCTGGCCCAGGAGGCTGGACCCGATCTCCTTGCCGTCGGACTTCACGACCGAGCCGTTGGCCTTGTCGGCGAACGCGACCTGGCTGATCCCGGTGACCAGCAACGGGTAGGCGATACCCAGGATCACGGTCAGTACCAGCAGCATCCGCACGGCGGTGGCGTAGGTGCGTACCGCGGCGGGCAGGGGCTTGGACATTGTCTTTCTCCTCCTTCCGCCGGTCAGCTCAGGCCGGGGATGAACTGGACGATCAGGTCGATCGCCTTGATTCCGATGAACGGCACGATGAGGCCGCCGATTCCGTACACCCCGATGTTCCGGGCCAGCAGCGAACTGGCGTTGGCCGGGCGGTACTTGACACCGCGCAGGGCGAGCGGGATGAGCCCGATGATGACCAGCGCGTTGAAGATGATCGCCGAGGTGATCGCCGAGGTCGGGCTGTGCAGGCCCATGATGTTGAGCGTCTTCAGACCGGGGTACACGCTAGCGAACATCGCGGGGATGATCGCGAAGTACTTGGCGACGTCGTTGGCGATCGAGAAGGTGGTGAGCGCACCGCGGGTGATCAGCAGCTGCTTGCCGATCTCCACGATCTCGATCAGCTTGGTGGGGTTGGAGTCCAGGTCCACCATGTTGCCGGCCTCCTTGGCCGCCATGGTGCCGGTGTTCATCGCCACGCCCACGTCGGCCTGGGCCAGCGCCGGTGCGTCGTTGGTGCCGTCACCGGTCATCGCGACCAGCTTGCCGCCCTCCTGCTCCTTCTTGATCAGGGCCATCTTGTCCTCGGGGGTGGCCTCGGCGAGGAAGTCGTCCACACCGGCCTCGTCCGCGATCGCCTTGGCGGTCAGCGGGTTGTCACCCGTGATCATGATGGTCTTGATGCCCATCCGGCGCAGCTCGTCGAACCGCTCGCGCATGCCCTCCTTGACCACGTCCTTGAGGTAGATCACACCCAGGACGCGGGCCGGCGCTTCGGCGATCTTCGTCGCGACGACCAGCGGCGTGCCGCCGGCCGCGGAGATGCCGTCGACCAGCTGGGCGACGTCGTTGCCAACCGAACCGCCGTTCTCGGTGACCCAGTTGGCCACCGAGCCGGCCGCGCCCTTGCGCACCTGGTGCAGGCCGTCGGCCTCCTCCAGATCCACACCCGACATCCGGGTCTGGGCGGTGAACGGCACCCAGGTGGCGTGCGTCAACTCGCCCTGCTCGCGGGCCCGCAGACCGTAGTCCGTCTTGGCCAGCACCACGATCGAGCGGCCCTCGGGGGTCTCGTCGGCGAGGCTGGACAGCTGGGCGGCGTCGGCCAGTTCGTCCTTGGACACGCCCTCGGCGGGCAGGAACTCGGCGGCCTGGCGGTTGCCCAGGGTGATGGTGCCGGTCTTGTCCAGCAGCAGGGTGTTGACGTCACCGGCGGCCTCGACCGCGCGGCCCGACATCGCCAGCACATTGCGCTGCACCAGGCGGTCCATGCCGGCGATGCCGATCGCCGAGAGCAGCGCGCCGATGGTGGTCGGGATCAGCGCCACGATCAGCGCGACCAGCACGATCATCGACTGCGGCGCACCCGCGTACTGCGCCATCGGCTGCAGGGTGACCACGGCGACCAGGAAGACGATGGTCAGCGAGGCCAGCAGGATGTTGAGCGCGATCTCGTTCGGGGTCTTCTGCCGGGCCGCGCCCTCGACCAGGGCGATCATCCGGTCGATGAACGACTTGCCGGGCTCGGTGGCGATCTTCACCACGATCTTGTCGGAGAGCACCTTGGTGCCACCGGT
>NZ_JARZAH010000100.1:0-1844 GCF_029892145.1 Kitasatospora sp. GP30
GCCGTGCGACCACCGGGACGCCCCGGAAAGGAAACCCGAGACACGGGGTCAGATTCCCGGCCCGGCGAGGTAGGTGTAGCCGCCGGCCAGGCTGGCCGAGGGCGGCACAGCAGTCCGAACCCGGCCGCAGCAAGGTCGAACACTGTCCGAGCCCCGCCCACTGAGCTGGTGGGCGTCTTGGTGGCCCGAAGCGGCCCCGCACCTCCCCTGAAGTTCACGTCGGCATCTCCCTCGATGGCGACCGGGGTGTCAACGACCTACAGCGGCCTGACGGCCACCCACCCAGCGGCGCCAGGAGGGCGGGCCAGCCCTCCGGACAGCAGCGCGGCGGCGGACCACCACCCCGAACTGATGACCGGCTTCGCGGGCATGCTCGGCGTCCCCGCCCCGACCTGGCGGCACTCGGCGGCATCCACCTGCCGAACGACCTGCCGCCGCTCCACTCCCGGGCCACGGAGATGGCTGCCGTCATCTGGGAAGCCCGACACCTGACCACCACCCAACTCGATGAAGTCCACCTCACCTCCCGCCATCTGGCCGGCTGCCCACGGCGGGCGACAAATGGCATCTCGACGAGGTCTTCATCAAGATCAACGGGGTGCGGCAGTACCTGTGGCGGGCCGTCGACCAGCACGGCAACGTCCTGGACATCCTGGTCCAGTCCCGCCGGGACGCGAAGGCCGCCAAGCGCTTCATGGCCAAGCTGATGAAGAAGCAGCGCCGGGTCCCGCGGGTGCTGGTCACCGACAAGCTCCGCTCCCACGGTGTCGCCCACCGCGAGCTCATGCCCTCGGTCGAGCACCGCTCGCACAAGGGGCTGAACAACCGGGCCGAAAACTCCCACCAGCCGACAAGGCAGCGCGAGTGCGCGATGAAAGGCGTCCGTTCCGTGGGTGCGGCACAGCGGTTCCTGTCCGCGTTCAGCGGCATCTCACCCCACTTCCGCACCCGACGACATCTGCGCACCGCCGCCGAACACCGGCTCGAGATGACCCTCCGCTTCACCATCTGGGACCACGTCACCGGGAACACCGGCCGCCTGCCCGCCGCGGCCTGACCCAAGCCCCGAGACCGGCCCCAAAACACCCCGATACAGCATCAGATGATCAAGTACCCGTTAACGTGACAGCACCTCCGCATCCCCGCCGAAGCGCGCGACCGCCTCGCCGAGATCGCCGCCGCCGAACACCTTTCGCTGCGCGCCTACCTCGCCCGCCTGGCCGACACCCTGCTCACCCCCGCCGAACGCGCCGAACGCGCCGGACAGGCCCGGATCGCGCTCGCCGACTGGAACGGCTACGCGCCCGACGCCGACCACACCGCCCAGCTCGACGCCGAGCTCGATCGGCGCCTGGCCGAAGCCGGCGGCGCCCGGTGAACGAGTTGCACATCGTCCTGGACGACACCGCGATGGTCGCCGCCGGCCGCGGCAACCAGCTGGCCTCCCGCCTCATCCACCGCGCTCACGCCGGGGGCGGCTGGTACCTCTACGTCCCGGCTGCGCCCTGGAGGAAGCCGACCGCGAACGCCCCGGCACCGCCGAACACCTTGCGGCCCTGCCCGCGGTCACCGTCCTCGATCTCGACCTGGCCGCCGCCCTGGCACTCGCCGCCGAGAACACCTGGGCAGAGGCTCACACTCGCCACACCGCCGCCCCGACGGAATGCCCGGACGGCGCGGTGGTCGCCACCGTCGATCCCCTGCGTTGGAAGGGCCAGCCGGTTCGGGTCATCGACCTGACGCCCTGATTGAGCTTGCTCCGCTTTGACGGACACCGTTGGTGCGGTGGTCAGGCCGCCAGCACGGTCTCGTACTCGGCAGGACTGCGGTAACCGAGGCTGCTG
>NZ_JARZAH010000101.1:0-1809 GCF_029892145.1 Kitasatospora sp. GP30
TGAGCGACTCTGTCGGGGATCTTGAGATTCTCGGGCGGAGAGGCGGGTTGATCGGGCAGGCTCGGCTTTTCGCAGGTCGTTCGTCTTCTCCGAGGTGAGCTGGTGTCTCTCCGCCCGCGTTCTGGCGAGCTTGTTCCTTCCGTGACCGCTCGGGTGGCTCGGGCGAGTAACCCCCGTGGCACCACGGCGATGTGGGTACGGGACCGGCTGGACGGGCTGTGGCGCGACGAGGACTTCGACTCCTGGTACCCGCGCGATGGACGGCCCGGGTTGTCGCCGGCTCAGCTCGCCACGGCGAGCGTGCTGCAGTTCCTGCTCAACCTGTCCGACCGGCAGGCGGCTGAGGCGGTGCGCTGCCGGATCGACTTCAAGTACGCCCTCGCGCTGGATCTCGACGATCCCGGCTTCCACCACAGTGTGCTGTCCGACTTCCGTGACCGGCTGGTCCAGGACCACCGCGCCGACGCCCTTCTCGATCTCGCGCTGGCCCGGCTGAAGGAAGCCGGGCTGGTCAAGGCACGGGGCCAGCAGCGTACCGACTCCACTTATCTGCGGGCTGCGGTACGCGAACTGACCAGGCTGGAGCTGGTGTTGGAAGCGGTCCGTGCCGCGCTGGAGGAGTGCGCCCGCACCACGCCAGAACTCCTCGACGCTCTGGTGACCGAGGACTGGGCGCTGCGCTACGGGCGGCAGGTCCGCCTGGTGAGCCAGCCCAGCCATCCGGCCGCCCGGCTCAAGCAGGCCGGCAGCGACGCCGCCGACCTCCTGGAACGGCTCCGCAGCCGCCGCCCAGGAGCGGCACCGGGGCCCGCGGCGGAGGCGCTGCGGCAGATCCTGGTGCAGCACTTCCTCATCGATGCTCGGGGACGACTACGTCCTCGGGCGGAAAAGGACGGTCTGCCGCCCATCGGGCGGCGCCTGGAGTCCCCCTACGACCTCGAGGCCCGCTACGTCCGCCGCGGCCACCGGACCTGGACCGGCTATCTCGCGCATACCACCGAGACCTGTGACGAGGGCAGCGTCAACGTCATCACGGACGTGGCCACCACCGTCCCCACCGGCGACAGCGTCGCCCTGCCGGGCATCCACACCCGGCTCGAGCGGCGCCGGCTGCTGCCCGCCCAGCACCTGGTCGACGGCGGCTACACGTCCGTCGCGCTGATGGACACCGCTGCCCGGTCCCACAGCATCGAGGTCATCGGCCCGGTCAAGTCCGACAACTCCTGGCAGAGCAAGGCCAGTACCGGCTTCACCCGTGAGGACTTCACCGTCGACTTCGACCGCCGCCAGGTCACCTGCCCGGGCGGGAAGACCAGCGGCATCTGGTCCGAGCCGCCCGCCCAAGCGCCCTACACAGTCGTGGCATTCGACGCCCGGCACTGCGGCCCGTGTCCCCACCGCAGCGGGTGCACCCGCTCGAACGATCCGCGCAAGGGACGCACCCTGAACTTCCTCCCCCGTCGGCTCCACGATCTCCAGGCCCAGAACCGCGCCGATCAGCAAGACCCGCACTGGCAGCGGGTCTATGCCTCCCGTTCCGGGATCGAGGGCACCATGAACGAGCTGGTCAACGGGCACCGGATGCGCCGCTGCCGGTACCACGGCGTGGCCAAGACCCACGTCCAACACGTCCTGACAGCGATCGCCGTCAACATCGAACGCCTCAGCACCCAGGAGCCAGACGACTCCGCCTACCGGCCCCGACCGCCGACGGCGTTCCAGCAGTACCTCGACGCTCACGAACTGCCCCGCCCCCGCTGGTGGCGCCAAGGACAGTGATCAAGGAAAACCAAGATCCCCGACAGAGTC
>NZ_JARZAH010000102.1:0-1655 GCF_029892145.1 Kitasatospora sp. GP30
GCGCGCCGGCCGCTCCGCGGACATGACGCGCCGTCACTAACGTGACGGTGTGACGCGCCGTCACTCCGTGACGGAGTCGCAGAGTGTAGTCGCGGCCCGCCGGGCCGCCAGGCCAGCGGGTGGTGCCGGCCGGGTGGTCGAGGTGGCCGACGGCTTGGTGGTCGGGGTTCGCGCAGCCCGTATCTGGCTGGGCCATGGTGGGTATTTTTGCTGTTAAGTTGGGGGTTTTGGCGCACTCCGTGCGCCTGGCTGACTGGGAGGGGGTGCCCGGCCCGGGGCCTGCCTCAGTCTGTACCACCCGGGTGGACCCGTCGCCGGTCTCCGGCCGCCAGCACATACTGTCACCGCTCGGTCGCCCGCGCAACCTCACCACCAATCCACGCAGGACTGCCAGACTCATGGTCTACACCTCTCATAATGGTCTGAACCTCTTGGGTCGGAGCGGGATACCACTGCAAGCCCGACAATGCGTCAGAACGGCCGCTGAGGCAACCGTTACCTTGTATCAGAAATCGCCTGCCAGGACTTCCTGGCAAAACCTCCATTCCCCGCCCGAACACCATCGCCAGAATGCATCATGCTTCGACTGTGTAACGACAGGAATTCCACCCCACCATCCGTCAGCCAACCGACCCAGAGCACCCGTTGACGGTCTGATGCAAAATCCCGGTACAACACTCATCTCGGAACTCCCCAACATGCAGAAATCCCATCACCCGGGAATGGAAAAACCCCATCGCCCTGGGCTGCCGAGCAGGCCGAGCAACTGCCGGCCCCGGGTCTGCGCGGCGGGGGGTACTGGTGGTGGGCTCGCTCGTTGGCGGGGCTGTGGGCGTCGTGTCGAAGGGTTCTTCTCCTGCTGGATGGGGCGTCGGTTCGTCGCCGTGCACCGCCGGGCGCGCAGGGTGCTGGGGTCGGTCGCCGTGTCGGGGCGGTGGGAGGTGCCGGCGGTGTCGGTACTACTCGACCAGTCAAGGCGGCAGCGATCGAGGACGCGGCGGTCGGGCTGCGGCGTCTGCCTGCGCCTGACGGCCTGTCGGGCGAGCAGCGGCGGGTCTGGTGGCTGGCGAGGGAGACGGCTGAGGAGGCGATGCGCCGGGCCGCGGTTTCCCGGCTCGATCCCGCCGGGTGGCTTCAGCGGCGTCTGCGGGATCGGCGCAGGGGGATGACTGGTGCGAGGGGTCGGTTTTCGTCGGCCTGGTCGGGGCCGGTGGTCGCCGGGGCGGTGGCCTGGTCGGTCGGGCGGGGCCTGGCGTGGCGGGGCAGCCCGGCTGGGCGTGGGCAGGTGGCTGGTTCGCTGCAGGTGGTGCAGGTGCGGATTGGTGGGGCGGGCTGGCTCTTGGGGCGCCGGTGTCGTTTTGGGCCCTGTTCGATGGTCCGGGCTATGCCTTGCCAACGGTTCACCGGTTGCCGTGGCACGGTCGGTGCCGGCCGCACTCCCTGGTGGAGGTCGGTGAGCGGTGGGGGCGGGGTGGCGGGAACGCGGCTGGGGCTGGGGCTGGGGCTGGGGCTGGGGCTGGGGCTGGGGCTGGGGCTGGGGCTGGGGCTGGGGCTGGGGCTGGGGCTGGGGCTACGGGCCCTGGCGCGGCGTGGCTCCAATTTGGAGCTGCTATTGGTCGGCGGTCAGTGCTGCTTGCTGTTGGTCTGCTCGGTGG
>NZ_JARZAH010000104.1:0-1579 GCF_029892145.1 Kitasatospora sp. GP30
CCAGTCCATATGGACCTGGCCCTGTACGGACCCGACCGGGCCCTCGGAAAGCGGAAAGCGGAAGGCAGGCGGCAGGCAGCAGGCAGCAGGCAGCAACAAGCCATACAACGTTGCTGCTGGCACTCAGGCCTCCACGACCCCGTAGACGCGCGAACGCAGTTGTTCCTCAGCCCAGTCGGACAGCGGCAGCCACACCACAGGCGCTTGACCTAAATCCGCCCCAGTGCCGGCGACCGCGCGATGGAACCCGGCCGACAAGTGGGCGTCGTGGTCGCGCAGCCGCTGCAGAAGCTGGTCGGAGGCGAGCTCGCACAGGCCCTTCGCGGCGAGTTCGCGGACCGCGGTGGCGCGCTGGCGCCGGCCTTCCGGGCTTGGCCTTCCGCGATCCAGCCGTCGGCATCCCAATTCCCGCCCCACCGCGCGTCCGGGCCGGGGCAGGTATAGCCGTTTGTGGCCCCGCTGGCCGGACCAAAGATTTACCACCGGTGATAGCGATCCGGCCCTACCCCGCTGCCCGGGCTGCGAGACTACGACAATGACCGTTGCCCGTCGCAGCCTCTCGCTGCCCGCATTCTCCGACGACGCGTCCCTTCCCGCCCAGGCCGGCGGGCGCCGGCCGCTGCCGGTCGAGCAGGGCGCCGACTTCCGCCAGCCGCCCGGCGAGACCGTGGCCGTACCCGCCCCGGCCCGGCGTCCGCTCGCGGCCGGCGGCCTGACCTTCTCCGACCCGGACCGGCAGATCTAACCTCCCCCCGTTACTGCGCGGGCGGGCCAGTAGGCCGAAGGCTCGGCGGCGGTGCGCGCCCCTCTGGCACGTGTGGACGCCAAGGCGGCTCAAGATCGAGAGTCGGAGCACCATGCCAGTTGCCGCGGATCAGCGGGCTCGTCTCACGTGACGTTGTCGGCTGCTCCGCGCGTCAACGCCTGGTCTCTTCATCCAGGGCGGTGACGATCTCGCTGACGAGGACGAGGTCCGCCTCAACTTCGGAGACGGCGATCATCGCTCGGCCGCGCCCAGCCCGGTCTCCCGTGTACGCGATTCGATTTCGCCGGGTCACGATGCGGTCCAACTCGTCTGTCGAGGTGCCCTTCTGACCTTGCGTCGCACGTCCATCCGGGGGAATAACCCGCTTTCACCAACCAACGAGAACAACTGACCGATCTGCGCAGGTGCTGGGCTGGCTCGCTAAAGTCTCCACCTCCAGCCGCGGGCAGACGAAGCCCCCAGCCGCCCGCAAGAGCACCAGCAAGACGAACAAGACGAGCGAGGACCTGCAAGAGCAGACCCGCAGGTGCCGATACCACGCCGACCAGGCATGCTGACAGCTGTTCCCCTCCCCCGACCGCCCCTTGACGAGTAGGCACCGCCTTGGCAACCGACTACGACGCCCCGCGCAACACCAGCGACGACTCCAACGACGACAGCATCGAAGAACTGAAGAGCCGACGCGACAACAAAACAGGCTCTGCGGTCGACCTCGATACCGAAGCCGTCGAAGGCATCGAGCTCCCTGGCGCTGACCTGTCAGGCGAGGAACTCACCGTGCGGGTCGTGCCACTCCAACAGGACGAGTTCACT
>NZ_JARZAH010000105.1:0-1519 GCF_029892145.1 Kitasatospora sp. GP30
GCCGAGCGGTCACCGCCCGACTCGCGGATCACCGGCGCGGACTCACCGGTGATCGCCGACTCGTCGACCGAGGCGACACCCTCGACCACGTCGCCGTCACCGGGGATGACCTGCCCGGCCTCGACCACCACGTGGTCGCCCAACTGCAGCGCGGTACCCGCAACCTCCTCCTCGGCCTGCGAGGCGGGCCAGTCGACGAGGCGGCGGGCGACCGACTCGGTCTTGGCCTTGCGCAGCGTGTCGGCCTGGGCCTTGCCGCGGCCCTCGGCCACCGCCTCGGCCAGGTTGGCGAAGATCGTGGTGAGCCACAGCCAGATGGTGATCGCCCAGGCGAAGACCGAGGGGTTGGCGCACGCCGACACGGTGGTGACCACCGAGCCGACCTCGACCACGAACATCACCGGGTTCTTGAACATCACCCGGGGGTCGAGCTTCTTCACCGCGTCGGGGAGCGACTTGACGATCAGCTTCGGGTCCAGCAGGCCGCTGGACGCTCTGTGCGGTGCGGGGGCCGTCCCCTGATCGGCCGGTGCGGGAGTGAGTGTGGTGGACATCAGTGCAGACCTTCCGCGATCGGCCCCAGAGCCAGGGCCGGGAAGTAGGTGAGGCCGACGACGATCAAGACGACGCCCGAGAGCAGACCGACGAAGAGCGGCTTGTGGGTGGGCAGGGTGCCGGCGGACGCCGGGACCGGCTGCTGCCTGGCGAGCGAACCCGCCAGCGCCAGCACGAAGACGATCGGCAGGAACCGGCCGAGCACCATCGCCAGACCCAGCGCGGTGTCCCACCAGGGCGAGACGACGGTCAAACCGCCGAACGCGGAACCGTTGTTGTTGCCCGCCGACGTGAAGGCGTACAGCACCTCGGAGAAGCCGTGCGCCCCGCCGTTGCCCATGTTCGCCCGCTCGCCGCCCAGCGCGATCGCCACACCGGTGCCGATCAGCACGATGGCCGGGGTCGTCAGGATGTAGAGGGAGGCGAACTTCATCTCCCGGCCACCGAGCTTCTTGCCCAGGTACTCGGGAGTGCGCCCGACCATCAGACCGGCGACGAAGACCGCCACGATGGCCAGGATCAGCATGCCGTACAGGCCCGAACCGGTACCGCCGGGCGCGATCTCACCGAGCATCATGTCGAAGATCGCCACCCCGCCGCCACCCGGAGTGAGCGAATCGTGCGCGGCGTCCACCGCACCGGTGGAGGTCAGCGTGGTCGAGGACGCGAACAGCGCCGAGGCCCACGGCCCGAACCGCTGCTCCTTGCCCTCCATCGCCATGCCCGCCGCCTTGAGCGCCTGGCCGGTCGGGTGGGTCTCGAAGAAGGTCATCAGCACGGCCGAGGCCGTCCAGAACAGCGCCATCACCGAGACGATCGCGTAGCCCTGGCGGTTGTCGCCGACCATCTTGCCGAAGGTCCGCGGCAGCGAGAACGAGATCACCAGCAGCAGGAAGATCTCCAGCCAGTTGGTGAAACCGTTCGGGTTCTCGAACGGGTGGGCCGAGTTGGCGCCGAAGAAGCC
>NZ_JARZAH010000106.1:0-1444 GCF_029892145.1 Kitasatospora sp. GP30
CAATGCCGTTGCTCGACTCAGTGAACTATCGCAGGGTTCAGGGTGATGGTCTTTGCTGGGACACGTCGGGTCGGTCGACGTGGTTGACCTGCCTTGCGGATTGAGTAGCGGCCGTCGGCGCGTTTCAGCAGCCGGTCGGCTTCCCTGAGCCGCCTGGGGCCGCTGTCGAGCTTGCGGCGGACTTTCGCTGCCATGTTCGCCAGGAACTGCTTCATTCTGGCCGGGGCGTGCTGGCTCTGCCGGACCACGCTGCGCCGGACGTGCTTGAGGATCTTGAGGAAGGAGATCCGGTCGGGGTCGAGCCGGCCGCGGTCGGCGACGCGCATGACGATCCGAGTCAGGCAGTGATGGATGATCAAGTGCGCCCACGCCTCCTGGCGTGCCAGTTCCGGGTCGGCGGAGCGCAGGATCGCCAGACCACCGCGCTGGAACGTCTTGATCTGCCGATAGGCGGTCTCCGCTTCCCAGCGCTCGTGATACAGGGCCGCCAACTCCGCGGCGGGGAAGGCGTCAGGGTCCATCAGATCGGTCAGCAGGCGGATGACCTCGCCGCCGTCGACCTGGTACTCGATGACGCGCACCAACACCCCGCCGGGGTGGTTCCCCTTCTGTCCGGCCAGGTTCATCCGCGCCAGGTAGGTGCCGTCCGGCAGGTGCTCGACCGGGCGGCGGGCCACGCTTGAGCGGGCCCGCAGGAGCAGGTGAGCCCCGGCCCGCGTGTAGGCCTTCCACAGCTCGACGCCTGGGAAGCCGCGATCCATGATGACGAGCATCCCCGCCGCGCTGCCAGCCATCGCCACCGCCAACTCCCGTTCCCCGCCGCTGAATGCGCCCACCCGGGCGTCCACCGACGCGTGCGTCGCGGCCTCCGTCAAGGTCACCACCCGCACCTGCGGGAACCCGGCCGGGTTACCTCGCACGTCCAGGAGCCCGCCCAGCTCGGCCCGGTTGGCCGGTGTGTCCGGCGCATCCAGCACGAACCCGTCCACCGCCGCGACCCGCATCCCACGGTAGAACGCACCCGAAAGCCCCAGCGGCGCCACCGGCCCGGCCAGCTTCCGGAACACCGCCTCCAGCGCCGCCTCGCCCAGCCGCCGCCGAGCCCGCGCGAACGAGGACTTGTTCGGGATCGCCTCGTGCATATCCGACCATGCACCCACCAGGTTCTCCGCGACATCGTCGTAGGAGTCCTGATGGAACAACGCCAACGCGAGCACGTAGTAGACCATGAACCGGGACGGCAGCGCCCCCGGACGCCGGTCCCGCCGACGGCACTCCGCCAGCGCCTGGTCCACCAACCCCGGCGGCACCCACTCGGTCAGGACACCAAGCCGTACCTCGTCGGACAAGCCACTCCACGGATGCACAACTGGACCAACGACCCCGCCCCGACACCGTCACCCGTTCCGCGGCAGTTGTTCTCGAATTCAAGCAACGGCATTGG
>NZ_JARZAH010000107.1:0-1321 GCF_029892145.1 Kitasatospora sp. GP30
GAGTTCGTCGACGCGGCCGACGGCCGCACCCTGCAGATCGTCGACCCGACCACCGGTGAGGCGTACGCGACCTCCCCGCTGTCCGGCGCCGCGGACGTGGACGCGGCGATGGCCTCGGCCGCGGCCGCCTTCGAGACCTGGCGGGACGCCACCCCGTCGACCCGGCAGAAGCTGCTGCTGAAGATCGCCGACGGGGTCGAGGCCCGGGCCGACGAGCTGGTGGACGCCGAGTGTCGCAACACCGGCAAGCCGCGCGGCCTGACCAAGTCCGAGGAGATCGGCCCGATGGTCGACCAGATCCGGTTCTTCGCGGGTGCCGCCCGGCTGCTGGAGGGCAAGGCCGCCGGTGAGTACATGGACGGCATGACCTCGATCATCCGCCGCGAGCCGGTCGGCGTCTGCGCCCAGGTGGCGCCGTGGAACTACCCGATGATGATGGCGGTCTGGAAGTTCGCCCCGGCCATCGCCGCCGGCAACGCCGTGGTGCTCAAGCCCTCCGACACCACCCCGGCCTCCACCGTGCTGCTGGCCGAGATCGTCGGCGCCGCGATCGCCGAGCTGGAGCTGCCGGCCGGCATCTTCAACGTGCTGTGCGGCGACCGGGAGACCGGCAAGCTGATGGTCGAGCACCAGATCCCGGCGATGGCCTCCATCACCGGCTCGGTCCGGGCCGGCATCCAGGTCGCCGAGTCCGCCGCCAAGGACGTCAAGCGGGTCCACCTGGAGCTCGGCGGCAAGGCCCCGGTGGTGGTCTTCGAGGACGCCGACATCGCCGAGGCGGTCGAGGGCATCTCGGTGGCCGGCTTCTTCAACGCCGGCCAGGACTGCACCGCCGCCACCCGGGTGCTGGTCCACGAGTCGATCCACGACGCCTTCGTCACCGCGCTGGCCAAGGCCGCCGGCGAGACCAGGACCGGCGGGATCGACGACGAGGACGTGCTCTACGGTCCGCTGAACAACGCCAACCAGCTCGCCCAGGTCTCCGGCTTCATCGAGCGGCTGCCCGCCCACGCCAAGGTGGAGGCCGGTGGCCACCGGGTCGGCGAGGTCGGCTACTTCTACGCCCCCACCGTGGTCTCCGGCCTGCTGCAGGATGACGAGATCATCCAGCAGGAGGTCTTCGGCCCGGTCATCACGGTGCAGAAGTTCACCGACGAGGACCAGGCCGTGTCGTACGCCAACGGCGTCGAGTACGCGCTGGCCTCCTCGGTGTGGACCAAGGACCACGCCCGGGCGATGCGGATGTCGCGCCGGCTGGACTTCGGCTGCGTCTGGATCAACACCCACATCCCGCTGGTCGCCGAGATGCCGCACGGCGGCT
>NZ_JARZAH010000108.1:0-1195 GCF_029892145.1 Kitasatospora sp. GP30
GCTGTGCAGCCTGCGTATGTTGTACCAGGCTTCGATCCACTCGAAGATCGCGGTCCGTGCTGTGGCTCGGCTGGGCCAGGGGCGGTCACCGAGCAACTCCCGCTTGAGTGTGGCGAAGAAAGACTCGGCGAGTGCGTTGTCCCAGCACTGGCCGGTGCGGCCGACCGACAGCCGAACGTCGAACTCGATTGCGAGATCAGCGAATTCGCGGCTGGTGTATTGGCAGCCGCGATCCGAATGGAACACCACCGACCCGGTCGGGCGGCGGGTTCGGCAGGCGGCCCGCAGGGCGTCGGCGACCAGTTCGGTTCGCAGGTGATCGGCGGTGGCCCAGCCGACGACGCGGCGGGAGGCGATGTCGATGACGGTGGCCAGGTAGAGCCAGCCCTCCTCGGTCGGGATGTAGGTGATGTCGCCGCACCAGCGCGCATCGAGGGCCACCGGGTCGGGTGTGAAGTCGCGCAGGACCAGGTCCGGCCGGGCGGCGGCCTGCGGGTCGGGGATCGTGGTGCGCTGTCGCCGCCTGCGGTGGCGGCCTTCGAGGCCGGCCTGGCGCATCAGGCGCGCGACCCTTCGGCGGCCGCAGATGGTGCCCTCGCGGTGCAGGACGGCGTGCACGCGCGGGGCCCCGTAGGTGCCGCGGGAGGTCTCATGGACCTCGGCGATCCTCTCAGTCAGCTCCGCGTCGCGTACCGCGCGGGGGCCGGGGGTGGCGGTGCGGCGGGCATAGAAGGCGGCTCGGGAGACCTTGAGCAGTTCACACGCCCGTTTGACGTTGTGGCCTGCCTGCTTCTCCGCCTCGATGAACGGGTGCACCGTCACCGGGTCTCCGTCGCGAAGAAAGCCGTGGCCCGGCGGAGGATGTCCACATCCTCACGCAGCCGGCGGTTCTCCCGCCGCAGTCGCGCCAACTCGTCGCGCTCGTCGCTGGTCAGACCGTTGCGCTCGCCGGCGTCGATCTCGGCCTGCTTGACCCAGTCCCGCACCGTGGTCTCGGTCAGGTCGAAGTCCTTCGAGACCTGACCGACCGAGCGGTCGCCACGTCGGCACAGCTCGACGATCTCGGCCTTGAACTCCGGCGTGAACGAGCGACGAGGGCGCGGCTTCTTCTTCCCCATGCTCTCCATGATGGACATCATCCTTACCGGGGCCGAAGCCCCTGATCAGGGGTGTCCGTCAAAGCGAATCAAGCCCA
>NZ_JARZAH010000109.1:0-1180 GCF_029892145.1 Kitasatospora sp. GP30
CTGCTCCAGGTGGACCAGGGAGGTGTAGCCGCCGTCGACCAGGTGCTGGTCGGGCCGCAGTCCCCGGTGTTCCAGCCGGGTGTGGATGCCGGGCAGGACTTCGGTGTCGGCGGTGGTCGCCGGCATGGTGGCCACGTCCGTGATCACATTGGCGCCGTCGGTGGAGCAGGTCTCGGTCACGTGCGCGAGGAATCCCGTCCAGCGGGTGACCTGCCCCCGCCGGGCGTATCGGGCCGTCAGGTCGTAGGGCGAGACGATCCGGTGTGCGGAGGGCGGCAGGCCGCTGTCGTCGTCATCGTCGCGCCAGCGAAGACGGCCGACGGTGTCCCAATAGTAGTTCTGAACGAGGATCTGCCGCAGGGCCTGCACCTGGGGGCCGCTCAGCAGACCGGGATGGTTCCTGGCCAGGTGTTCGAGCAGGCGGCGGGCGTCTGCCCCGGTGGTGTTGATCCTGGTCTTGGGCCGGGTGGGGTTCCTGCCCAGGCGCACCGGCCGACCGTAGCGGCGGCCCCACTCCTCCTCGACCAGGCCGACCAGCGCGTGGCCAGCGGTGCGGGCGAGTTCCTCCAGGGCCGCCCGCATGGCTTCGGTGACCAGCTCCAGGCGGGTCAGGTCGCGCACGGCGGCCAGGACGTGGGTGGAGTCGGTGCGCTGAGTTGTGCGCTCGCGGGCCAGTCCGGCGTCTTTCAGTCGGGCCAGGGCGAGGTCGAGGAGGCGGTCCGCCCGGCCGTCCTCCAGCAGGCGGTCGCGGAAGTCGGTGAGCACACTGTGGTGGAAGCCGGGGTCGTCGAGGTCAAGGCCGAGCGCGTATTTGAAGTCGATGCGGCAGCGCACGGCCTCGGCGGCGTCGCGGTCGGAGAGCCCGAGCAGGAACTGCAGCACGCTCACCGTGGCCAGCCGGGCGGGTGAGAGCCCAGGGCGCCCATCACGCGGGTACCAGTCGGCGAAGTCCTCGTCGCTCCACAGACCGTCGAGGCGGTCCCACACCCACATCGCCGTCGTACCACCGGGGTTGCTGGCACGCGCCATCCTCGCGGTCAGCGCCGGTACCTCGGCGCCCGGACGGGGACGCACCGACATCTCTCACTCCTCGCCAGTCTCACGGGCCTCGTACACCCGCAAGACTGACGCACCACCACGGTCCCAGGCGGCCGAATACCAAGATCCCGACAGAGTCAAG
>NZ_JARZAH010000110.1:0-1042 GCF_029892145.1 Kitasatospora sp. GP30
CGGCTTCTTCTTCCCCATGCTCTCCATGATGGACATCATCCTTACCGGGGCCGAAGCCCCTGATCAGGGGTGTCCGTCAAAGCGAATCAAGCCCACCCGCAGCAGTCGCTTGCCGACCAGGTCGGCAACGGACAACTCCTCTTCGTCGGTCATCCGCCGATGCTCGCATGACGTTCAGCACGGGGACACCCGATTTCGCGCCTCCACTCCCGTAGGACAGGTCCGACAAGATCTGGAATAGAGAACCAGGCTGACTCGACGTCCGAGCCGTTGGCGGGCCTGCCGGGCAGTTCCGGTAGGCCCGCCGGATTCCAGGTGAGGCGTGCTCAGTCGCTGCGGCGGCCCATGGCGGGCATGCCGAGGTAGGTGTGAGTGCGGTCGGTGAGGTCGCCCATGGCACGGAGTTTGTCGTGGGCTGCGGCGAGGGTGGCCTCCAGGCCAGCGACTTCGCCGTGCCAGCCGCGCTGTTGGGCCTCGGCGATCCGGGCTTCGAGGTTGACGGCGATCTCGGCGAGGCGGTCCTTCTCGGCCGGGTCAGGCCGAAGGACGGGGCAGCGTATGCAGGCTTCTCTGAACTTGGGGCCGGTCTGTCCAAAGCCTCTGATCTGTAGCTCTCTGAAACCGAATTGGTGATGCCGGGGGATCACAGCGCGATGTTCCGGAGAGCGAGGACCGCTCCGCCTGCCACCTCAGTACTGTGACTTCGCATGACCGACACCGAGATCGAGATCACTGCGGACCTGGTCCGCGACCTGCTGCAAGAGCAACATCCAGACCTTGCAGGGCTGGCCATCCGTGAGGTGGTGGGCGGTTGGGGCAACCAGATGTGGCGCCTCGGGGACGAGTTGGCCGTTCGCATGCAGCGTATGGACCCCACCCCGGAACTCCAGCTCAAGGAGCGGCGGTGGCTCCCCGTGCTGGCCCCGCGCCTGCCGCTCCCGGTGCCGACTGGGCTTGATTCGCTTTGACGGACACCCCTGATCAGGGGCTTCGGCCCCGGTAAGGATGATGTCCATCATGGAGAGCATGGGGAAGAAGAAGC